>CAYULG010000108.1:0-8514 GCA_964445365.1 uncultured Salinivenus sp. | reverse complement strand
GCCACGAAGAACGCAAGAGGACACTGCCTCCCTCCCTTATCAACGGGGCTGTTGCACAACTTTTTCCGCCGGACAGTGCCATCCTCCGGGCGGCTACCGTACGACGGTGAGCTTGCGGGTCTTTGCCTGCCCCCCGGCCGTGAGCCGCAGCACGTACACCCCGCTCGACAGATCGCCCACGTCGAGCGTTTGCTCGTGCCGCCCCGCCTCCGCCCTGGTGGCGACCGATTGCACCTGCCGCCCCATCACGTCGTAGAGCCGCAGCCGCACTTTTCCCTCAACCGGCTCCGGCACCCCGTAGCGCACCGTCGCCCGCTGCCGCGCCGGGTTTGGCGCCGTGCCCAGGAGCTCCAGTCCGTCGGGGCCGCCGCGGGCCACGATCACCGGATCGGTGAGCGACGTCGTCCCGTCGGTGTCGACCTGCCGGAGCCGGTAGCGCAGCGTGTCCGCCGCGTAGGGCAGATCCTCATCCGTAAACCGGTAGCGCTGCACCTCCGAGGTGGTGCCGCTGCCGTCGACGAAGCCCACCTTCGTCCAACTCTCTTCACTCCCACGCCCCCGCGCTCTTCTCTCCACCCGAAAGCCCGCGTTGTTCTGCTCGGAAGCAGTGCGCCAATTCAGCCGCACGCCGTCCTCAGTGGTCCCCCCCTCAAACGTAGCCATCTCCACCGGCAGGGCCGTCGTTTCGTTGGAGAGTGGAAGCGACGAGAAGGCCGACTGGTTGTTTCCATTGACCGTCGCGATCTCCGCACCGGGCGTCTGCAGGTCAGAGTCCGTCTCCAGTTCGAACTGCACCTCCCCCGAGGCGCCGGCCTGCACGTCAATCGCCAGAATCACGTGATGGGCCGAGGTTGGAATCGACTGCTTGAAGCCGTCGAAGACAATCGAGGACGGGGCATTGGACGCATCCGTCGATACCGCGTCGAGTATCGTGTCGCTGCTCGGCTGCAGCGTCCGGTCCGACGACCAGTAGAGGCGGGCGGCACGGATGCCGGAGACGCCCGCATTGACGTTTGTAACGGTAACTCCGTCGAAGGATGCCCCCGATTGGTCGGCCGACAGCGCGAAGAGACCGACCGGATTGTCGTCCGTGCCCGGCGAGACGCGGCCCGCGAAGTCGAGCCCGCTGGCCGAGCCGTCGGTGAGCGTGAGGTCAGTGTTTTGGCGCTCCACGAAGCGGAGGGCGTCGTTCTGCGCGTCGGCCCTCAACAGGTCCGGATCGTCGTCGGGTTCGATGTCGCGGACGACGGTAGTGGCCTGGACCTGAAGAGCAGGATCGGCACGTTCCCCGTCGAACAATTGGGCGTTGTCCGTCTCCTCGGTGAACGTGCCCGTGCCGTCCCCGTCGTAGTAGCGCTGCGTGCCGTCGTCGTAGGTGAGCAAGTCGAGGGCGCCGTCGAGGTCGAAATCCCCCGTCACGGCGGCGACGCTGCTTGCGGTGGCGTCGGCGGCGACGTCGGCGAGCGGATTGTCCGTACCGGTACGGGCAACGAAGCCACTGCTGGTGTTTTCCCGATACTGCCAGGCAGTCGCGTCGCCGGTGCCGTCGCGGAAGGCGAGGTCCGTGTCCCCGTCGCCATCGAAGTCGCGCACCAGTGTCGTCACCTTCGTGCCAAACGCCTGCGACAGGCCGTCGAACGGGTTGGCGCTTCCCGTCTGTTCGGCAAACGACCCCGAACCGTCGTTTTCGTAATAGCGCTCGGTGGAGCCGTCGTAGACGAGCAGATCCGGGGCGTCGTCGCCGCTGAAGTTGCCCATCACGGCGTCGACGGTGGCGTGATTGCCGGAGACGGGGAGACCGTCGAAGGGATTGTCGGGGCCCGTTTGGCGGGCGTAGGTCGACCCGTCGGTGTTTTCGACGAGGACGAGCGCGCCGGTGCCGCCGCCCGTGTAGTCGAACGTCACGAGGTCGAGATCGCCGTCGGCGTCCACGTCGCGAACGAAGGTGCGACCGCGGGTGGCAAAGACCCGCGATACGCCGTCGAACGGATTGGCGCTGCCGGCCTGCTCGGTGAACGAGCCCGAGCCGTCGTTGGCGAAGAAGCGCTCCGTGGTGCCGTCGTAGGCGAGCAGGTCCACGTCGCCGTCGGTGTCGAAATCGCCGGCCACGGCGTCGAGGGCGGCTGCGGTGGACGTGGCGGTGATGCCGTCGAACGGGTTGTCGCTGCCGGTCTGCTCCGCGTACTGAGCATGGGCCGGCAGGGCGCAAACGGCCAGGAGCAGGACCCAGAGCACTGCGGTCCAGGCCGAACGGCCAATCGTGTGTGGAGGCGAAAAGGGAGCGAAGGAGGACGCAGACATGGAACGGGAACCGATCTACCGAAACAGAACGGACGGCGAAGCCGGCAGGCGCTAAGGACGCGTCGGATAGAGTCCCTGTAGGGCAATGATGTAGTTCACCGTTTGAAATGGTGGCATGTTGTCGTGTGCAGTCCCGCCCCCAACGGTGCTGCTATCGACGGACATGGATCCGTCGCGGTTGCCGGCGTCGTTGTAGAAAGGAACCGTTCCGCGAGAGCTGGGCTGCACGCCGAGCGCGTTGCCGTCCGGCGCCGTGGCGCCGGCTTCGTCGGTGCTTACCGGGAGGGAAGGACTGTGACTGTGGCTGGGGATGTGAGCACTGTCCAGCGTCACCTGCTCATGGCCGCCCTCATCCCCCATTCCGCGCCTGGTGAGTCCGTCCCCCTCCCCCTGATTGATTGGGACGCGTCCGCGCAGGTCCGGCAGGCCGAAGTCGGTCTGTCCGTCGCCGCCGTAGGCGGTGCCAAGTAGGGAGAAGAGCGCGTTGTACTGGCTGATCGGAAGAAGCTGCCCGTCGCAGAGGGCCCATCCCCGAGGGGCGTAGTTAAAGCCTACGGTAATGATTTCCCCGATGTAGTGGTTGTCGGGCGGGCCGAGTCCTGCCTCTCGCGACCCTGCCCGGGCCGTGTCGCTCCCCGAGAGACTGCCAACCAGCCCGGCGCCCCCGATGGCGGCGGCCAGCTTCCCGAAGAAGCCGCGCCGCGAGGTATTCGCCTCCGCGGATCCCGCGTGCGGCCGACTCGGCTTGCGGTCCGGCACGTGGCGGGTGAAGGTCGCCTCATAGTGCATCGTCTCCGGATCCGGATCCATGGTCTGCACCGGTCGCAGGTTCATGTCGAACGCGTCGAGGCGCGGGTGGTCGACGCGGTGAATGCCGCTCTCGACGTGCTCGTCGGACGGGCCGCGAAGAAGGAGCGAAAACCGCTCCCAATCGTCGCGGGTGTTGCGGCGGGTGTCCACCTCGTCGAGGACGAGCTCCGCATCGTCGGCGGTGCGCAGGGTGAAGGTTGATCCTTCGCTGTCGGCAAAGGCACTGAGGCAAGGGGCGTCGACTAAATCGCGCATGGGGAGAAGCGGCTGTTGCGAGTGTGAGTAGTGGCGTGAGATTAATGCCCCCCTCCCTCCTCGTCGGCACCGTCCTCGTCGGTACCCTCGGGCGAAGGCGATGAGGGCAGAATGGCTCGAAGCGCGTCGATAGACGTCGTAATGACGCTGGCTGAAGGAGGCGCCCCGCCCCCGTCGCCTCCTGCTTCCCCGGCGTCGGGAGACGAATCCCGATTTGATAGATCCGACGATCCAGTTGAGGAGTCAGGAGGAGTCATGCAATGGGTGCGTCCGTCATCGAAGACACCGGGCGTCGAGCGGTCGTCCATCCGGAACAATGAGCCTAACCATTCGACAGGGATCAGAAACGGCACTGCGCCCGAGAACTGCTTGCACTCAGGTTGCAAATCCTTCCATTCACGTTGCATGGCTACTTTAAAACTCATTCGGAGCGGCGTAGAATCCAAAAAAATTTACGCCTGCTCCAGACGCGACATGGGGCAGCGTTCAGGGCGTCGTCGCTCCAATCGCGCTCGGCGACTCGCCCACGTGTTCTTTGAAGACGCTGCTGAAGGTGGAGAGCCGCTCGTAGCCTACAGCGTAGGCGACCTGCGTGACCGGTTCCCCCTCCTTCAGTAATTCGCGCGCCTTCTCGATGCGGACCGACGTGAGGAGCGACGACGGGGTGTGATCGCTCGCGTCGCTGAGACGGCGGTAGAGGGTGGACCGGCTCATGGCCATCTCCCCGGCGAGGGCCTCCACGTTGAAATCCGGGTCGGTGAGGTGATCACGGGCCACTCGACGGGCCTCCCGTACGATCTCGGGACGCTCGTCGGGCTCAGCGGCCTTCTTCGGTCCTTCCTCCCGAAGCTCCTCCGTCAGCCGGCGGCGCAGACGCTCCTGGAGGGTGAGCACCCCGCCCACCCGCTGCCGCAGCACGTCGGCGTCGAAGGGCTTGGTCACGTAGTCGTCGGCCCCCACCTGCAGGCCCGTCACCTCGTCGCTCGTCTCGGCGCGGGCAGTCACCATGATGACGGGGATGGCCTCGGTTTCGGGATCCTCTTTCAGGCGGCGCGTCATCTCGTGTCCATCGACCGACGGCATCATGACGTCCGCCAGGATGACATCCGGTAACTCTTCGCGGGCCACCGTAGCTCCGTCCGCCCCGTCGGCGGCCTCCAGCACCGTGAACGTCGGCTCCAGGATCGACCGCACGTACCGGCGCACGTCGGCGTTGTCATCGACGATCAGTACGACTTTGGATCGATCATCTGAGTCCCTTTGTGATTGCTCGGCCGGCGTGGAGCCCGGGTCGGGCGCCGGGGCTCGTTCGGAGGGGGATGAGGGGGACGGGGATTGCGAATCGAGGGACGACGGGGACAAGGCAGACGGTACTCTTTCTTCGTCGGCGGGCTCGGCCGGCGGTTCTGCCTCGTCGGACGGCCGAGGGGAGGCGGTCGTCCCCTGGGCGATCTGGTCGTCGCTGAGGTGATCGGCGCCCCGGGGGAGGCGCACGGTAAACGTGGTGCCCTCACCCTCGGTGCTCTCGACGGTGATGGTTCCCCCGTGCAACGTCACGAGATCCTGGGCGAACGCGAGGCCGATGCCGGTGCCCTCCTGCTCACGCGTGACGGTGTCGTCGACTTGCTGGAAGCGGTCGAAGATGGCCTCTCGCTCGGCCTCCGGAATGCCGGGACCGGTGTCGCCCACAGCGACGGTGACGTGGTCGGCGGCCTCGGCGATCGTGACGCGTACCCGGCCGCCCTCGGGAGTAAACTTGATCGCGTTCGACAGCAGGTTGCCCACCACGTGCTCCAGGGCCTCGCGGTCCACGTATGCCGGATCGGCGTCCCCGTGGACCGTCTCCGTCTCCACAGTGAGCGCAAGGGCGTGCCGCTCGGCCAGCGGCTCAAACTGACGCACTAGGCGCGGCACCGCTTCCGAGAGCGCCGTGGGGCGGGCCGCCAGCTCGTACGTCCCGGCCTCCAGGCGCGCCAGCCCCAGAATCTGATCAATGAGGCGCTGGAGTCGGGCCGCGTTGCGTTCGGCGATCGCCAGCTGGTCAGTCTGTTCGGCGGGGTCGAGCGTTCCGCGCTCAAGGGCCTCGCGCACCTCCTGCACGGGCCCTCGGACGAGGGTAAGCGGCGTGCGGAACTCGTGGCTCAGGTTGGCAAAAAAGCGATCCTTTGCCGCGTCCAGGGCCTTTAGCTTTTCGGTTTGCTCGGCAAGCTGTTCGTTCTTTTTCCGAAGCGCCTCGGTTCGCTCGTCCACCGTGGCTTCCAATTCACGCTGCCGACGCCGCAGCCGGCGCGTGCGCCACTGTACGGCCCCGGCGACAAGGAGCAGGCCCATAAGCCCGTACCCACCGTACGCCCACCACGTGCGGTACCAGGGCGGCAACACGGTGACGGTAAGCTGGGCCTCCTCGCCAACGACGTGGTAGAGATTGCGGGTCTGGACGTGCATCGTGTGGGTGCCGGGTGGCAGGTTCGTGTAGTCGGCCTGGGGCTCCGTCGTCCAGTCGGTCCAGCCGGCGTCGACCCCGTCCAGGCGCCAGCGGTACTGGCGGGGCCGGTCCCAGTTGTGGGTGGGGCCCTCGATCTGCTCGTAGCTGGTGGCCCCGAACTCGAAGCGGAGATTGGCGTGCTCGAATCCGACGTCGGCCGGCAGGGCCGCCGCTTCGGTGTCGCCGCCGTAGAGAAGCGAGTCGCCCCGAGTGCGAACGCCCCGAACGAGGGTCTCGACGGACTGGGCGTGGCCGCCGAAGCGTTCCAGGCGCCGGTCATGGCGCACCACGCTGTTTTCGGCGGCGATCCAGACGAGGCTGTCTCGGGCCGCGTCGGGATAGATCGCCTGCACGTCTCCGAGGTCGGCGAGTCGGCGGAAGGGCCGGGCCGTCCAGCGGACGGGGCCGTCCGGCCAGCCGGTCGCGACGCCAAACTTGCGGCCGCCGAAGTCCATCCAGACCGATTCGTCCGGGCCCGGCACCACCGGCCAGTGGCGATACACGTCGTCGGCGTAGGCCGGGGCGAAGGCCTCGTCGGGGGCGAAAGACGAGTCCGCAACCCGGTAGAGCCCCTGGGCGGTAATGAACCGCAGCGAGTCGCCGAGCTGAAGCGAGTAGTTGAAATTTGGGCCCGGGAGGCCGTCGGTCGTGTCGAAGCGGGCGAGCGGGGCCGCGTCCAGATCGGCGCCTGCCGCGTCGAGGCGAAGGAGGCCGCGGTGCCCGGCGCCGAGCCAGAGACGGCCCCCAGTGTCCTCGGCGATCGTGTAGATGGGGGCGTCGATTCGGTCCGTCCGGTCCGCAATTTGCCACTGGCCGCCGCGTCGCCGGAGGCGGAGGAGGCCATCCTGGTACTGGGACACGTACACGACGTCGGCGGCGTGGCGGCCCCGATGGAGTTCGTATGCGATGCTTTCCGTCAAAAAGCGGGGTTGGCCGTCCCGAACCACGGCCAGCCCGTCGCGGCTGGCAACGAGGAGCCCGGTCCCGGTCGACAGCAGATCGAAGGTGTCCCCCGTTTCGGCGAGCTGTCGCGCCGGTTTTGGGTCGATCTGCCAGACGCCGTCCCGGGTGGCGGCGACGAGCCGGCCCTCATGGCGCGCAATCGTCGACATGGTCGTCTGGAGAGCCGGCGGCTCTCGAAGGAGGGAGACCGGATCAGGCCAGGCGACCCGCGCGACGCCCGAGTTCGTGGCCACCCAGAGGGCGTGCCGGTCGCTGAGGTAGAGGGCTCCGAGATTGCCGTCCGGAAGGGCATCGCCCCGAGACAGCTCCTGGATCTGTCCGCGGGGGCCTACCAGCCGCAGGCTCGAGTTGGTTGCCACCGCCAGGGCGCCCTCCGGGCCGCGGGCAACGTCCTGAACCGGTTCGTCCAGCGGCCCGGCCGGCCAGGCGAGCGGCGCCAGCCCGGCGGGCGTGATTCGGAAGCGGCCCTGCCGTTCGGTCGCTACCTGACAGCCGGCCGATTCGGCGTTTCGGATCAGGTCGACCACGGTCGCGTCCGCGAGACGGGCCGTGCCGTCCACCGGGACGAGCGTCGCGCCTTCGATCCGGTACAGCCGGTCGCCGGCCCGGTGCACGTAGGAGGCATCGCGGCACTGAAAGAGCCCCGTTGCCGATGAATCGGCGACGACCTGCAGGGAGTCGGCGGTGTCGGGCCCGGGCCAGCGCAGCACGCCGGTCTCGGCCCGAAAGAATACAGCCTGTTCGGTCGCTACCGCGTCCCGCACGTTGCCCACGGGGCGCTGGCCCGACGGCACGCGCCCCAACAGCGAGCGGTACGTGAGACGGCCCAGCGAGTCGGGGCGGTAATGCCCCAGCTCATTTCGCGCTCCCACGTAGAGCGTGCCCGCCGTGGTGCGGGCAATGGCCCAGGGCGTCGTCTCGTTGGCGGTGGGCAGGTAGCGCCACCGGGCGCCGTCGTACTGCTGCAGGCCGTAGCTGGAGGCGATGTAGAGGAGGCCGCGTCCGTCCTGGGCGACGTCCCACACCTGCCCGTTGCCGTCGTAGGCCTGCGGGGAAATCGTGCGCACGACCGGCGTGCCGAAAACCGAGCGAGCGGAGTCGGGCGGCTGGGCCGCCGCCGGACCAGTCGCCAGGAGCAACACCCAAAGCGGTGCCGCCAGCAGCACTCGTTCTCTCAACCGGACGAACAAACCGAGGAGCATGGGGGTGGAGGAGAGGGGCAAGCGTCCCGCTGGTTCTCTGCAACGTAGACATCATTCCCTCCTCTCTCAACCCGAATCCGCCGGTGGACCTCGGCGGGAAGAGGACACGAATTCAGTCCGCCAGCGGCTTCACGGCCTTTACCATGTCCCCTTCGTCCCCCCGCACCAGGTCAAAGCCCAGCTTCTCGCAGACCCGCTGCATGGCCTGATTCTGCTCGAGGATGTCGGCGGTAATGCGGTCGAGGTCTTCGTCCTCACCAACCTGCACGAGACGCCGCAGGAGCTCGGTACCGATGCCCTCCTCCTGGTACTCGTCAATCACCAACATGGCAAACTCCGCCTCATCGCGGCCCGGGAGTTGCGTAAGGCGTCCCACACCGATGATCTCGTCCTCACCGCCTTTTGCGGGCCGCTCGGCGACCAGCGCCATCTCGCGATCGTAATCGATGAAGCAGATGCGGGCGAGCCGCTCGTGGGCCACGCGCTGCTCGAGCTTCA
>CAYULG010000107.1:0-8640 GCA_964445365.1 uncultured Salinivenus sp. | reverse complement strand
CTGTAGTGACTACTATATCTGAAGACGGTCGATCCGGGCCTTTGTGGATCCATGAAGGGTTTACGAGTCGCGGGTTTTTCTTTTGAGAATCCACTCTTGCAAATAACAGGAGCAAGTCACTGGAGATCAGATTCGACTGGGCAATGAAGCAAAGTTAGGACTGAAAGGAAAGATGTGTCTGTGGGACGAGTGATGTCACTAAAAGGCTCGGTCCCATGCGTCCTGATTCATCGATTCACTGGTCGGCCTATCCGGCGCTATTGGTCGCGGGAGCATTTGCCGTCGGTGTGGTGCTGGATGCGGCGGGGATCGGCGTGGGAATGTTCTTCTGGAGCAGCGGGGTCGGGGCGGGTCTCGTGCTGTTTTGCGGGATGCAGTGGTGGGACCGCCGACGGATGGTAACGCTCGCCCCGCTCGGGCGGATCGGGGCGGTGTTTCTGATGGTGGTCAGCGCGGGTGGGGCCCGCCACGCGGGGCACGATGCGCCATCGCCCCGGGCCTTAAAGGCTGTGGCCACGGCAACGGAGAACCAACCTCTACTAATTAGCGGTGTCGTGCAGGACGCGCCGGAGCGCTCAACGTCAGGGACGCGCTTCACTGTAACTGTAGACACGGCGGCCGCTTCCAACGACACGACGACGGTAGAGGGACAGGTACGCGTCACGCTCCGGCCCTCCCCTTGGCAAGAATCGTCCCGGTCCTTCCCTCGCGTGTACGAAGGGGATCGCGTTCGCCTGCGGGGAGAAGTTCAGCCCGCACCCGGTCAGCGCAACCCGGGGGGCTTCGACTACGCAGCCTACTTGAACCGACGAGGCACCTGCTGTACGACATACGTGGGGACCCCGTCGGCTGTCACAGTCATGAGCCGGGACCGAGGGCTGTTGACCAACGTGGTAGTGCACGTCCGAGAGTACGTCCGGCGACAGATTCTTCGGTACGTTCCGAGCAAGGACGGGCAGGCCGTCCTCCAGGCGCTACTCCTCGGCGATCGGAGCCGCATCACTGACGCCCAGCGGGAGCGGTTTGCGCGAACGGGGCTGATGCACCTTCTGGCCGTGTCGGGCCTGCACGTTTTCCTCGTGGGCATGGTGCTGTACGTGTTGCTTCGTCCCCTCCTGATGCGCTTTCGGCTCCGCTGGCGGACCGTGGAGGTGGGCCGGGCAGTACTTACCGTGGCCGTGCTGGGCCTCTATACGCTCCTGACAGGGGGACGACCCTCAGTCGTGCGAGCGGTCGTGATGTCGACGCTCCTCATCGGGGGGGTTCTTTTTCAACGATCGGCCCATCCGCTAAATACACTTGGTGTGGCGGCGCTGGTGCTCCTGGCCGTCCGCCCGTCGGCGCTCTTTGATGTGGGATTTCAGTTGTCGATGGCGGCCGTCACGGGCATTGTGACGCTCAATCCGCGGTTTTTGGAGGCGGTACCGGACGCGTGGCAGGCGGCCAGCGCGACGGAGTGGTTGGTGTCGATGGTCACTGTCTCGGCGGCGGCAATGCTCGGGACGGCCCCGGTGCTGCTCTACCACTTCGGCTGGGTGTCGGCCGCCGGGCTCCTGCTCAATGTGGTGGGTATTCCCTGCACGGGTCTGGCGCTCTCATCAGCACTGGCGATGGAGATGGTCGGGGGGCTGTGGCCAATGGTGGGAGCTGTCTTTGGGAGCACAGCCGACTTGTTTGTGGAGGGGCTTCTGTTTGTTTCACGGTGGGGAACCGAGTGGTTTTCTTGGGCGGGCATTCGGATGGCCAACCCGGAAGCCTGGACCCTCGGTGCACTAACGGCGGGGGTTGTGGGCTTGGCGCAGTGGCCGCGCCCCCGGCTCCGGTGGCGGTCCCTTCTGTGCGCGCTGCTGTTGGCCACGGGGGGGGTATGGGCCGACATTACCAGTCAAAACGCGGGGGCGACGCTTGATCTCTTGTTCTTCGATGTGGGGCAAGGTGACGCACTTCTGGTGTCGACCCCCAGCGGCAAGCACGTGATGGTGGATACCGGTCCACGATCATTCGGAGGGAGCAGTGCGGCGGCATACTCGGTGCTTCCATACCTGAAACAGCGTGGCATTAATCATCTGGAGGTCCTTGTCGTCACGCATCCAGATAGCGATCATCTTGGGGGCCTGCCCTCAATCCTAACGACCGTGTCGGTCGGACGCGTTCTCCACAGCGGCCAGCAGGTGGACACGGATCTGTACGAGCGAACGCGGCGCCTGATGAAGCGGCACGGCATTCCGGGGCAGGCGGTGGACCGGGGGCGTGTTTTACGTGTCGGCGAGGCCCGGCTACAGGTGCTAGGTCCTCCCGCCGCCCCGTCAAAACGAGGAATCGACAGCGAAAACGGGCGGTCGGTGGTTCTGCACCTAGCCTACGGCGACACAGATGTGCTTCTGCCGGGAGACGTCGAGGCCAAAGCCGAGCGGGACCTCGTTCGTTCGTATGGCGAGCAACTTGAAAGCCGAGTCGTGAAGGTCCCCCATCACGGATCGTCCACGAGCAGCACGAGGCCGTTTGTGGAAGCAGTTGTAGATTCCTCAGAGGAGACGCGGGCGGTGGTGAGCGTCGGGCAGTCGAACCGGTTTGGGATGCCCGATGAGAAGGTGCTGGAGCGGTGGCGGACAAGCGGAGCGTCAGTTCGAAGTACAGCGGGCGAGGGAGCTGTGTGGCTTCGGAGCGATGGTGAAAATGTGTGGGCCGTGCAATGGAAGTAAAGAGTCGCGCTATCGTGATCAATCCCTCGGTGGGAGGGCTCTCGGGCTTGCCCTGATTGTCCTCCGCCGGAGGGACTGGCGACCGCTTTGCAGGCTCAAGAGGATCTACCCTCAGTGCTCGCCTCAACGTTGTACGGGAGTTCCTTGAGGAGTGGATTGGTTCTGTTGCTTTCCCACGTTGAGGTCTCCATACACATGACGGATTCCCGTTCTTGCTAACGCTAGTAGCTTGATGAGCTAAGGGGCCTGTACTCACTTGATCAGCTTCATGTGGATGAGGTTACAAGTAGGGAGACCCTCTTGTGATTTTGGGGAGTGGTCTGGATAAGAGCCAAGAAGAGGCCGGTGCTGAGGTGACGATCGCATTCTTCTAATCGAAGGAATGCTTCTTTCCTGAGCGTTCGAGCGACATATTACCGAAGGAGAATATGTCGCTCAGATCTAGTGATATACATGCGTATATCGATAAGGGGCAGTTGTGCGGTGAGTGGAGATGGTTTGTTGGGCATATGACTGATCGGTTAAGTTATCCACACAGCCCTGCTATGAATAAAGCACCCCGGGATTTTAAAAAAGATGTGGTTGTTGTTGTTGGTCGTGTGGAAATGTGGACAATCGAACCGCCCACAATGATCGATGACGGTTGTGGATAGGTGGGACGGTCGTTCACGGGGTTATCCACAGTTTCCATCCATTCTGAAGTCGGTACACGGCGTGAGACGGCGAAATCAGGGGTGTTTTCCACGTTTCCACAGTTATCCACAGCCGAGAGTCGAAATGATCGACATAGTTATACACGGCTATCCACAGTGTGGAGAACGTGCGGATGGCTGTGGACAGCCCCCCAAGTTATGCACCGCGGCCGATGGGCAAAAAATCGGACACAAGTTGTCAAGGGGGGGTTATCCACTTATCCACGGGTTATCCACAGGAATGTGGAATGTGTTCACACCCCTTCTTGAGCTGCGCTCAAGCCATGAAAACGATATAGTCACCGCCCCAGTCGGTCGTACATCTCCCGCTTGTAGTCCTCGACGCCGGGCTGATTGAAGGGGTTGACGCCGAGCAGGTAGCCGCTGACGGCGACGGCGTGTTCGAAGAAGTAGAGCAGTTCGCCGAGGGGGCCGGGGGCGATTTCGTCGAAGCGGAGGGTGACGTTGGGGACCCCGCCGTCGGCGTGGGCCTGGGCGGTGCCGTCGTAGGCACCCTGCGTGACGTCGGCCATCGTCTTGCCGGCGACGTAGTTGAGGCCGTCCACGTCGGTGTCCGTCTCCGGAACAGCGAGGTCACCGGGATCCGTCTCCGGCAGCAGGAACGTCTCGATGAGGGTGCGCTGGCCCTGCTGCATGTACTGGCCCAGCGAGTGGAGGTCGGTGGTGTACTGGGCGACGGTGGGAAAGAGCCCCGTTCCCTCCTTGCCCTCGCTCTCGCCGAAGAGCTGCTGCCACCAGCGGCCCACGTCGCGAAGCTTCGGCTCGAAGACGGCGAGCGCCTCCACGTCGTACCCGTCGTTCAGGAAGAGATACCGGAGCGCGGCGTAGCGGAGGGCGTCGTGCTCGTCGTCGGCACTGATGGTTTCGCAGGCGGAGACGGCCCCGTAGAAGAAGGAGCGCACGTCGATCCCGGCGGCGGCGATGGGGAGCAGGCCCACGGGCGTGAGCACGGAGAAGCGCCCGCCCACGTCGTCGGGGATCACGTATTTCTTGTAGAAGTCGTGGGTCTCGTGGAGGGCATTGAGGGCGCCCTGGTCGCTGTCCGTCGTGATGATCGTGCGGTCGGCGGGATCGTCGTACTGGTTGGCCATCCACTCGCGGACGACGCGGAAGGAAAGGGCCGTTTCGAGGGTGGTGCCGCTCTTGGAGATGACGTTGACGAAGACGGACTTTCCCTCCAGGTCGGCGAGAAGCTCCTGGAGGTAGGCCCCGCTCGTGTGGTGCCCGGCGAAGCGAATTTCAGGAGGAGAGGTTGGGTCCGCGCTTGCGCCGTCCACGTCGTCCTCGTCGGACGGGTCCCCGGCGTGGGAGGTGAGGTAGGGGGTGAGGGCGCTGATGACGGCGCGTGCGCCGAGGTACGAGCCGCCGATGCCGAGGCACAGGAGCACGTCGGCGTCGCGGCGGAGGCGGGCGGCGGTCGTTTCGACGTCTTCCAGCAGCGCGTCGTCGGGGTCGAGGAGGAGGTCGCGCCAGCCCAGCATATCACTGCCGGTTCCTGTTTTGTCGAGGACGGCCTCGTGGGCATCCGTTACCTCCGGCCAGAGGGCGTCGAGGGCGTCGTCGTCGAGGAAGGGGCGGGCGCGGCGGTCGTCGAGTTGGATCATGGGTGTTGGTAGCAGTCCAATTCTTTTTTATAATGGGGCAGTGCAGTTCCGGCGAGCGTTCGGAGCGGTGCGGACGTCGCCATCGGCAAGGTACAAAACGGGCAGCCTGCATCTCCACCTCTCAACCCACTGAGCGACGGGGTTCGTTCTGCGCATGCAGCTACTTCTGTATCTCGGATACGTGGCCGGGGGCACAGCCATCTGTTGGATTGGAAGCGGAATGTTGGAAGGCGCATCCCGGCGCCTCGCCACCTACCACCAGCTCCCGGCGGTGGTGCAGGGGGCGCTCATTACGGCGGTGGGGTCCAGCTTCCCGGAGCTGTCGAGCACGGTGCTGGCCACGCTCATCCACGGTACGTTCGACCTGGGCGTGTCGTCGGTCGTAGGATCCGCCCTGTTCAACATCCTGATCATCCCCGGCGTGGCCGGGCTGGTGGGCGGCCGCATGGAGTCCGGGCGCCTGCTCGTCTTTAAGGATGTTCAGTTCTACGTCACGTCGGTGGCCGTGCTGATGCTAACCTTCGCACTGGCGGCCCTGTACAATCCGGTCCCGGACCCCAATCTCGTCGGGCTGATGACTCGGCCCCTTGCGCTGATTCCGATTGGGTTCTACGGGCTATACCTCTACCTCCAGTTCCTGGCGGTTCGGGATCATACGGCCGAGACGCCGCCCACCCACCTCGAGCCCGTCTGGGACTGGCTCAAGCTCAGTGCCAGCCTGCTTCTCATCCTGCTGGGCACGGAAGGCCTGGTTCGGGCGGCAGTCGGATTCGGCGACTACTTCGGGACACCCTCCTTCCTGTGGGGCCTCACCGTGGTGGCCGCCGGGACCAGCCTGCCGGACATGTTTGTGAGCGTGCGGGCCGCCCGCGGCGGCCGCGGCACCGTGAGCCTCGCCAACGTGTTGGGCAGCAACATCTTCGACCTGCTGGTGGCTGTGCCCGTGGGCATTATGATTGCCGGGTCCTCGACGGTCAACTTCTCGGCGGCCGTGCCCATGATGGGCATTCTCGCCGTCGCCACCATCGCACTCTTCGTCATCCTCCGTACCAACGAGTCGCTGGAGCGGTACGAGGCGGTGGCCCTCCTGGTGCTCTACGCGGCCTTCCTCGTACTCGTGGGGGTCGAAACGGCGGGGCTGATCAACTTCGTGACGTGAGGTCGCGCCCGCGGTACGGCACCGCTGACGGGACGTGATACGTAATCCATCGGATCACGTCTGAATGCTGGAAACGGTGGTCCTGCCGAGTGAGCGAAGTTTCAACGAAACGATCCAATGTAAAACGGTGAGAAGCTCCGTCGCCTTCGGCTATGCGGGGAGACCGAGAATGGACCGGGGACGCGGGGACGAACGTGCATGGTTCTGTGCGGGGTGGGCGTACGTCAAAATGACGACACGATTTTACGGATTGGAAAGGTCTACCCGGAACATCGCGTCGGAACGGGGACTTCTACACGGTGCGATTACGGGTGATTTCATGCCCGCATCCCTCCGGCTCGTGCTCATCAACTGTCCCACGACCCATGCTTCCGACCCGCACCACCACCGGCCTGCTCGCCCTTGCGGTCCTCGTCCTCGCCGCGTTCACGCTCCCGGCGGACAAGCTGTCCATCGGGAGCACGGCCCCGATGACGGACGTGAAGATGACGGACACGAAGGGCGAGACCCATACCCTGGCGGGCGCCGCGAAGGAGAACGGCCTCCTCGTCATGTTTACCTGCAACACCTGTCCCTGGGTGAAGGCGTGGGAGGACCGCTACAACGATGTCGCCGAGACCGCCGCGGAGAACGACGTCGGTATGGTTGGGATTAATTCCAACGCGGCCATCCGAAACAACGGCGAGAGCATGGCCGACATGAAGGCCCGCGCCGAAGAGAAAGGCTACCAGTTTCCCTACGTTTACGACCAGGGCGCGGAGATGGCGAGTGCGTTTGGCGCTACGAAGACGCCCGACCTGTTCCTCTTCAACGGCGACATGGAACTGGTTTACCGTGGCGCGATCGACGATAGCCCCCGCGACGCGAGTGCCGTGGAGAAGCGCTACATCCAGACGGCGATCGAGGCGATGACGGCGGGGGACGAGATTGAGCCGACGACGACCAAGTCGATCGGGTGCACGATCAAGTTCCCGGAGTCGTAAGCACCAGTCATTGCCGGGTTGATTGAACGGGGAGTGACTCTCCGCTCGCCTCGCTCGGTTTGCCTGTAGGGAATGGGAGAACGGGAGAGTGGGGGCGTTGGCGCGAGGGCCGAGGTTGAGGGAAGACCGCTGTCGGCCGACCGCCGCCGACGAAATGAGACGAATCCTGTTTCCCGCTCTGTCAACTCATTCTGCCACAGTGGAGCGGGTTCGTACTGCGACACAATGATCGCGGCTGAGTTCAGGGCAAAGACGCTACTGTCGTGGCACTGACACGCCCGTCAGCCGCCTCTCTCCGATTCCTCCCTTCTCCTGTTCACGCTCGGAACCGAGCAGTCGGCGGCAGTAGAGCCCCGTTCGTCGAGGGGGCACTACTCAAGATCACCGTCCATCGTAACGAGGCGGTAGGCGCAGAAGGCCACGATGGCCAGGGGCCAGAGCGCCGCCACCCAGTCGCCTGCTAAAAGCCGGATGACCGTGAGGTAGGTGCCGAAGATGGCGATGGCGGCGTAGATGATCTTGAAGATCTGGTCGCGACTCATGGGCGTCGTACGTGTTCAAGTCGAAGTGTCGAGTCAACTCCCGGTACAAAGGCCCTCAGAATTTGTCGGCCGATCGGGAACCCGTGACGAAGGTCTGAGCGTGCGGGGGTAATCAGCGGAAGAAGCGGCGCCGAACTTCTTGAAGCACAGCGCGGAAACCAGGGGAACGACAGCGGAAGGGCCGAAATCGGCGACGGTCGTCCTGTGATGCCCAGACCTGGCAGGTCTACGGATTGCTTTGGAGCAGGTCCATGAGGAGGGGGGTGAGGCGGTCCGCGGCGAGCTCCGAGAGCTGGTCGGCGGCGGCCTCAGGCAGCTCGATGGGCGTCTGATCCACGAGGTCGAGCCCGTAGCCGGCAAGGCCGAGGCGCTTGCGGGGATTGTTGGTGAGCAGGCGCAGCTTGCGGATCCCGAGGTCGCGGAGAATCTGGCAGCCGATGCCGTAATCACGGTGGTCCATGTCGAGGGACGCGTCGGTCGGCTCGGGGGCGTCCTGCGACTGTCGGCGCTCCATGTCGCGCAGCTTGGAGAGCAGGCCCTCGCCGTGGTTGCTCTGCATCATGTAGAGGACGGCCCCCTGTCCTTCGTGCTCGATGCGGAGCAGGGCCTCGGCCAGCTGTTCGCTGTACTCCTCGTGGCGGGCGGCGAGCACGTCGCCGAGGGCATTCTGCGAGTGGACCCGTACGAGGACGGGCTCGGTCTCGTCCCACTCTCCTTTGATGAGGGCGAGATGGACGTCGCCCGTGAGCGTCTCCTGGTAGGCCACCACCCGAAAGGTGCCGAAGGCCGTGTCGAGCGTGGCCTCCGCCTCCCGGCTCACGAGCTGCTCGTTCTGGCGCCGGTAGGCGATCAAGTCCTGGATGGTGATGAGCGGCACGTCCAGGTCGGTGGCCATCTCACGGAGCTGGGGGACGCGGGCCATCGTGCCGTCCTCGTC
>CAYULG010000106.1:0-8659 GCA_964445365.1 uncultured Salinivenus sp. | reverse complement strand
CTCGACTACGCCGGAATCGCCCTCGCCGAGCTCGCCAGCATCTCCGAGCGCCGCATCTACCTGCTCCTGGAGGGGCACGACGGCCTGCCCGAGCTGCTGATGGAGGACACGGGCCTCAACTCCGGCTACATGATTCCCCAGTACACCGCCGCCGCACTCGTCTCCGAGAACAAGAGCCTCGCCCACCCGGCCTCCGTCGACTCGATTCCTACGAGCCTGGGCCAAGAAGACCACGTGAGCATGGGCAGCATCGGAGCCGTGCAGCTCCTCGACATCCTCGACAACGTGGAGCGCGTGTTGGCCATTGAGCTGCTCACGGCGGCCCAGGCCCTCGACTACCGCCTGCCGCTGCGACCGGGACGCGGCGTGGAGGTCGCCCACCAGCACGTGCGCGAGATCATTCCCCACCGCGAGGAAGATTATCTCTTCGAGAACGACATTGACGAGAGTCTCGCCTTCATTCGCGGCACCGGTCTCCTCGATTCCGTGTCCGAGGCTCTCCAACCATTAGCATAGGCTTCCGATTTCCACGTCCCCGAACAAACCACTGTCTGATAAATTTCTTAGACAGTTCCCTACTCCATTTTTCGGTGCCGGCTGACCGTGTTGCTGGCTTCTCGTCTCCCTTCATCAACCTTGTGTCCACAATGTCGAGCGAGCCCCTAACGGACAAGCAGAAGCAAAAAATCATTGACACCATTCGTGACCGCTCCTCCGAAATGACCTGCCCGACGTGTGGCGAAGTCCGGTGGGGCCTCCAGGAACGGCTCCACGTGATGCCGGCGATCGATTCGAAGGGCACCGTCGATCCCAGCATGGGATTTCCCGCCGTTATGCTCACCTGCAAAAACTGCTACCGGGTACAGGTCTATAATGCCGTACAGATGGGCGTGGCGGAACAGCTGTAATGCCAAGACGGGCGGGTTGGGGTTGGCCGTGTAACCGGATGGACGTGGGGGACCCACCAGCGGAGAACGCTAGGAACGTGGCTCCGTCTCTACTGCCCCGTTGTTCTTGGGCCCAGTACGTCCCAGGACGTGCCGGAGTGCTGGGTGCAGTTCCCCGAACCCAAAGTCGTACCCGCTCTCAGTGAGCCGCTGAGGAACGACGCGGGCACTCTTCAGCAACATCTCTTCTGCCATCTCACCTGCCAGCCCCCGAACGAGATTTCCGGGTAGATGGAAGCGGGCCGTCCGGTTCAGCACGTGGGCCAGGGTGTCCGCGTACGTGTCCATCCGCGCCGGATTGGGCGCCGTGAGGTTGACGGGGCCGGACACGTCCTCCTGCCAGAGCAAATGGTAAAGCCCCCCGACCACATCGTCGAGTGCAATCCAGGGGAAAAACTGGTCCGGCGGCCCGATACGCCCGCCCAATCCGAGCCAGAAGGCCGGCGCCTGAAGCTGGAGCGCACCCCCGGCCGGGCTCAGCACGACCCCGATGCGCGCCTGCACCGTGCGAATGCCCGCGCCGGAGGCCGGCGCCGTGGCCCTCTCCCAGGCCCGACAGACGCTCGTCAAAAAGCCCTCCTCGCGCGGCTTGCTTTCTTCGGTTACCACGTCGGTGCCGTGGTCGCCGTAGTACCCGACCGCCGAGGCCGACACGAACACGTCCGGCGGGTCGTCGAGGCCCGCCAGCGCCTCCGCCAGCAGACGCGTGCCGTCCGCCCGACTGTCGTAGATGCGGCGCTTCTTCGCGTCCGTCCAGAAGCCGAATACACTCTCGCCGGCCAGGTGAATCACGGCGTCGATACCTTCCAGCTTCTCGGCCTCGATCTGACCCGTTTGATGATTCCACAGCACCTCACCGGGGCCTGTGGGCCCGGAGCGGACGAGGCGCTTCACCGTGTGCCCCCCGGTCGTGAGGAACGGCACAAGCTGTGACCCCACGAGGCCGGAGGTGCCACTGACGGCCACTGTAAGGGACCGGTCGAGGGCGTCATATCGGTGATGCAGGGCCAGGTCCCGGCGCGTCACGCGATGGCGGTACGCAAACTGGCGCTCCAGTTCCGGCTCCAGCCACGGGGAGAGGACCTCCCCAACTGCCCCCCCGGGAAGCTGATACTCGATGCGATCGACGAGGTGGCACTGGTCCTCCCCATCCGGCTCGAAGCGGTGCGTGTGATCCCAGTGCGCGAACGGTCCCTGTACCTGCCGGTCGCAGAACTGTCGGCCCTCGATGACATCGTGGTGCTCGGCTACCCAGCGCAGCGCCAGCGGCCCGGGGCCCATTCGCAGCACGGCGCGATCCCCTTCCCGAATGCCCTCAAACCGCTCCAGCCGCACCGGGGCCCACGGGGGCGTCAGCCGCTGGAAGGCCCCGGGGCGGGCGTGCCAGTCGAAGACCGTGTCGGCGGCGTGGTCGAGGTCGGAGGGAAATTCGAGGGTCGTCACTGCGCTCGGTCGGCTGTGTGATGATGTGTAATGAATCGGATGGCGGTGCGGAAGCCCGTACGCATGGACGCGCTGGATGCATGGAGACCTGGAGGCTCCGGACGCGTTGAGGGTGCAGAAGCTGTCGACTCAGTTCTCGGTCTGAGGATCTGTATCGGATTCGTACGGGACATCGGGGTCGCGGAGGGCGGAGGGGCCACACCACGGATCCGGGTTCTTCATCATGTTCACGAGCCCGCCACGGATTTTGCGGTCTTCGGCGCGCAGTTCGTCGTGATCATCAGCGTGCAGGTACTCACAGGTGTGAGCAAAATCCAGCCACGTGATCGTCTCGACGGCTTCCCCCTCTGCATCGCTCAGCTTGCTGACAAAATGCGCCTCGTAGCGCCGCTTGCTCCATGCCTCGGCAATGTTGGAGCAGACCGCCCGGGAGGACCGACGAATCCGATCTGTGAGCGCGCACCGTTTTTCCTTGGGCCACTCCGTCGACAGGTCGAAAATCGTCATCGAGTGCCGAAACACCGCCCGATACACCCGCAAGTCGTCAAAATCCTCAACCTGGTCCCCCATGAGATCTGAGGATCCATTCCAAAACCGAACTCAAACGTGAATACGGCTCCAACCCTCTGTGCTTCCAAGCACCCACGCGTCCAGGCGTCCAACGCTTACCTCCCTCCACGCTACTTCACCGTTTCGTACGCGGCCAGGGCCTGCTCTCGTGCCTCGGCGTGATCGACCATCGGGCGTGGATAATCGGTGCCGAAGGTAACGCCCAGCGCCTCCAGCCGCGCGTCTGACGCCTGCCAGGGCGCATGCAGCACGTCGTCGGGGAGGGGCTCAAGCTCCGGCACGTACCGCCGGATGTAGTCGCCCGACGGGTCGTGGCGCTCGGACTGCGAAACGGGATTGAAAATCCGAAAGAAGGGCTGCGCGTCGGCCCCGCATCCGGCCGTCCATTGCCAGTTGAATGTGTTACTGGCCAGGTCGGCGTCCACAAGCCGGTTCCAGAACCAGCGCGCGCCATGCCGCCAGTGGATCATCAGGTCCTTCGTCAGAAACGACGCCACGATCATTCGAACCCGGTTGTGCATCCAACCCGTTTCGAGCAGTTGTCGCATGCCCGCATCAACGATCGGGTAGCCGGTCCGTCCCTCCTTCCACCGGTCGAGGGCGGCTGCAGCATCCCGCCACGGAAAGTCGTGAAATTTGTCGCGGTACGTCTCGGTGGGCGTGTCGGGATAGTGATGCAACCAGTGGTACGCAAACTCGCGGAAGACGACCTGCCGGAGCAGCGGGCGCGCGTCATCGTGGCGGCCCGTGGCGTCGGCCCACGTCTTGACCTTGTGCCACACCTGTCGTGGGCTGAGATGGCCATGATGGAGGAAGGGAGAGAGCTGCGATGTGCCGTCCTCGTCTGGGCGGTCACGGGTGGTGTCGTAGTCCCCAATGACCTGCTGGAGCGTGTAATCGAGTCGGTCGTGCGCCCCGGCCACCGTGGGGGTCCACGACGCGTGCAGGCTGCCCGACCGGTCCGCCTCCCCGTTGGTGCCCGAAGCAAGACCCAGTGCGTCCAGTGGCTCAGACGACGGCCAGGTCTCCGGCGACGGAAGATCAGGCACGTCCAGTGGCGCACCGGTGCGGAGAAGCGATTCCTTCCGGACCTTCTTCCAGAAGGGCGTAAAAACATGGTACGGCCCTCCGCTCGTGGTTTCGACGGCGTCGGGGTCGTGCAGGATCTGGCTTTCGAAAGCCTGTGTCTCAATCCCTTCTTCTTCGAGTGCCTCCCGAACCGCAGTGTCGCGGGCCGCTAGGTTCGGCTCGTAGCGTCGGTTCCAGACCACACGGCCGGCCCCCGATGTGCGGGCGGCCTCGCGGAGCGCCTCAAGGGTAGGCCCGGTGCGTAGGATCAGGCGGGACCCGCGCTCACGAAGCTGCTCACTGAGGTCTTGAAGCGCCTGGTGCAGCCACCACTGTGCCGCGGCGCCCGGCGGCCAGTCGCCCTCTTCGTCAGGAGCCCACACAAAGATGGGCACGACGGCCCCGTGCTCGGCGGCGTCGACGAGGGCGGGATTGTCGCGGAGGCGCAGGCTGTGGCGCAACCAAATGAGAGTCGCATTTTCCATAGTCTCGTTTTCCCATTTTCAGCCTTTGTAACCTTCTGAAGCTGTTTGGCGGACGCTCTGCGGCCACCCCAGGAGTACTTCTTCGCTCCGCTCAGGGCGCTGCGACTTCGTGGATCTCGTGCAAAATGGCTTCTGCATTCGCCTGGTAGCCCCGCTACAAGGCTCAATTGAGCGCCATTTTGCACCGTCGCCCACTGTGTCTCGGCGTCGCATCAATCCACCAAACAGCTTCCCTAACCTTCAATCTTCCAACCATCGCCCCCCTCCACCATCGACCGAATCTCGTCGACGCGATCGGCGATGGCGTCCAGTTCCTCGTCCGATTTTCGCCGCACGTTGGCCAACTGGAAGTTCATCCGGTGGTTGCCGGAGAGGCGTTCCTGGTGCCGGTCGAGAAAGTTCCAGTAGAGCGAAGTAAAGGGACAGGCATCCTCCCCCGTGGCCTGGTCCGGGTCGTAGCGGCAGTGGTCGCAGTAGTTGCTCATCCGGCTGATGTACTTCCCGGACGCGGTGTAGGGCTTCGTGCCCACCACCCCCCCGTCGGCGTAGAGCGCCATCCCGACCATGTTCGGGGCCGAGACCCACTCCCAGGCGTCCACGTACATCGACTCGTGCCAGGCGTTCATCTGCTGCGGGTCGATGCCGTAGAGGAGCCCAAACAGCCCCATTACCATGAGGCGCGGGATGTGGTGCGCGTAGCCGTGCTCGGCGACCTGCCCCACGCACTCGCTCATGCATTTCATGTCCGTGTCCCCCGTCCAGTAGAAGTCGGGGAGGTCGGCGGTCGCGTCCAGGGCGTTCCGATCGACGTAGTCGGGGGCGTGCTGCCAGTACACCCCGCGCACGAACTCGCGCCACCCGAGGACCTGTCGCACGAAGCCCTCGACGGCGTTGAGGGGCGCGTGGCCCGTCTGGTACGCCTGCTCGGCCCGCTTCACGACGGTCAAGGGATCGAGGAGCTTCAGGTTCAGGGCGCACGAGAGACGCGAATGGTAAAGGAACGCGCGCCCGGTCCACATCGCGTCCTGGTACGTGCCAAAATGGGGGAGCCGGTGCTCGATGAAGTCGTCGAGGGCCGCCTCGGCCTGAGCGGGCGTCACTGGCCACCGAAAGTCGTCGAGCTCGCCGGGGGCCTCGACCTGGGCCGAGCGAACAAGGTCAAGCACGGCGTCGGTCGTGGCGTCACGCTCGAACGACGGCCCGTCCGGAATCATTCCCGGCCCATCGTCCCCGAAGGCCTCCTGGTTGTCGTCGTCGTAGTTCCAGTCGCCGCCCACCGGATCGCCGTCGTCGGTGACCAGCACGTCGTAGGCCCGACGCTGCTCCCGGTAAAAGTACTCGAGCGTCAGAGACTTGCGTCCGTCCGCCCACTCCGCAAACGTCTCGTGCGTGACCAGAAAGTGATCGTCGGCGTGCACAGTGAGCGGGACCCCGGCGTCGTCGCACACCTGTTCGATTGCTTCCAGAAGCTCCAGGCGACCGGGCTCCGTAACGAGCACACGCTCCGGCTGGTGCTCGTCCAGCTGTTGTCGGAGAAAGCGCGGGGCGTCGTCGGCGCGGTCGGGCGCGTCGGCGGGCTGGTAGTGAACCGTCCAGCCCTGTTCGCGCAGGTCGTCGCGGAAGTGACGCATCGCCGCCCAGCCAAGGGCAAGCTGCTGTTTGTGCTCCGGAAACCGACCGCGGACATCGGCCTCCGTCATCGCCACGGCATCCTGTTTCGGGTCGGCGTCGTCGAGCACCGCGGCGTCGCGGTCGAGTTGGTCGCGAAGAACGAGGATGATCTGTCGCATGGAAGCAGAGCGGTCGAGAGAAGGAGACGATCGAGAATCGTCGTGGCTCACGCGGCCCCGTCAAGCGGGATGCTGAAAAGGCATGGAGGCGTGGAGGCAAAACCGGTGGAAGGCATCCGAAGTCTCCACGCGTCTAGAGCATCCAAGATTCCAAAGCCTCCACGCATACCGCAACCGCCGACCGGCTACAGGCAGCCAATCGCCGTCGCTCGGCAGGGACACAGCCGCCACTATCCGGCCCGAACCGTCCCCAACCCGCCGTCCACGCCAATCACCTGCCCGGTTACCCAGTTTGTCTCCGGGTCGAGGAGCCAGGTGACGGCCGGCGCTACATCCTCCGGCGTGCCGACGCGGCCCAGGGGGTGCATGCTCTCGGACTGCTTGCGCCCCGCCTCGGAGCCGAGGATGGGTGCCGACATCTTGCTCTTGAATTCTCCTTCTCCCCCCACGAGGCCCGGCGCCACGGCGTTCACGCGAACATCGCGGTTGGCGTAGGTCGCAGCGGCGGCCTTCATCAGGCCCGTCACGCCCCCCTTCGCCGCGGCGATGGCCTCGTGGTTCTTGAGGCCGGTGCGCGAGACGGCAGACGTCATGAGCACGATCGACCCGCCACTGCGCATCATGGGACGCCCCGCCGCCTTCACCGTGTTGAAGGCCGTATCGAGGTTTAAGCGCACCTGCTCCTCGTATTCGTCGATGCTCGTCAGGTGAGCGGGCTTCAAAAGCACGGACCCGACGAAGTTCACGATTCCGTCGAAGCGGTCGTAGGTATCGGTCGCGTGCCCGACAATGTCTTGCACCTCCTCAAACGAGGTAGCATCGAGCGGAAATGCGTCGCCGCCGGTCTCATCTGCCAGCGTCTCGACCTCCGACTCGGTGCGCGCGCCGAGGACAAGCTGAGCGCCATCGTCGGCGAGACTGTGGGCAACGGCGGATCCGATGCCACCGGTGGCACCGAGCAGAACGTAGACAGGAGCATCGGTTGCGGACATACAGAAACGAGTGTTGTGGAGGAGAGAAACGTGACCATGCCTCAAAAGCGGCAGCATCCATCCAAGGTCCCCCTACCATCGACATATTGGCGGATCGTTACGGCCGTCCAGAAGGCGTGACGGCCCCCTACCCGCTCAGTTTTCCGACGGGGGCGGCAATACCCGATCCAGGACGTGGATGACGCCGTTGGCTACGGGAACGTCTCCGTCAACAACGGTGGCCGGACCGACTGCGACGGCCGAGTCGCGCCGGACCCGCAGGGTATCGCCGCTGAGCGTGGTGAGCACCGAGGCATCGTCCAGATCGGTGCTGGATACACGTCCGTCTACCACGTGCTGCGCAAGGATGGTACGGAGCCGCTCGGGGCGTTTCGTCAGCAGCACCTCCATCGTCCCCTCCGGCAAGCGGCCGAAGGCCGAGTTGGGCGGGGCCAAGAGGGTGTATGGCCCGTCCCCGGCGAGGGTCGAGTCGAGGTTCGTCGAGTCCAGGGCCGCGACGAGCGTAGAGAAGCGGTCGTCGGTCCGGAGGACGCGATCGATGGTCATCGAATCGGCCGTGACCGTGAGGTCGGGCGCGTCACCTGGCGCCTCCGCCGGCTCCTCTCCCCCACATCCACCGATCAGTATCGCCGTGACAGCAAGCACGGCCATCCACGTTCGGTTCCGGAACCAGTTGGGGGAAGGCACACCAGGGCTCATGGAGGGGGGAAGGATCGCCGTTTTCCGGAGAGACACGACAAAAGTCGAAGGATGAACGGACGGGCCTGCCCCTGGTTCGCGGCTCTATTTCTCTTTGCCCTTCCCCTTTCCGAGCGACAGTCACAGAGCTCGGGGCGATGCTGACGACGCCTCTTCAACACCAACGTGGAACCGAAAGAACCCAGCGGAGACGGAGACGCCAAAACCAGCCGTCGGCACCGAGAGTGGTCGGTACGGGCACGTCTGCACAACAGCCGCATGCTCTACTCGATCCGCTTCTCAAGCTGAATCTTTTCCTCCACCACGTAACGAGTCATCTTCTTGCTCTTCCAGCTTTTGATTAGCTGTTCCGACCTCACTTCTTCCTCCTTCGTCGCAAACTCGTGCGTGAAGACCAGCTCCCAGGGCCGGTACCGCGACGTAAATCCCGTGGAGGTCGTGTTGTGGGGTTCAACCCGGCGCTCTGGATTCTGCGAGCGACCGACGTAGAACCGGTCAGTTTCTTCCGACTGCAGGATGTAAGCAAAATGGCTCATCGCTGCATCGGGGCTAAACCAGGAAAAGCCCGACTGGTGCGTTCGGTCGGGCTTCTTTGCTCCCCGGGCTGGATTCGAACCAGCATGCCGACGGCTGTCGGCATAACAGCCGCATGCTCTACTCAATGC
>CAYULG010000105.1:0-8774 GCA_964445365.1 uncultured Salinivenus sp. | reverse complement strand
CCGGCCTCACGGAGCTCCTGCTGCACCTCATTCACGACGTCCATCTCAGACCCCTGGTCGACCTTGAGGGAGGCAATTGTACGGGGCTCCTCTTGAATTTTGTTATACATGATGTTTCGGATCGCCCGTTTGTTTTCGATCAGCGCATCCTCGATCTGGATGGCCGTCTCGCCCTTGTTCTCTCCACGCTTAAGCGGACCGATGTGGATTTTCGTAATCAATCTCTTTTGATCAATCTTGGTTAGGGCCTCAGCCTGAGGAATTTCTGTCCGGACCTTGATGTCCTGCTCCCTCAACACAGTCGTGACCATGAAAAAGATCAAGAGCATGAAAACAATGTCGGGCAGGGAGGCCGTCGTAAATCCCGGGTCGGTGTCTGAACTTCGACGCTCAAATCGAGCCATAAGCCTTACAGGAAAAGGTGTGAAGTCGTCGAGACTGCGTGGCGGGTGAGGAGCTAGTCCGTGTCCGGCTCAGCGATCGAAATCTGAGCCCCAAACGCCTCGCGAATTTTGTTTTCTTCCCCTGGTTCTAACGAGTTGTAGTATTCCAGATAGTCATCGTAGGTCTGCTCTAGGCCAACCTGGTCGCCCTGAATGGTTTGGCCCGTACGGGCAATCCCGTTCCAGATCTCACGGTACGCCATCCACACCTCATCGAGGACTTCAATATAGGTGTTGTACGGGGTCTTCGCGTCCGTCTTTATGGAGATGACTGCGTCGTCCGGACTCTCCGCTAGATCCGGATCTTCCCCAAAATTGGTGACGTGGTTCTTAACCCGCTTGCGGAGTTGCCCAATCTGTGCCCTTTCCTCCTCCACGAGCAACTTGCCCTGTTCATTCACCAGAATCTTAAAGAGATTCCGATCTTTCACGGGGGGCGGTTCCTCGTCCTCCAGAACCGGCGGAAGGGTCATTCCGATTCCCGTGTCCACGTTGATCGTGGTCACCAGAAGGAAAAAGATCAGCAACAGGAAGGCCACATCCGCCATTCCTGCCGTTGGAATTTCCGCCTCGTCGTCTCTGTCACTACGTCGTTCGTCAAGCAATCCAGGCATGGAGTCGTCTGCTGCGATGAAACAGTGTACGGAAGGCCAAGAGCGTCAGCTGAAGGTGCTCTGGAACACCTGTCGAAGGCCTGTAGCCAAGAGCGCCAGCAGAAGAAGGGCAAACATGACCACGAACGTGTAGATTCCTGCCTGCACCCAGGTTTCCAGGGCACCAGCGAGGATAAGGACCAAAAGACCCGGAAAAGCGACAACGGCGATCGTGAGCGGTTCAACCTTTCCGAACCAGACGCTGCGGATCCCCGAAATCCCCATGACGAGAATGCTCAGGGCCGCGAGGCCGATCGCCGCCCAAATGGCAATGGGGAGGATAACGTTGCTCATAATACGATGCGGATTTGAGTGAGCGGGCAGTGCGAAGGGAGAGACGCTCTCAACTCACGACCAGAAGCTCGACGTTGAGTGAGAATGGCGTGGCAGTGAATCACTACTCGTTTTCGCCGATGCTCTCCGGGATCGCCTTCTCGCCCGTAACCGAGTCTCCACGCTCAAGCGCCACGAGGGCATCCACGAGTTCGATGGACGCATCTTCCATCTCGGCCACAATTCGATCAATCTTCGACACGGCGTAGTTGTAGAAGAACTGCAGAATCACAGCGACGATCAACCCGAAGGCGGTCGTGAGCAGCGCCACCTTGATTCCCCCGGCCACGAGTCGAGGAGAGATGTCTCCGGCACTCTCAATGGCGTCGAAGGCGCGGATCATACCGATCACCGTACCAAGGAAGCCAAGCATCGGCGCCACGCTAATGAAGAGTGAGAGCCAGACGAGACCGCGCTCGAGAAAACTCATCTCGATGGACCCGTAGGATACGACTGCTTCTTCCACCGCATCGACCCCTTCGTCGGCGCGCAGCAACCCAGCCTGGAAAACCGAAGCGACGGGCCCTCGCTTCTTGGCACACACCTCTTCGGCTGCAGGGATGCCCCCGTCGTCGAGGGCCTGCTTTACCTGCTGAAGAAAGGCCTGTGTGTTGATGTCAGCCAGGTTCAGGGAGATAATGCGCTCAAACGAAATGGCGAGGCCAACAATAAGGCAAATGAGCACGGGCCACATCCAGCCACCGCCCTCATTAAAGCGCTCAACGAGAATGTTAATCGTTCCTCCTCCACCGGCCTGGGGCAGGAGGAGCAGTATGTATGCCGTCAGCTTGTCCAGAATCACCATAGGTGGCTAGTCCTCGTTCGAGTCTGTGATCAAGATTGGGGAGAGGAGAATCGCTTGCCCTTCTCGCCAGTCTGGAAGGCAACATTTTCGAGTGCGTTCCGGAGGGCGGAGACGAACACGCGATTCACACACGTCAGGGTAGCAGCGTGTCGCTCGGCGACAAATCACGGGTGCCTTGAACGACACACTGCACAAGTATAGGTAGCCGACCATAGCATGTCAACGTATTGCCCGCTGCACGCGGGTCTTTCGAGGCTACTCCACAGGATACCGTTCAGCCCATCTCAATGCGGCAGGCCAGGCCCGTTGAGCCTCGTCCAAAACAGGATCGGCCCGGTTCTGAATACGGATCGAGACCGCGGGCCCGAAGAGACGCTGCCCCACATAGCTCTTGATCAGTGTCTCGATGGACGAGCGGGCTGAAGATACATCTGTCCGTGCGGACGACGGTTCTTCAAGGGTCTCGGGACCGGACGCAGACGCTTCGGCCACATTTTCTCTGACGGACATCGATGAGGCGACACGTACGCCACGCTCAGCGGCGTAGCGGACGAAGGCTGGGTACACGGTCGAGGGGAGCATGAACAGATTCAGAAAGGCGTCCGGCCGCCCGTTCCACTCTTGGCGGAGGGAGTCCCCCCGCGCATCAATCCACTGTCGAGCAAACTCGCGGACGAGGCCACGACGCTCGACGGCACGACGGAACCCCTCACTCGTGTCCCGTTCCACGAGTCGATCGGGCAAGATCCCTCCACCGCCGACGACCCGTCGGCCAGCGTCAGTCCGATGAACGAGGGAGTCGGGGACCTCGGCCACCGCCACGGGCTCCGCCTCCCCGGACATGGCCCGCTCTGCACGCAGCGAGTCCCTTTTGCCGTGGTCCGTCCGCTGCAGCAAACGGCCGGAGGGCGTATAGAAGCGCGCAACGGTGAGCCGGAGACCGCTCCCATCACGAAGATCAAACTGCCGCTGCACGAGGCCCTTCCCGAAGGTGCGCTGGCCCACGATCACAGCCCGATCGTGGTCTTGGAGAGCACCCGCTACGATCTCACTGGCCGACGCCGATTGTTCATCGACCAGTACGATCAAGGGCCGGTCCTCGAATCGTCCCCCTCCGGACGCGTACCGGGCCCCACCATACTCGTCGTGGCGGCTCCGCGCCCGGACGATGAGTTGATCGTCCACCAGAAATTCGTCGGCCACCTTTTCGGCCATTGTCATGAGCCCGCCCGCGTTACCCCGTAGATCAAGGACGAGCCGAGCCATGCCTTCCTCCTCAAGGGCACCTAGGGCCTCGATAAGCTCCCGATGCGTGGTGCGCGCAAACCGGCTCAGGCGAACGTAGCCGGTGCTGTCCCCCATCGCATACTGGGCCTCAACGGTCTGAAGCGGAACGTCGTCCCGAGTGATCTTCGTCGGGATCCGGTCGGCTCGGCCGGGACGACGAAGCTCGACGGTCACCGAACTTCCCTTCGGCCCCTTCAAGCGACGTCGAATTTTCTCGTGGGTCCAGCCGACGGCACTCTTCCCCTCCACACGGACAATCCGGTCCCCTGCTCTCAGACCTGCGTCCTCGCTGGGCCCCTCGGGGACCACGTGCACAACCCCGATCGTGTCTCGGTCTGCCGGGCCGTCGATGAGCTCGTAGGTGATGCCGATGCCCTCAAATGACCCCTGGAAGGTCTCTTCTACCTCGGTCATCCGGTCGCGCGAAATGTAGACCGAGTAGGCATCCAACGGACTCATCATGCCCTCAACCGTGGCGCGGACCAAACTGTCGGGCGAGACGGACTCAACGTACGACGCCCGAATGACCTCGTACGCCGAGCGAAGCTTGTCGAACGATTCGGCATCGGGCTCGGGGGCTGAGTCGGCATAGAATCGTCCGAGCAAGGCCCCAAGAAGCACAAAGCCGAGTCCAGCGAGGGCGAACGTCGTTCGTTTCATTCCAGAAGCAGACTTCCCGTCGGGCAGCCGTTTTTTCGTTCTACCGGACGGGTTGTATCAATGACCGGGAGGCGGGATCCCCGAGTTCGAATTTGCCAAAATGGGAACCTACCGGACGACCTTCCATGTTGGTGATGGACAACACCACGTCCCTCCCCCACTGTCATTGTCGTTCCCCAGTTTCGCCCCCTATGACCAATAAGGACGTTGCGGAGGTTCTTCAAGAAACCGCCGACCTCATCGAACTAACAGATGGAAATCCACACCGGGCCCGGGCCTTCGCGCGGGCCGCCCGCTCACTGGGCAACATAGATGGAACGGCTCGCAGCCGTCTCGAGGACGGAACCCTCACTGAGGTCAGCGGCATCGGGGACGCGATGGCCGATCACATCGCCGACGTGCTCGACGCGGGCACCTTCGACCTCCACGACGAGCTGCTTAACGCCGTGCCGCCGGGCCTGCCCGAGGTCCTGCGCGTGAAGGGGCTCGGGACCAAACGAACTCGACGACTCTGGATGGAACTGGGGATCACCTCGCTCGACGAGCTGGAGCACGCCGCCGAGGGCGATCGCATCACCAGCCTTGACGGTTTCGGGGCCAAGACGCAGTCGAAAATCCTCGAAAACGTCCGTCAGCTTCAGGCCTACGACGCACAGTGGCGGTTTGCGGATGCCTGGTCGGCGGTTGTGCCGCTACTCGAGGACTTGAAGGCCCTGGATGCCGTAAAGCGGGCCGAGCTCAGTGGCGCCCTCCGGAGACACGTCGAAACCCTTGAGCGGGCTGAGGTCGTCGTCGCCACCGAGACTGCTGAAGCCCTGAGGCACGCCCTGGACGACCACCTCCCCGAGCCGCCCACCCGCGAAAACGGCCGCCTGACGACGACGCTGCCCGACGGTCTTCCCCTGCACCTGCACGTGTCCTCTCCCGAAAATTTTGGGACCACCTGGTGGCGCACCACCGGCGCGGACGGCCACTGCGAGGCCTTCGCCGAGACCCACGGTGCGCCCGACGAGCACGCCACGGAGACAGACCTCTTCGCGGCGGCTGCCCTTCCTGTCATCCCGCCTGAGCTGCGCGAGAATCGAGACGAACTCGACGCCGCGGACCGCGATGCCCTCCCCTCCCTGCTCACCGAGGAGGACCTGCAGGGCTGTCTTCACAACCACTCGACCTACAGCGATGGCAGCGACTCGCTCCGGGCAATGACGGAGGCCGCCCGGTCCCTGGGCTTCGACTACTTTGGCATTTGCGACCACAGCCAGTCCCTACAAATTGCGAACGGCCTCTCTCCCGATGAGGTACACGAGCAACACGAAGAGGTCCAGGAACTGAATTCGACACTACGTGACGATTTCCGCGTCTTCCACGGCATTGAGAGCGACGTGCTTCGCGACGGCTCGCTCGACTACGAGGACGACCTACTCTCCCTCCTCGACTTCGTAGTGGCGAGCGTACACACCGGCTTTAGCATGAGCGAGGACGAGGCCACGGAGCGGGTTCTCCATGCAGTCCGCAACCCACATACCCGGATCCTGGGCCATCCCACCGGCCGCCTTCTCCTGGTACGAGAAGGATACCCGCTCGACCATGCCCGCGTCATTGACGCCTGCGCCGAGCACGACGTTGCCATCGAACTCAACGCCAACCCCTACCGCCTGGACCTCGACTGGCGATGGGTCCGGCGGGCCATCGAGCAGGAGGTGCTGATCTCAATCAATCCCGATGCCCACGCCACCGGGGAGCTTGCGTACGTCCGGTGGGGCGTCGCCGTCGGGCGAAAGGGCTGGCTTACACCGGAGCTGTGTCTCACCGCCAAATCCCTTTCCGACTTTGCCACCTGGATTAACCAGGGTCCCTCCTGATCCCGATTCTGCTTCTCGTCTGTCCCCCTGTGCCGCTGCGCCCACGTTGCCGTGCCCCGGTTCGCCCGCACTGGCCTTCTCGCCATCGTCCTGCTGTTGCTTCTGGGACTCGGTGTCTGGTGGCTCCTTCAAAACGACACCGCCCCGCCCCGATCTGCGTCTCTTACCGCTGTACAGGATAGCATCTCGATCCGCTGGAGCGACGACGGACTCGCAGCCATCGACGCCGGCGGCGACCTGGACGCCCTCGTCGCCCTCGGGTACGTGCACGGCCTGAAGCGAGGGTGGACGGCATCGCTGTGGCGGCAAACGGCAAAGGGGGAACTTGGCCACTGGTTTGGCGGGGGCGTTCTCCCAATCGACCGCCACGCCCGCCGGCTGGGATTGGCCCATCAGGCCCGAGCGGCCTACGAACAGCTCTCGCCTGCCAACCAACAGCGCCTGCAGGCCTATGCCCAGGGACTGAATGCCGCCCTGCAATCCCAGCACGTCCGCGAGCAGGACGAATTTGTACTTGTGAACGTGAAGCCCGCCCCGTGGGAACCCTGGCACACGCTCGCGGTCGAGCGGCTGCTGGCCTGGCTGGCCACTCCTCCACTCAATCCCCCGACCGACGCGCCGGCTGCCGTCATTGACTTTCACCAAGACGACCAGCAACTCCGCCGATGGCTCCACCTGCACGATTGGCATCGGAGCGTCGCCTGGGCCGTCCGTCCCCCGTCCCCAACCGACACCTCACGGTCCGTCCTCTTTCAACGCCACGTCCTTGGCGCTACCGCGTCTCCGGTCATCCAGGACGTGATCATCGACCGCCCCAATGCTCCCCAGTTGGCGGGTGCCTCGTTCCCCGGTGTTCCCATCATCCCCACCGGCTCTAGCGGCAAACGGGCCTGGGCCTCTCTTCTACGCAGCACGCCCCAGCTCGACCGGATCCCGTTCGACTCAACTCGGGTGCGACACCGCTACGAGCGCCTGAACCCGTCCAACGACGACGAGCAACTGCTTCAGGTCCGGGACCTGGATGGGGGACTGCTTCTCGATCACACGACCCGGGCGGGCCGACCGACCGACAACACAAGCCAGCTGCAACCTCGGGGCGACACGACCCGCCCGAAGACGGCCTGGGTGATGCGATGGCCGGGCCGGTCGGCCACGAGCGACCTGCCCGCCTGGCTCCAGCGGGCCGGGTTTTCGGCCCCTGCCGATTCGGCGACCTTCACGCTTTTTGAAGCCGACGGGCTTCGGGTCACTTCTGGCGGAACCTGGACCGTTCTCGGCGCCCCCGCCGTCAGCATGCGTGATAGTACGAGGCGCGTGCTCGTCGGGAACGCACACTGGGCTCGGCATCAGGCCCAGAGCCTCCGAAGCCAGCATCAGGGCGACGCTTCCCTCCGGGTGCAAGAATGGAGCGCGAGCGACTCAAGCACATGGGCGGCTGAGCTTTTCCCCCGCGTGGCCCCTTCACTGAACCGCCTCTCGGCCACGCATCCCAATCTCCAAAACGTAGCGACGTATCTACGCAACTGGAATGACACCTACGACCCCTCAAGCATTGGAGCCACGATTTTCGACCAGTGGATGCAACGCTACCAGACGGATCTCGGGCACCGTCCCCGCCCTCAGGACACTGCCGCCTACTTTTCTACCTACCGCCAGCGTCGGGCCCTCGTCCGCGCCCTCGACACCCTCCAAACACAGCTGGGGGCCGACGTGCGCCAGTGGCGATGGGAACGGGCCGTTCCCGATCGCCGCTTCTTTCCCGTGTGGTCGGCCGACTCCCTCGTCAAGGACGATCTTGGGGACCTAAGCACGACCCAGTATGCCCCCCTCGACCGCAGGGGACAGGGCCATCCCTCGGCCCTGTCGGGGGGCCTGTCGCTCGTGGACACAACATCCACCGCGCCCTCCCCGACCACCTGGGAAGGATGGACGGCTCCCTCCGACAGTACCCTTACCGTCCGTCGGCCCCGCTACGACCCCACCACCGCCTTCACCCGGTCCCGCGAGGCGTGGACCCGTCCCTCGCCCGTCCGGCTCCACCTGGACAGCACCGCGCAAGGGGTGACGCTCGTTCCCCCCCCGGACTCGGGTCACGGGCAATAGATAAACTCCTCCCCGACGAGGCGCACCGAGGAGGAGTCGAGACGACTGGCAAAGCCGACCGGGCCTCCTACGCAGCCTGCTTGCGGATCCGCTCCGGGACGCTCGGGTCGCGGAGCGTCGTGGTGTCACCCAGGTCGTCCCCGTTGGAGATGTTTTCGAGGAGGCGACGCATGATCTTGCCCGACCGCGTCTTGGGCAGGTCGCCCACGAAGAGCACGTTCGCCGGACGGGCAAAGGGGCCGATCTCTTCCTCGACAGCCGTGACGATGTCGTCCCGCACCTCGTCGGTTGCCTCTACGCCCTCACGCAAAATCACGTAAACATCCGGCACATGGCCTTTGGCGTCGTCCTCTCGAGCGGCGACGGCCGCCTCGGCCACGGCCGACACCTCCGCAACGGCCGATTCGAGCTCCATCGTGCCGAGGCGATGGCCGGCGACATTCATTACATCATCCAGGCGGCCAAGCACGCGGAAGTAACCATCTTCCTCGTAGATGGCCCCGTCCCCGGCCTCGTAGATCCAGTCGTGCCAGTCGTCCGAGTCGACGTCGGAAAAGCGGCGCCAGTACTCGTTTATGAACCGATCGTCGTCCCCATAAACCGTCTGGAGCATGCCGGGCCAGGGCCG
>CAYULG010000104.1:0-8827 GCA_964445365.1 uncultured Salinivenus sp. | reverse complement strand
CTGCTGCCGAATCTGGTTGACGCGGGCGTTGATCTCCTCCTGATCGCCGGCACCACCAACGATTGTGGTGTCGTCCTGCGTGATGGTCACACGGTCGGCCTGCCCGAGGTAATCGAGCGTGGCGTTTTCGAGGCGGTAGCCCTTCTCCTCGCTAATGACCGTACCGCCGGTAAGCACGGCGAGGTCTTCAAGCATCGACTGTCGGCGGTCGCCGAAGCCGGGCGCCTTCACGGCGGCGACCTTCAGCGTGCCGCGCATCTTGTTCACGACGAGCGTGGCAAGGGCCTCGCCCTCCACGTCCTCGGCGATGATCAGCAGCGGGTTGTTCGTCTGGCTGACCTTCTCGAGGACCGGCAGCAGGTCCTGCATGTTGCCGATCGAGTCGTCGTAAATAAGGAGGTACGCGTCCTCGAGCACCGCCTCCATCTCTTCGGAGTCGGTCACGAAGTACGGCGACTGGTAACCGCGGTCGAACTGCATGCCCTCGACCACGTCGAGATGCGTCTCGATGCCGCGTGCCTCTTCAACGGTAATCACACCGTCCTGGCCGACCTTCTCAAACGCGTCGGCGATGAGATCGCCTACGGCGTCGTTGTTGTTGGCCGAAATCGTGGCAACCTGCGAGATGCGGTCTTTGCCCTCGACCGGATCGCTCTGCTGGCGCAAGTGATTCACGACGTGCTCGGCAGCAGTGGTGATGCCGCGCTTCACGTCCATCGGGTTCGCGCCGGACGTCACGCTCTTCAGGCCGGCGTCAATGATGGACTGTGCGACGACCGTCGCGGTGGTGGTACCGTCACCGGCGTCGTCATTCGTCTTCGACGCGGCTTCTTTCAGCACCTGAGCGCCAATGTTGGGGAGGCGCTCCTCGAGTTCAATCTCTTTCGCAACGGTCACTCCGTCTTTCGTAATCGTCGGTGCGCCGAAGGACTTCTCCAGCACAACGTTTCGGCCCTTGGGGCCGAGCGTAACCTTCACGGCACGCGCCATCTGCTCCACTCCTTCCTGGAGGGCGTTCCGTGCGTCGGTATCAAACTTGATCTGTTTGGCCATGGTTTAACGTTATAGGTTGGTTCGTATCGTGTGTCGCTCTGTGCGTGGGTGCAAAACCGCAGTCGTCGCGGGGAGCGTTACTCTTCGATGATGCCGAAGATGTCACTCTCACGCATGATGAGGTACTCGTCCCCATCGAGCGTGACTTCGGTCCCGGCGTACTTGCCGTAGAGAACTTCTTGCCCTTCCTCGACGGTCATGTCGATCTGGGTGCCGTCCTCTACACGGCCGGGTCCAACGGACTTCACGGTTCCCCTCTGCGGCTTCTCCTTCGCCGAATCCGGGATGTACAGACCGCTATCGGTCTTCTCTTCGGCCGGTTTCGGCTGGACGACGACGCGGTCGCCGAGAGGTTTTATGCTCGTCATAGCTCGTTCGTAGTGACTTGTGATTGATGTGCGAATTCATGGTTGTTATCACTCGCCGATGGTGAGTGATAACAACGCCGTGGAAATGAACACGACCCTCCCGTCCATGTTTCCGGCTCCCCCCCGATTCTCGGTGAAGATCCTTTAGCGAAGCGCTCGGTGCGAGTCGTGTCGAACCTCCGCCGGACGTGGAAGTGTGACCCCCACTCTCCAACGTCGATTGCCACCACGCCTCCCATTGCCTATGGCCTCATCGGTTTTTCGTGGCGACCGGCGTCTTACCTGGGCAGGGATGTTGGCGGCCACCACGACCGTATTTGCAGTGGCCCTGTCCACACCTCTGCTGTCGCCAACGTGGCGGGCAGCGGTATTTCACGTCTTCTCGCCGGTCTGCCATCAGATTCCGGCTCGGTCCCCCGTCCTCGGAGACGTACAGATCGCGATCTGCGATCGCTGCGTCGGCATCTACCTGGGACTCATTCTCGGGGTTCTCACCGTAGGTTGGGCGCACCGGCTCTGGCAAATGATGGGTCGACACGATCATTACGTCCTGCTGGGCAGCCTCCTGCCGGCGGGCATTGACTGGATCGGTCCCGTCCTGGGGCTGTGGGGAAATGGGCCTGTGAGCCGTGCCCTTACAGGCCTGATCTTCGGAGTCGTAACTGCCAGCTTTATTGCCAATCGGCTTCTGCGGAGATCGGGAGATGGGTGAGAGGCAAGACCCAACACTGGAATCGGCGAAAGGGGTTTCGGTTGACGTGACTCTTCACTACATTTGCGCAGCGGAGGAGGGCCTGGGAGGAGACCGACGTTCTCGCGCAACGCTCATTGACCGTCACATCTTATGACGCCTCGTCAACAATCCATTCTGGTCGGTGCGGTCGTCACCGGTGTGCTCAGCACATCGTACTTCAGCTTTATCAATGCCCTCTGTTGTCTCGGGGTCATCATCGGAGGCCTCGTTGCCGTTCAGCAGTTTGCGAGTCGGACGGGGGCAGCGGTGGAGTCGGGCGACGGGGCTGTGCTTGGGGCGCTGGCCGGCGCCGGAGGGGCCGTCATTGGGTCGATTCTAGACAAGGCGCTGCAACCATTCAATCTTGATTCGCGGTCCATCTCCCAAGGCATGATGGAGAACATGATGAAGGGCATGGAGGGACAACAGGGCATGCCCCAGATGATGGAGCAGATGCAGCAGGACGGGGGCGGGGGAGCGATGATGTTTCTGTTTGGGCTTGCGTTCAGCGCGATCCTTTACGCCATCTTCGGGGCGATTGGCGGGGCAATTGGATCGGCCTTGTTTGGAGAGGAAGGAGGAAACGGAGGCGATCGCGCCCAACCCGCCCAGGCCGAGGTCGTTGAGTAGCGGAACGGGCTTCAATCGAACAGAGAGGGCTCGGTCTTCCGCCGTTCGAGTTCTTCGATGAGTCGGCGATTGGCGCGGGGGAAGGCGTAGTCGTCAAGGTCGCCGAGCCCGACCCACCGGAAGGGCTGCCCCTCCCGCGCTTCCGGCGTTCCGTCCGCCACGTGGCAGCGGAAGGCGTGGAGGGTGATTTTGAAGTGGGAGTAGGCGTGGGAGAGGGTGTAGAAGTGGTCGTCCACCGCCACGCCGATGCCGAGTTCTTCCTTTACTTCCCGCCGACAGGCCGTCTCTGTCGATTCGCCGTCCTCCTGCTTGCCCCCCGGAAACTCCCAGAGGCCCCCGAGCAGTCCCTCGTCCGGGCGCCGCTGGATGAGGATCTCGTCCCCGTCGTCGTTGAAGACGAGGCCCACGGCGATATCGTGGTGGGGCACGGGTTCCGACTCGGGCGTCACGGGATAGTCTTCTTCCGTCCCGGCCTCGTGGGCGCGACACACGGCCTGGAGGGGGCACCGGTCGCAGAGGGGCGTGCTGGGCGTGCAGACGAGCGCTCCCAGCTCCATCATCGCCTGGTTGAAGTCACCAGGGCGCTCTGGGTCGAGCAGGTCGTTGGCCAGGCGGCGCAGTTCGCGCTCCGTGGCAGTCGAGGTGGCATCGTCCGCGACGGCGAAGACCCGGGTGAGCACGCGCTTGACGTTGCCGTCGAGCACAGCATGCGGCTTTCGGTAGGCGATAGACAGCACCGCGGCGGCGGTGTACGGCCCCACACCCTTAAGGTCGCGGATGGCGTCCATCGTGTTGGGGACGGTGCCGCTGTGCTCGTCGACGACGTGTTGGGCGGCCTCGTGTAGGTAGCGGGCTCGGGCGTAGAAGCCGAGCCCTTCCCATCGCTTCAACACCTCATCCCGCTCGGCCGCTGCCAGGGCCTCTACCGTCGGAAAGGCCTCCAGGAAGCGGGGGTAGTAGTCGCGCACCGTGTCGACGCGGGTCTGCTGGAGCATAATCTCCGCGACCCAGATGCGGTACGGATCGTCGGTTTCGCGCCAGGGCATCGACCGCTTGTTGTCGTCGTACCAGTCGAGCAGGTCGCGGCGAAAGGCGCGACGGTGGTCCTTGGTAGGGGTTTCGTCTTCTACGGACACGGTGGGAGACGGGTGGATGGGGCTGAGTGCTGCGAGTTCATTCGCCCCCCCGTCGGCGGGAGTGGTACTCGGGGACGATCGTCCTCCGTCGAAGGAGTCCGTAGTGGAGGGGAAGAGAATCGCGCTTTACAAGTGTAAGGGTGCCGGTCGTTGAGGGCAAACCCGCGGAATGACGCAATGGTAAAGTGTCAAAATGGACGTTGGGGAAAAGTGGAGCTACGAGTCGAGTTCGATCAGCAGCACAAGTGTGTCTGCCGGCGCGTCGGGGTGCTGGGCTTGGAGGCGCACGTCGTAGGTGCCGGGATCGGTACTCTTCGGAATCCAGGTGAAGGATCGTCCCGCCACGCCACTGAGGGCCGGCCCCTCAAGTATCATATAGCGTGAGACCGGCGTGTTGTTGAGCTGGGCGGGCAGGGAGCGGATCAGCGGCGTTCCGGCCGTCGTCGACGCGCGGAGGGTATCCGGTGGGAGCAGGGCCGGCTCGGCTTCTGCAACTCGTGGTGCCGCGCTGGGGTTGGAAATGGACAATCGAGGCGTCGTCTGCTTCAGTCCAAGCAGGAGCAGGGCCGCGACGAGCACGCCGACGGGGAACCAGCGTTGCGACATGCAGGCAGGAATCAAATTCACGATGAGCGAGCCACACCGTGCCATATACCTGACTGTACGGGCGATGTTGCTTGTGACGGCAAGTCTGGTGGGGATGAGCGTCGGGTCGGTCGTGTGCGCACAGTCGGAGGCCTCGTCGCCTGGGTCCAAGACGATTCCGGACTGGCGTCTCGTGGCTGATGGAGAGCAGGCCGACTGGCCGGGAGACGTGCCGATGGCTCCCCTCGACAGCGTGCAACACGTCGGGCATTCGCTTCTTAATCGGCTCCAGCGGAAGGGGTATTACTACGCTCAGCTCGATTCAGTGGCTGTCGACACGGCTGGGGCCGAGCCGGCCGTGCGACTTCACGTGCGGCGGGGGCCCCAGATCACCCTCGGACGCCTTCGAATCGAGGGAGTGGAGGAGGTGTCCGCGGCCGAGCTGAGGGAATTGATGGCTACGCGGGAAGAAGATTGGCTCGATCCACGCCGGCTGGAGGCCGACGTACAGGCGTTGCTGGACCGCTACGAGGCGATCGGGCACCCCCTTGCGCAGATTCAGATTGCGAAAACGCGCATCGATACCGCCTCGCCTCCCCGTCTGCAGGTCACGCTTCAGGTAGACGAGGGCCCGTCACTCTGGCTGAAAGGGATCGAGGTCCCCGACGATGCACGGACCTCGGCCGGGCTTGTGGCTCGGCTGGCCAATTTACAGATCGGGGAGCCCCTGACGGACTACGACCCGGAGGCGATTCAACAGGCGCTCCAAGAAAGCCCGTTTTTCGAGTCGGTGGACTCCCCAACGCTGGCTGTGACGGAGGAGGGGGGCGCCACGCTCCGAGTGCCCCTGGAAGAATCCGCACCGGGTTCGTTCGATCTGGTCTTGGGGTACCTGCCGCCCAGCCAGACGCGCGGCGACGGACAACTCGTGGGGAGTGGGCATCTGTTGTTAGAGCACTTGTTTGGGGGCGGCCGTCAGTTTGATCTCACGCTGGACCGTCGTCCCGGCCAGACCAGCATTTTTGACCTATCCCTCTCGGACCCCTACATTTTCGGCCTGCCGTTTCGCCTGACGGCTGCCTTCAGGGGAGAGCAGCGCGACTCGACCTACGGCGAGCGTCGCTACGGCCTCGACGCCGGGTACCAATTTGGGGAAGCCTTTGAGCTGAGCGGCAGCTTGAGCCGAGAGGTCGTAAAGCCCGGGCAGGCCGGCACGCGCCTCCGGGACAACCGGCAGCGCATCCCGCGCAGCCGTACGCTCTTCTACGGCTTCGGCATTCGGTACGTCTCCCTCGATCGGCGCGTAAATCCCCGTCGGGGCCTGCGGATTGACGTGGCGGTGGAGCAAGGGCGCAAGCGTCGGTCGTTCCGGCAGATCACGGCCGAGGGCGATACGACCCGTAGGCGACAGTCCCTGCGTCAGGAGCGACTCCAGGGCACGGTTCATGCCTTCCTCCCGCTGTTCGATCGGCAGGTGCTGGTGCTGGGCGGGAACGGGGCGGTGCTCCGCAGCCGCGATTACGATCGCAGCGACCTGTTCCGGTTTGGCGGCGCCCAGTCCCTCCGAGGATACAACGAGGATCGCTTCCTGGGCAACGTGACGGCCCGTGGGCTCGTCGAGTACCGGCTCCAACTTGATCGCCAATCCTACGCCTACACGTTCGGCGACCTGGGCTACGTGGCCCGTCCTGCCCTGGGCGAAGCGTCCGCTACCAACGACTGGCATCCGGGCTACGGCCTCGGTCTCCAACTGCAGACGGCCATCGGGCGCATCACGACGACGTACGCCCTCAATCCAGAGGTCTCCACCCCGGCCGACGGGCGCATCCATTTTGGCCTTTCCGTGGGCCTGTAGTGACGGACCCTGCCAACGCTCCTCTGCGCGACCCTCCGCCCCCCGATGACGACCAACTTCTACGCGCCCCCTTCTGCCATCACGGGCACCCGCGTCATCTTGCCCGAGGACGAGGCTCACCACCTGCAGTCGGTGCTCCGGGCGCAGGTAGGCGACGTGATTGTGGTCGTGGACGGGGAGGGGGGGTGGCACCGTGTCCGCATCGATCACCTCGCGTCTGATCAGGTGGTGGGCACCGTTCAGGAGACCCGGCGCGAGGTCGGGGAGCCGGACGTCCACGTGACCGTCGGGATGGGGCTGCTCACGAAGCGATCGCGGTTCGAGACGTTCGTCGAGAAGGCCGTGGAGCTGGGCGTCGGGCGCATCGTGCCCCTCCACACGAGGCACACCGAGGCGGAAACCCTTCGCCGGGAGCGCATCCGCAACGTGATGGTAGCGGCGCTCAAGCAGTGCCGCCGCAGCCGGCTGCCGGCCTTGGCCGAGCCACAGTCTCTTGACTCCGTGCTTGGGGCGACGGAGGCCGACGTCCCCCTCCTCTGCCACGGCGGGCGGGACCGCACGCCGCTATTCGAGCCCCTAGAGGCGCTGACGGCCGGTGCACGGGTTCTCGTGCTGGTGGGACCGGAAGGGGGGTTTGCCGCGGCGGAGGTGGAACAGGCCGAGGACGCCGGTTGCACAACCGTCTCGTTAGGGGCCCGCCGGCTGCGGGCGGAGACGGCGGGCCTCGCTGCGCTGAACGCAGTGACACTACACCGGGAGGGGCAGCGGGGGACGGCGTAGGCGGCATGTGAAAAACCGGCGGAGGGGGAGCACGCCAGAAGTGCCCTCGTTCGCGGAGACGGTTCTACTGGCCGACGGACACTTTTCCTATGAGCGACCTCACGGAATCTCCGCTTTCGTCCGAGCAGCTCGTCGACGGTGTGTTGCTGCAGGCGTTTCGCGACGAGGTACGCCTGCCCGACGGCAACACGTCGGTTCGGGAGTGGATCGATCATCCCGGGGCCTCGGCCGTTGTACCGGTTTTCGACGACGGGCGTACGCTCTTGGTCCGGCAGTTTCGCTACCCGCCCCACCGGGCGTTCCTAGAGGTTCCAGCCGGAAAGATCGACGAGCCGGGCGAAGACCCGGAAGAGGTGGCGGCCCGAGAGCTCGAAGAGGAGACTGGGTGGCGCGCCGAGCGGTTCGAATCCGTCGGTTCGGCGTACCCGTGCATCGGGTATAGCAACGAGATTATCCACGTGTTTGCGGCCTACGGGCTGGAACGGAGCGAACAGCGTCTGGCCGAAGGAGAGTTCATCGAAGTCGTGGAGATGAACCTCGACGAGGCGATACAGCGGGCGCGGGAGGGAGAGATCAAGGACATGAAGACGATCACGGCGTTGGTCTACGCCGCGGCGCACGTGAACGAACGCGCCGATGCATCGTAAAAGATGACCTACAAAATTCCTACTGGCGTTTTTTTCGAGTTCTGACTTTAATAAGCGGACGGTCGCGTTATGTTTTCGATGATGGTCGCATTTATCGCGGTGATTGCTGCCGTTCTCATTCTGGTTATCCTGCTCCAGAGTGGGCAGGGCGGCGGTCTTGCCGGCATCGCGCAGGGCGGGGCGGCCCGTCAGGTGCTGGGCACCCGCCAGGCGCCGGACACTCTCGAGAAGGCGACGTGGACGCTCGGGGCGGTGTTCATCACTCTCTGTGTCATCACCAACTTCTTCATTGGGGGAGACCAGGAGCAGGAGAGTGTCATCCAGAATCGGGCGCAGGAGGGACAGACCGAGCAGCGTCAGGCGCCGCAACCCGCGCCGGGCGATGATGCACAGCCGCTGCCGCAGCAGGGTGGGGGGTCGCAGGGCGGCGGCAGCTAAGCGTTTCCGACCTGGGCCGCGCGGTTGCGTCTCTATCTTCGTTCAGCCCAAGATGCGAGGTGAGGTGTCCGACTGGACCCCTCGCCTTTTCTTTTTGACCAGAAAAGACGAACGGCAGCCCCCGGTGGGAGGCTGCCGTTCGTGTACATGAGTGGTGTGCGCGCCTGTAAGCCGAATTTGGTCTGCCCGCGCGGCCCGACGGCCCCGCGGGGAGGTTATCATCTATCTGGGACGACCGTCACCGGTCGCCTCGAGCGGCCTACCTGCACCGTACCGCGACTCGCATCGCTGGCGATTGGCGGGCCGCCTTCAGCGACACGATCAGGTCGTCGACCGTGTCGCAGCGGTGCTACTTGGCCTTACACCCCGTGGGGTTTGCCTGGCCGCTCCCGTCACCGGGACCGCCGGTGCGCTCTTACCGCACCCTTTCACCCCTTATCCCGAAGGCTTTCGGGACGGGACTGCTCTCTGTTGCACGTGCCATCTGCATCCCGAAGGCGTCCGAGGACAGGCCGCGAACGCAGATCTCGAGCGATGCAGCCTTCCTGTTAGGAAGCACGGTGCCCTGCGGTGTTCGGACTTTCCTCACCGTCGCCCCCGAC
>CAYULG010000103.1:0-8949 GCA_964445365.1 uncultured Salinivenus sp. | reverse complement strand
CGAGGCGCGTGCGGATCTTCTGCTCGGCGTTCTCGCGGATGGCGCACGTGTTGAGCAGCACCACGTCCGCCTCCTCTTCCTCCCGCGTGAGGCCGTAGCCGCTCTCCTCCAGCACCGAGGCCACGATGCCGGAGTCGTTCACGTTCATCTGGCAGCCGTAGGTCTCGATGTAGACCTGTTTGTCCCCGGCGGTCTCGTCGTAGCCGTGCTTGATCTGGTTGAGTTGGTCCTCGTCGATGTCCTTGTCGGCCTGGCGCTGGCGCACCTCATCTTCGGCGAGGACGTCGAGGTCTTCAATCGGCTCCATAACATTGAGCAGGGCTTGGTGAGCGAGCGGGCGACAAACAGGGCCTCTCGGCTAACAACCGGAATCCTTTTTCATTCGGGGCCGGGGCGAACGTTCCAATCCCGGCGTACGGCACGCCACGGTGATTCTGCGTAACGGGGAGCGAGATCCTGGCGGCAGGCCCCTCGTGGTCGAGAAACATGGCCGCCCCAACGGGGCGAGGTCGGCCGAATCGTCCACGACCCATGGTTGCGGAGAACGGGGACTAAAATGACGCCACGCGGGCCAGTTCGTCCCAGAAGCCCGGAAACGACACCTTCGCGCACTCGGCGTCGTTGATGGGGGTGGAGCCGTGGGCCACGAGCCCGGCGACGCCCATGGCCATTGCGATTCTGTGGTCGTCGAAGCTGCGAACGGTGGTGCTCAACAGGTTGGGCCCGTTGCCGTCGATGATGAGGCCGTCCTCCCGCTCCTGCACCTCGGCCCCGAGGGCGTTGAGGTTTTCGGCCATGGCGTGGAGGCGATCGGTTTCCTTGACGCGCAGTTCGTGGGCGTCGCGAATCTCGGTGCGGCCCTCCGCGCAGGCGGCCGCCACGGCGAGCACCGGAATCTCGTCGATGAGGTTGGGGATGAGCCGCCCGCCCACGTCCACGCCGGAGAGGGGCGCGGAGCGGACGGTAATGTCGCCCACCGGCTCGCGGCCCTGCACGCGCTCATTCTCGACGGTAATGTCGGCCCCCATCCCGTCCAGCACTTCTAGCAGCGCCGTGCGGGAGGGGTTGAGGCCCACGTCTTCGAGGTGGAGTTCGCTGTCGGGGACGAGGCAGCCGGCCACCAGGAAGAAGGCCGCGCCCGAAAAGTCGCCAGGCACGGTCCAGGTTGTGGCGGGGACGGTGTGTCCGTCCTCCACCACGAGCCGGCGCACGCCGCCCACCTCCTCCACCTCCAGGTCCAGCATCCGCTCGGTGTGGTCGCGGGAGGGGGTCGGTTCGAGGACGACCGTGTCGCCCTCCGCGTAGAGCCCCGCTAGGAGGACGCACGACTTGACCTGCGCGGAGGCCACCGGTAGGCGGTACTCGATGGGATCGAGACCGTCCCTTGCGGCTCGGATGCGGATGGGAGCGTGTCCCTCCCGTAGAGACACGCGCGCCCCCATCACCGAGAGCGGATCGGCGACGCGCTCCATGGGGCGCTGCCGCAGGGATTCGTCGCCGGTGAGGACGGAGCCGAAGCGCTGCCCCGCCAGGATGCCTGAGAGTAGGCGCATCGTCGTGCCCGAGTTGCCGCAGTCCACCGGCTCGGTCGGGGGGGTGAGGCCGTTCAGGCCGCGCCCGGTCACCTCCATTACGCCGTCCTCGTTCCGCTCCGCCATGATGCCGAGTGTGCGGAGACAGTCGAGCGTGGACTGGGGATCGGCGGAGTTGGGATAGTTGAAAATTTGGGAGGTCCCGCGGCCGAGGGCCGAGAGAAGGGCCGACCGGTGCGAAATGGACTTGTCGGCGGGCAGCGACACCGTGCCGCGCAGCGAGTCGGCCTGATGAACGGTCTGAACCATAAAGGTGGGGCAGGTGGGAACGAACGACGCAGAGGACACTCTCCCCATGATAGTGAACAGGACACCGCTCGGCAATCGAGTCGGCAAAGCACTGTCCGACCGACGACGGCTGCGTGCTTTTTACGGAGGCGATACAAAAGGAGCTTGGAAGCACGGAGGCTTGGAGGCACTGGCGGGTTGCATCCATGCGTCCACGCATCCACGCTCACTGACGCCGAGCCACTGTCACATAACCGATCCGGACCGGAGAGGCCTACCAAAGCGGCGTCTCTTCCGTCGCCTCCATCGGAAATTCGTTGGTTGTTGTGTGGAGGAGGGACTGCTTCTGCCGGTAGGGGAGGAAGGCGTAGCGGAACCCATTCAGGGCGATCTCGCGAAGCTCACTCGGTTTGAGGTTGCAGTGCTGGTAGACGCGCCAGAGCTCCTCGGTCATCGACGTGCGGCTGAAGAGGCGATTGTCCGTGTTGACGGTCACGGGAATGTTGGCCCCGACGTACGTCTCGATGGGATGGGCCTCCAGGCTCGGCACCGCCTTCGTATCGACGTTGCTCGTGGGACAGATTTCGAGGGGCACCCGGTGGTCGGCGAAGTACTGCATGAGCTCCGGGTCCTTCCGGAGCGAGATGCCGTGGCCGATCCGGTGGGCGCCGCAGTAGAAGAGGGCCTGCCGGATCGAGTCGGGGCCCCAGGCCTCCCCGGCGTGGATGGTGAGGTTGAGCAGGTTGTTGCGGGCGTGGTAGAACGCGTGCAGGTGCCCCTTCGGCGGATTGCCGGCCTCGCCGCCCGCCAGGTCGAAGGCCACGACGCCCTCGTGCTTGTGCTCGACGGCCATCTCGGCCATCCGCATCGAGGCGCTCTCGAACCGGTCGCGCAGGCCGCAGATGATGAGCGAGGTCCGAATGTTCATGTCGTTCTCGGCCCGCGTGAGGCCGTCGAGCACTGCTTCGTTCACGTCCTCCAGGGTCAGGTCCTCCTGGACATGCAGGATGGGGGAGTACCGCACTTCCAGGTACCGGACGTTCTCGGCGGCATTATCTTCGGCCAACTCGTAGGCCGCCCGGCTGATTGCCTCCGTCGTCTGCAGCAGTGGGATCGTGTACTGGAACCAGGCGAGGTAGGCCTCCAGTGTGTCGGACTCCTCCACGCCCCGAAGCTCGTCGCGAAGCCCCTCCACGCTGTCGGCCGGGAGGGCGTCCATCTTGCCCTGCTTTTTGGCCAGGTCGAGCATCGTTTCCAGCCGCATCGAGCCGTCGAGGTGGCAGTGCAACTCGGCCTTGGGCCAGGCGAGGATGTCGTCGCGAGTCAGCGTCGGCGTGTCGGTGGCCGGTTGGGGAGGCATTGGGCAAAGGGCGTCGGTACGACAAACTGCCGGTGGGAGCGTGCGAGATTCGAGGCAAAATGCCTCGAGTTTCGCTCAAGTTTTCCAAGACAACACAGCCGCCCCCGGGCCTGTTTCGGGGCTGTCGATTTAAAAATATACGCGCATCGAATACGTGGACGCACCCTGGATCCAGCAGGGGCTCGTTCTGGCCACTCCGAGCGACAGGAAGCCCCGATTGGGGGCCTCCGACCCCTCGCTCCATAGCCTTTGGAAAAAGCATGAGGCGCCCCATCCCCAATCCGACTTCACCGAACATGGGTCGCGTCAAACGGAACCCCCACCCCGGCACAGCGGTTGATCACACCGACAAATGCGGTTGTGCACGGCCCGATGAATAGCATCCTTGTTCCTCGCACAGCCGGATGAGAAGCGGTTCCCTTCTCCACGTACTCCTGTAATCGTCCTGTCCTGGCCATGGGTAGTTTCGGACCCCTCGAGATCATTCTTATTTTTCTGGTCGTGCTCTTGATCTTCGGCGCGAAGCGGATTCCAGAGATCGCCCGCGGTATCGGCAAGGGCATCCGCGAGTTCAAAGATGCGACGAGTGAAATTTCCCGTGAGCTAGAGTCGGAGGCGCAAGATCGGCAGATCAACCGGCCGCAGGAGCCCCAGCAGGGGGCGCCGCAGCCCCGCGAGCCCCAGCAGCAGGGGGCCGCCCCGGATGAGGAGCCGACCTCCTCGGACGCAGACCAGACCGACCAGAAAGCAGAAACGTCTTAACGCTTCTCCGGCCTTCGGCGGGACCCGACGGTCGGTCCCGATTCCTGTCGCTTTCCGATCGCTTTCCGAGAGGCCGGGCGCGCATCCCTTCTCCGTTTCCCTTATCGTCTCTGTACTGAGAAGAATCGCCCCGCAGCATGGATCAGCCGACGTTTGCCGAGGCGCACCGCGCCCTCGAAGCCGACGAGACCAGTTGCGAAGAACTGGTCTCCTCGTTTTTGGACCGCATCGACGAGAAAGACGACGAGCTCAATGCCTTCACCTCCGTTGACCGGGACGGGGCCCTCAACCACGCCCGCTACCTCGACAGCCAGCGGGAGCGTGGCAACCCACGTCCCCTCTCGGGCCTCGTTCTGGCCGTGAAGGACAACATCTGTATTCGGGGCTATCCCGTTAGCTGCGGGTCGAAGATGCTGAAGGACTTTTCCTCGCTCTACGACGCCAGTGTTATCGAGCGGCTGCGTGATGCCGGGGCCGTCTTCATCGGCAAAACGAACTGTGACGAGTTTGCGATGGGGTCGTCGAACGAGACCTCCCACTTCGGGCCCGTCCGCAATCCGCACGACACCAACTACGTGCCAGGGGGGTCGTCGGGCGGGTCGGCCGCCGCCGTGGCCGCGGGGCTTTGCCACGCCGCGCTCGGGAGTGACACCGGCGGGTCGGTGCGGCAGCCCTCCGCTTTCTGCGGCGTCGTGGGCCTGAAGCCCACCTACGGGCGCGTGAGTCGCTCGGGGCTCGTCGCCTTTGCCTCGTCGCTCGACGTGATCGGGCCCCTCGCCCGCAGCGTCGAGGATGTAGCGACCCTCCTCAACGTCATTGCCGGGGAGGACGCAAACGATTCGACCAGCGCCCCCGTCCCTGTGCCGGACTACACCGACGCCCTCACTAGCGAGGTCGAAGGGCTCAAGATTGGTCTGCCGGACGAGTACTTCACGGACGGCCTCGACGAGGACATCCGTCAGATGGTCCGCGACCAGGTCGCCGCCCTCGAAGACCGAGGGGCCGATGTCCAGCGTGTGTCGCTCCCCCACACCGAGTACGGCATCGCCACGTACTACCTCCTGGCCACCGCCGAAGCCTCCAGCAACCTCGCCCGCTACGACGGCATCCGCTACGGCCACCGCGCGGACCTGGAGGAGACAAAACAGTCCCTGCGCGAGCGCCGAGAAGAGCTGAGGAGTGAGCTTTCCGCCGCCCGCACGCAGGGGAACGACAAGCGCGTCGCTGAACTTGAGGCCGAACTGGACGACGAACAGAGCGCCCTCGACGCCCTCTACACCCGAACGCGAAGCGAGGGCTTCGGGGACGAGGTCAAACGCCGCATCATGCTCGGCACCTACGCCCTCTCGGCCGGCTACTACGACAAGTACTACGAGAAGGCCCAGCGGGTGCGCACGCTCATCCGCCACGACTTCGACCAGGCGTTCGAGGACGTGGACGTGCTCGTGACTCCCACCACGCCCACCCCACCCTTCCAGCTCGGCGAAAAGACCGACGATCCGCTGGAGATGTACCTGAACGACATCTACACCGTCACGGCCAACCTGGCGGGCATTCCCGGCCTCACCGTCCCCATCGGGGCCCACCCGGAGAACGACATGCCCGTGGGCCTGCAACTGTTGGGGCCCCACTTCGACGAGGCCGTGCTGCTCCAGGTGGGCGACGCGATCATGGACTCGACCTGAGACAGGCTCTTTTTCCAACGGCGCGGGTACGGTTCTACCGCCCAGACCGGAAAGAGGGAATGATGATGCCTGAATCGTGATGCGTGACGACGGCTTCGGTAAACCGGTCCGCTAATCACGCTCCACTCATCACGCATCACGCCGTCCGAATTGCGCTTCCACCCGTGTCCGTGTTTCCCGTCGTTCGCCGTGCGGCTGACAGGACGAATTCAATTTTGGACGGTTCTTTGCGTACGCCGCTGGAGGTTGTTCGCGCCGATCAATACACTACGTGACGACCATGTTCGTCGGCGGACGGTATGGACCGGCTCCGTACGTCTCCCTCCCCATTCCGCACTCCCCACTCCGAAATCCCCATTCCAACCCATGAGCATTCTCGTTGATCGCGACACGCGCGTCGTCGTTCAGGGCTTTACCGGCTCGGAGGGCTCCTTCCACGCCGAGCAGATGATTGAGTACGGCACCAACGTCGTCGCCGGCGTTACGCCCGGCAAGGGCGGCCAGACCCACCTTGACCGGCCGGTCTACGACACCGTCGCCGGGGCCGTCGAGGAGGAGAACGCAAACACGTCCATCATCTTCGTTCCCCCCCGCTTTGCGGCCGACGCCATCCAGGAGGCCGCCGACGCTGGGATCGAGGTGATCATGTGCATCACGGAGGGCATCCCACAGGCAGACATGAAGCCGACCTACCACTATGTGCAGAAGACGGGCGCGCACCTCATTGGGCCCAACTGCCCGGGTGCCATCACGCCGGGAGAGGCCAAGGTGGGCATCATGCCGGCCATGATCTTCGAGCCCGGGCCCATTGGGCTCATTTCCCGGTCGGGGACGCTCACGTACGAGGCCGTCGATCAGCTTACGCGGGCCGGGTACGGCCAGAGCACGGCCGTCGGCATCGGCGGCGACCCGATCATCGGGACGCGCTTCATTGACGCCCTTGAGATGTTTGAGGACGACCCGGAGACCGAGGGCGTCGTGTTGATCGGCGAGATTGGTGGGTCCGCCGAGCAAGAGGCGGCCGAGTACATCCGCGACCAGATGAACACGCCGGTCTTCGGCTTCATTGCCGGGCGGACAGCGCCGCCGGGCCGACGCATGGGCCACGCCGGGGCCATCGTCTCCGGCGGATCCGGCACGGCGGAAGCGAAGTTCGACGCCCTCGAAGCTGCGGGGGCGACGGTGGTCAAGAACCCGGCCCTCATCGGCGAGACGGTCAGCAACGTCATGGGGTAGGGGCCCTGGCACAGCATCAGAGCGCGGACGGTCCCTCCGTCGCCGGAAGAATGAGCACGTCGTATCCCGCTCGCCACAGGCGTTAACCTTGTATCGACGTTTCACCCGAACCACCAGTCGCATGGAGCAGCCACAGACGCGCGTTCTCAACGACCATTTCGAGAAGGCCCTCATTCTGGAAGAGCCCGACCCCAGCCTCGACGACGAACTGCGAAAGCAGAACATCGAGCCGGAGCGCATCCCCAAGCCCGAGTGCTACGACCAGGACGCGATGGTCGAGCGCCTGCGCGAGGGCCAGCACGACCTGATTTTCAAGCGGAGCAAATTCGTCGTCGACGAGGACGTGGTCCAGGCGTCGGATAACCTCGCCGCTGTGATGCTGTGCTGCATCGGAGACGACACTGTCGACAAGGCGGCCTGTGCCGAGGAAGGGGTGCTCGTGCTCAATGATCCGGTGAGCAACGGCCGCTCGGTCGTCGAGATGGTGATGGGAGAGATGATCGTACTGTCGCGCCGTCTCTTCGCCGCCAATGAGGCTGGGCGCCAGCACCAATGGGCCAAAGACAATTCGGAGCGCTACGAGCTGATGGACAAGTCCCTGTCCGTCATCGGCCTCGGCAACATCGGGCAGCAGCTCGCTCGCCTGGCCGACGCGTTCGGAATGGAGATCAACTTCTACGACGAGTCGGATGTCGCCTGCGAGGTGGGCACGACCCTGGGCTGGAACGAGTGCGCGAGCCTATCCGAGGCGTTTCGGAAGGGAGACTTTGTAACGGTGCACGTCTCGGCGGAGGATCCGATGGGGGAGCCGAACGAGGGGCTGCTCGACTACAGCCACTTCCGTCAGCTCGGCGCGGACCGGCCGGAGAGCAGCCCCCGTGCCTTCCTTAATGCGGCCCGCGGCTTCCTGTATGATCCCGAGGACCTCAACCGGGCGATCGAAGAAGGGCACGTGCGCGCGGCGGCGGTCGACGTGTACCCGGTGGAGCCGGGCAGTGCCGATGAGGAGTGGGACAACCCGTACGCCGACAACGACCGGGTCGTCACGACGCCTCACATTGGCGCCGCCACGCAGGAGGCCCAGCCCCGGATTGCTTCGCGCATGGCGACCTCAACCCGCCTGCTCAACGAACAGGGCCGGGTGCGCGATACCGTGTACGGCCAGGGCCAAACGATCGGGGTCAATGCCGAGCCGCCCCACTGGGTCCTCGCCGTGGTCCACAGTGACGTGCGGGGCACCAAGAAAGCGATCGACGACAGCATCTACGAGGCCGGGGCCAGCAACCTGCAGTCAAGTCACCGCGACTTCCCGAGTCTCGGGATTGCGTACGACGTCAACGCGATCGACCAGCCCCTGAGCGACGACCAGCTCCGCGACCTCGTCGAGAAGGCGCGGTCGCTTTCCGACGACCCGAGTGCCATTCGGACCCTCCGGCAGTTCCAGGTCCCGGCCGTCGGGTGACGTGGTCTAACCAGTCATTGCCGGGAAAAAGTACACCAGGTTGGCCCGACGGGGGACAGTTTCCATCGCCGCCAGCTTGGTTCCCCGATCGGATCATCTCGAAGGTGGTTTTGAGAAGCTGTTTGGTGGATTGATGCGACGCCGAGACACAGTGGGCGACGGTGCAAAATGGCGCTCAATTGAGCCTTGTAGCGGGGCTACCAGGCGAATGCAGAAGCCATTTTGCACGAGATCCACGAAGTCGCAGCGCCCTGAGCGGAGCGAAGAAGTACTCCTGGGGTGGCCGCAGAGCGTCCGCCAAACAGCTTCTGAGTCTCTCAAAAAAACAAAACGGCTGGCCCCCGAGCGAGGGAGCCAGCCGGACTATGGCGTTGAGTGGACGACGTCCGGCGTGCTTCCGGCCGGCGCCCTTAGGAGCTCATTAGAAGGTCTCCAGGTAGCGATCGAGCTCCCACTGTGAGACCGACGCGAGGAACTCGGTGTACTCCTGGGTCTTGGCCTGGGTGTACTTCTCGCTTACGTGCGAGCCGAGGGCCTCAAGGATCACGTCGTCCTCCTGCAGGGCCGCAACGGCCTGGCCCAGCGTGCTCGGGAGCGTCTCGATGCCGCGCTCCTCGCGGTCCG
>CAYULG010000102.1:0-9019 GCA_964445365.1 uncultured Salinivenus sp. | reverse complement strand
TCTCCGCCTCGTCCACATTCAGGATGGGCATGCCGTAGATGGGACTCCCCTCGTCGGTTCGCGCCGCCGGATTGACCACGTCGTTCGCCCCCACGACAATGGCAAGGTCCGTCGTCGAAAACTCGGGGTTGATCTCCTCCAGTTCGAAGAGCTTCTCGTAGGAGACGTCGGCTTCGGCCAAGAGGACGTTCATGTGGCCCGGCATGCGCCCCACGACGGGATGGATCGCATACTTCACCTCTACCCCCTCTTCTTCCAACCGGTCGGCCATCTCGCGCACTGCGTGCTGGGCCTGGGCCACCGCGAGCCCGTACCCGGGCACGATGACAACCTTCTCGGCGTAGCTGGCGAGGATGGCGGTATCGTCCGGCGACGTTTCGTTGACCGTCTTGCCCTCTGGTACGTCGGGCCCCCCAGCCGCGCCGTCGCCGCCCCCAAAACCGCCAAGCATGACGTTCGCGAGCGAGCGGTTCATTGCGTCACACATGATGACGGTGAGGATCATGCCCGCCGCCCCCACCAGCGTGCCGCTCACGATGAGCGCCGTGTTGTCAAGGACGAACCCGGCGGCCGCGGCGGCCAGGCCCGAGTACGAGTTCAGCAGCGAGACGACCACCGGCATGTCGGCCCCTCCGATGGGAATCACGAGCAGGATGCCAAGCAGAAGGGCGACGGCGCCCAGCCCAATAGCGGCCTGAATCATAGACGTAGCGAGCCGGGGGAAAGCGTCGGCACTAGCAATCATGACACCAATCGCGCCGCCCGCCCCAATCAGGAGAAGAACCGTGATCACGCGCAGGCCCGGGAAGGAGATCGGATTGCCCGTAATCCAGCCGCTAAGCTTGCCGTTGGCCACGAGGCTGCCCGAGAACGTGACGGTGCCGATGAGGATCGAGAGCGCAATCGTGATGGCCGTCACGATTCCAAACCCCGCCGAGTCGACGAGGCGCGCCGCCCCTACGTACTGCGAGAGCTCCGCCCCCGCGACCAGCGCCGACGCCAATCCGCCGAAGCCGTTGAAGACCGCGACCAGCTCCGGCATTGCCGTCATCTCTACCCTCCGGGCCAGTGCCACGCCGATGGCGCCGCCGAGCACGACGCCGCCGATGATCATCGGCCACCACAAGATTTCATAGAGAAAGAGCGTGGCGACGACTGCTACGAGCATCCCGAGCGACGCCAGCGCGTTCCCCGTGCGGGCGGTCACGGGCGACTGCATCCGCTTCAGCCCGAAGATGAACAGCACCGCCGAGAGCAGATAGGTAAGATCGATGATTGCGGTTTTCATAAGCAAAACCGTGGGGTGGGGAAGGTACGATTCGGAATGCCATGACGGACGGAGCTGCTCTCCATTACGGATCGCGTATTTCGGATTTCCTCCTGGCATTCCGGTGATCGGAGATCCGAACTACGCAGTACGCACTATTCAGTCGTTCCATCCGTTCGCTGAGCAGCCGCTGCGGCGTCGACCTGTGCGGGGGCCGCCTTTTTCTGGCCGAACATTTGCAGCATGCGGTCGGTGACGAGGAAGCCGCCGACGACGTTAATGGTGGCTACCACGAGCGCCGCAAACCCAATCCAGGTGGACCACGGGTCGGCCGTCATGCCCGACGCCACGAGCGCCCCGACGATCGTGATCCCACTGATGGCGTTGGCGCCCGACATGAGCGGGGTGTGAAGCGTCTGGGGCACTTTGGTCAGAATCTCGGTGCCCACGAAGGCCGCAAGAACGAAGATGATGAGGTTGTTGAGCATGGCAGTCTGGGTGGATGGAAGAACTGCAGTGTGGAGCCGCCTCGCAACGTAGAGACCAAAGCGTCCGGCGCGGGATGCGTGAATGCTCGCCTCGTCCGGCCGACCGGTCACGGATCACGTTTCGCGCATCACTTAGCAGGGATCACTGTTCTTCTGCCGCGGGCTCGCTCTGTCCCAGCAGGTCCCGGACGCGATCGTTGCGGACCTCCCCTTCGTGTGTAAGGCAGGCCCCGGCGAAGATCTCGTCGTCGAAATCCGGCGTGAAGGCTCCCTCGTCCGCAAACTCCTGGATCATCGACGAGATCGTCTTGGCGTAGAGCTCGCTGGCGTGGACCGGCATCTCGGCGGGGAGGTTCGTGGGCCCGTGGATCTGCACGTCGTCTTCCACGACCGTCTCGCCGGTCTCCGTGTAGGTGCAGTTGCCCCCGTTCGGGGCCGCAAGGTCCACGATCACAGAGCCGGGATCCATGGCCGCCACGGCTTTCTCGTTAATGAGCAGCGGCGCGGGTCGACCTGGAATGAGCGCTGTCGAGATCACCACGGCGGCGTCGGCGATGTGGGGCTTCAGGAGCTCAGGCTGGCGCTCCTGCTTCTCCTTTTCCACCTCCTCAGCGTAGCCGCTTTCGTCCTCGTCGGCCTCGATGTCGACCTCCAGTTCCACGAAGTCCGCACCGAGGCTCTCCACCTCCTCCCGGGTCGGCTCACGGATGTCGTATCCGAAGACGCGGGCACCAAGACGCCGGGCGGTGGCGATGGCCTGCAGGCCGGCCACGCCGGCTCCAAGGACCAGCACGCGCGCCGGCTTCACCGTCCCGGCCGCCGTCGTGAGCAGCGGGAAAAATTTCGGCAGCTGCTCGGCCGCGCGGACGACGGCCCGGTACCCGCCAATCGAGCTCATGGCGGAGAGCGCGTCCATGCTCTGCGCCCGCGAAATGCGAGGCACGAGTTCCATCGCGAGGGTGGTGACGCCCCGTTCGGCCAGGGTCTGCGCGGTCTCCGGCTCATTCAGGGGGTCGAGGAGGCCAATCAGCACCTGCCCGTCCGAGAAACGCTCAACCTCGTCGTCGGAGGGCGGAGCCACCTTCGTCACGAGGTCGGCGTCGAACACGGCCTCGCGGTCCGCAACCTGACAATCCGCCGCTTCGTAGTCCGCGTCATTGTGGTATGCGCCGGCCCCCGCCTCCGATTCGACGATGACCTCCACGTCGTCCTTCATCTGTTGGAGCCGCTCCGCCACCTCCGGAACGAAGCTCACGCGCGTCTCGCCGTCGGCCGTCTCGCGCGGAACGCCAATCGTAAATCCCATTGCGTCTGAATCGATCGGTGTCAAGTATCAAACAGTGCGCCTTCAACTGTCTCTCAACCTCCCAAGGAACGAAGAAGGGGCGCCGTACGCAAGCGACACTCTTTATCGTTAAGGGTGCGTCACGAGTCACGTAGGACCGACGGTTCTCGACGCTAGCCGTGGCTTTGCTCGAATTCGTCCATAAACGCGACGAGGGCCTCAACCCCCTCGACCGGCATTGCATTATAGATGGACGCGCGCACCCCCCCAACGGTGCGGTGGCCGGCCAGGCTCATGAGTCCCCGCTGCTCGGCCTGCTTCAAGAAGAGGTCTTCCAGGGCCGGGTCCCGTAGGCGGAACGTGACGTTCATCATCGAGCGCGATCCCGTCTCGACGGTACAGTAGTAGAAATCCGTTTCCTCAATCCGGTCGTATAGCAGGGAAGCCTTCCGATTGTTGATGGCGTGGATGGCGTCGAGCCCCCCAACATTTCGGAGCCAGCGGGTCACTTTCTCGACCATGTAGATGGGAAAGGTGGGCGGCGTGTTGTAGCGCCTGCGGACGTGGGTCCCATAGTCCAGCATCGTAGGCAGGTTATCGTTCTTTTGCCCCAGAAAGTCGTCGTGCACGAGCACGATGGTCACGCCCGCCGGGCCGGCGTTTTTCTGCGCGCCGGCAAAGACGAGCCCGTAGCCCTCCAGGTCCATCGGACGGCTCAGAAACTCGCTGGAGACGTCAGCGATAATCGGTGCGTCAAGCACAGGGTCGGCCGTGATCTGGTTGCCGTTGACCGTCTCGTTCGTCGTAATGTAGACGTAATCGGCACCGGGCGTGAGGTCCCACTCGTCCACGTCCGGCACATACGCGAAGTCGTCGTCTTCGGTGGACGCCGCAACGTTGACATCGCCGACCAGGCGGGCCTCCTTGATCGCCTTCGTGCCCCACCGGCCCGTGATCACATAGTCGGCCACTCCGTTCTCGGTCAGGAAGTTGAGGGCCGTCTGGTAAAACTGCATCGAGGCCCCGCCCTGCAGGAACAGAACGTGCCAGTCCTCGCCGATGTCGAGCAGGGACTTGATGTGTTCACGGGCCGACTCCTCGATGTCGTCGTAAGCCGGCGACCGGTGGCTGATTTCCATGACAGAAGCCCCGGTGTGATCGTAAACCGGCAGTTCTTCCTTGGCCTCAACCAGGGCCTCTTCGGGCAATGCGGCCGGCCCGGCGGAGAAATTATACTGACGCTCGCTGCGATCGGCAGGGGCACTCGTTGTCTCGGCTTGGGTCTGCTGGTTCACGGTCCGTCACTGGGTCGAATTCGTAAAACAGGGGCGTAGACGGGCAATGGGGATGCACAATCCCGGAACCCGAAGAATTCTCGTCGAGGCTAATCTCAAGGGTAATGTAGCAAGGCCGGCCGGATCGTACAACCCATCTCAACCTGCGAAACCGGTGCTCCACCAAAAATGCCCCTACACGGACGAGCCGTGCAGGGGCAATCAAATTGCACAACGGATGCCGCCAACGAAAGACGCGCATTCAGCACCGACATCGGGGGATGTTACGGCGTTACAATGTTGCCTTCTCCTTCCCCATTCGTGGTCCCCTCTCCCTCGGTCACGTCTAAGACCTCGATGTCAAAGATGAGCTTGCGGCCTGCCAGCGGATGGTTGGCGTCAATGGTGACGCTCTCCTCCCCAAGCGCCGTGATGAGCACAGGAACTGTCTGCCCGTTTTCAAGGCGGAGCTGCAACTGCTGCCCGACCTCCGGCTCAACGTCGTCGGGAATCTGGTCGCGTTCCATTTCCATAACCATGTCTTCGCGATGCTCTCCGTAGGCCTGCTCGGGCTCGACCTCGGTGGTCTTCGAATCGCCGGGCTCCATGCCCGTCACTGCCTCCTCAAACCCAGGGATCACGCGGTTCTCACCAATGGTGAAATTCAGCGGCTCCCCATCTTCCGAGGTGTCAAACACGGTCCCATCTTCGAGCTTGCCGGTGTAATGGACCTGGACCTCGTCTCCTTGTTCAGCTTGTGCCACGACGCTATGTCGGTTTATTGCAAAAGGTGTGATATTAACCAATACTGTGGGGTGAACGCACCGGGGGTGGGAGTGTTCGGCGCCTGTTCCGCCCCCACCCAGAATTAATCAACCCCCAACGTAATGGATGAAGCAATCGATTCTTGGCGCACTTATCGCAGGGTAGCGGCTCGACGGCCCCAATTGATTTAAGAAAGAAGAACACGGCCCCCCCGACAATCGTCGGGATACGCTCTTACTCCACTCAGGCGCGGATGATCATGGACGTAGGCATAGCCTCTCAGGCCGCCAACCAAAGAAGAAACGGCCGCCATTCAGATGCAAACGCGTAGCGTGACGAATGTCCTACCTCCCGTCGAGGGACCGATTGCCTCGCGGAGACCCCTCATCCGTTCATCATCGGGGCGTCCAGGCGTTTCTGCATGATTGCAATGTCCCGCCACGTTCCGTCCACATACCCGATCTCCCGTTGCACACCGACAAGGTCGTACCCAAACTTGCGATGAAGTGCCCGGCTCCGCTCGTTTTCGGCCCAGAGCTTGGCCACGAGGTGGTGGTAATCATATGCCCGGCAGCGATCGATGAGGGCGGCCTGCAGGGTGGACCCAAGTCCCTCGCCGGTGCGAGCCCGCCGCAGATAGACCGAGGTTTCGGCGGCGAAGCGGTACCCGCCCCGGTCACTGTAGCGCTTGACGACACCGTAGCCAACGATCTCCGTCTCTCCTTTCAACACAAGGACGGCCTCCCGCTCACCCAGGGCTCGAATCCACTGTTCGACCGTTTCGTCGTCTACCCGCTCCAGTTGCATCGTGCTGTCCCGCGCCGTGATCGACTCGTTGTAAATCGCCGCAATGGCCGGCGCGTCTTCGGGCGTGGCGTCGCGGAGGGCCGGCATATGTGAACTGGCTGGTTCGAGAAGGACATGGACCTGTTCAATTCTGAGGAGCCCCTAAACGCAGTGTCGGAGCGGCGCGTATCGAGGGCTGGAGCGAGAGGTCCGCTTGCCGCCCGATCCCAGATGGCAAACTTCGCCAACCAAACGCGACAGCTTGGCGACGTTTCCGACCCGCTCCCTCGCCGGCGCAGCACCGGTGAGTGATGGGAATACTTCGATACCACCTCCACCAGTGGTGCAGCGAATACCGTCCCCACTGCGCCCCCTAAATGCTGGTCTTACCGTGTCCCTCGTCGCATTCACGGTCGATTCAGCCTATACCCGGGACGCGAGTTCGATGGACAACGAAGCCGACGCCCAGGCTCGTACAGGCCTTCAGGCTGGGCTGTAGGTCTCACGGATACGCTGCGGTGCGAGGGCTCGTTCACCCTGTTCGCCCCACCGACGCGGCCGTTACCATGCTTCCCGAGGGCACCATCGACACTGTTCTGCTTTCCCCTACTGGGACGGCCATGAGGAAGAGTTAGTAATCGTTATCGGGTTTCTTGTCGACCGTGCAACAGTGAGCCGTGTCGGTCACATTTCCGCCACAAACTGCCGTTCCCGCTCCCGATAGAGCCGTTCTACGATCACCATATGCGGCAACGTCATGACCGCGATGATGATGAAGAGGAGCGCAATCATCTGGTCGGTGGAGCCGAACGCCTGGGTTCCCCAGTAGAGGCCGGCGAGCCCCACAAACGGAAGAACGGTGAAGAGGGCGGCCTTGCGGTAAAAGGCACTGAGCGTCTCCGGGGGCACCTCCTCTCGCCGGAAGAAGCGAAGCAGCTCGAGAATGTGGCCCAGCGAGTGCCACAGGCCGAAGTAGACGGCAAAGGCCACGAGCGGGTGCACGGTCCCGAAGAGGGCCGAGAGCACGGCCACGTTGAGGGCCTCCCGTCCCTTGTCTTGCCCGGCCACGTCGGCGGGGAACGCGGCCGCCCCCAGTGCCAGAACGTGCTGCCCCACGAGCCCGGCAAACACAGCCGTCGGGTGGGTCGACAGGAGCGGCCACTCCGTGACGAGCACCCCCGCAATGGCGTCAAAGATCGGATCAACGATCCCGGGAAAGGCCGCGATGGGCACCCCGATGAGGAAGAGCCCGCGGGACAGGTACACTAGCCGGGCCGGCACAGGGGACAGCTCCCAGTACGCCAGGTCGGCCTGCCCGAAGTGGTACATCGTCATCACCAGGAAGACGCCCAACGACCACGCCGGCGCGACGACCCAGAAGGCCCCGTAGAGCGCCATGAGCGCCAGGTAGCCGCCGTAAAACTTGGCCTGATCTGCCCACGTGAATTCGAGGTCGTAGAGCCGGGCGGCCACGAGGTGGTCGACGGCCCCGTGCGGCATGCCCGTCAGCACTACGGCCACGAAGAGGATGAGAACCGCAGCCGGACCGAGCGACAGACCGCCCCACACTCCCACCCCAATCGTGGCCAGGGTGAGGGCAATGACGGTTGCATAAACGCGGGGCGAGCGAAGGGAGACGGTGGAGGAGACGGACACGGGCATCGATGAGCAGTGTCAGAGTGCGCGACCATGTAATGTACGGCGTAGCGCTGAATCGATCCCGGTCGGAACCGCAGGGACAAAGAAAACCTATCGAGTTTTCGGAATCGGATTGGCCGCTCGGGTTGTCCTAGCCCAGGCCCAGACGATCGTTTAGGAAAGGAGTCATTCCAAGGGGGCGCTGTGGAGGAGCTAATTTCACAGGATTTGCGTCGTTCAACGGCAATATCCCCCCTTTCGACTCGTTTTTTCTAGGGTTCGAAAATGATCCATTCCCCTTACTTTTTGCCACTCGTCATTGTAACCATCACGAGCGACTCCCCCTCGTCTCATGGGCATCACTGCGTCGAACCTCACGAAGGTATACGGCACGCAGAAAGCCGTTGACGACGTTAGTTTTGAGATGAATACCGGCGAGGTGCTTGGCTTCCTCGGGCCCAATGGGGCCGGGAAGACGACGACGATGCGCCTCCTGACGTGCTACCTCACGCCCACCGCCGGCACCGCCACGCTCGACGGCTACGACATCCACGATCACCCCGAAGAGGTGCGACAGCGCATCGGGTACCTACCCGAGGACACCCCGCTTTACACCGACATGCCGGTCATCGACTACCTGCGCCTCTCGGCGGAGCTACAGTCGGTCCCGGAGGCGAAGGTGGACGACCGTATCAAAGAGATGATGGACGTGTGTGGCCTCGGGCCGGAGCGCCACAAACGGATCGGGGAGCTGTCCAAGGGCTTTCAACAGCGCGTAGGGCTTGCGCAGGCCCTCCTTCACGACCCAGCGGTCCTCATCCTCGACGAGCCCACGACCGGCCTCGACCCCAATCAGATCGTCGAGATTCGGGAACTCATCAAGGAAATCGGCGAGAAAAAGACGGTCATGCTCAGCTCCCACATCCTGAAGGAGGTGGAGATGACCTGTGATCGCATCCTCATCATCGATCAGGGTCGGATCGTGGCCGACGGACCGACCGAGGAGCTGCGCGAGCAGTTCATGGGAGGGACCCGGCTGCGCGTACAGGTCGATGCGCCCGGGGACGCCGACGTGGACGGGGCCTTCGAGTCGCTCGATGACGTGGCCGCCGTGACCCGCTCGAACGGCCACTACGAACTGGCCGCCGCGGGCGACACCGATCCGGCCGCGGATGTCTTCCATCTGTGCGCGGATCGGGGTTGGGTGCTTACCGAACTGACGCCCCTCGAATCCAGCCTCGAGGACGTCTTCCGCGAACTGACGGAGACGCCCGACGCTCCCCCCAAAGCGAAAGCCCCTGAATCCTGATGGGGGGCTCCAGAACCCGGGACTCCTGACTCAACGCTCGTAACTCATGACTCATAACTCGTGACTCACGACCTGCTCGGGGGCATCCGCTCACAGACCACGCCGTCTTCGTCACTCTCGTCACAATCCACCGTTCGACTGCGACTATGCACGCCGTCTGGACGATCTGCAAGCGCGAAGTCAACGCGTTCTTCGACTCCCTCACCG
>CAYULG010000101.1:0-9039 GCA_964445365.1 uncultured Salinivenus sp. | reverse complement strand
CGGTGGTGCCCACCTGCCACTACGCCATGGGCGGCATTCCGGCCAACGAGGACGGGCACGTGGAGAAGGGGGACCGCGGGGAGTACGTGCCGGGCCTGTATGCCGTAGGCGAGTGCGCGTGCGTGAGCATCCACGGCGCCAACCGCCTCGGCACCAACGCGTTGCTGGAGCTCGTGGTGCTGGGTCGGCGCACGGGCATGGAGATGGCCAAACAGGTGCGACAGGGGAAAGGCTTTGCCCCGCTGCCGGAAGAGCCGGAGCAGGACACCCGTGACCTGCTCGACGACCTGCTCTCCAACACCCGCGACGACGGAGAGCCCACCGTCAACGTCCGTACCGAACTCCAGGAGACGATGATGGACAACGTCTCCGTCTTTCGCAACGACGACACGCTCTCCGCCGCTCTCCATGACATTGAGGGCCTACGGCAGCGCGCGAAGAATGTCGTCGTGGACGACAAGGGCAAGCGCTTCAATACCGACCTGATGGACGCGGTAGAGGTGGGCTTCATGGTGGATTACGCCGAGGCCATCGCTGCTTCTGCCCGCGAGCGCACGGAGAGCCGAGGCGCGCACTCCCGCGAAGACTACGAGGATAGAGACGACGAAAACTGGCTCAAGCACACCCTCTTCCACAGCGACTGCGACGGCAACTATGAGTTCGACGACAAGGATGTCGTCATCACCCGCTTTGAGCCGAAAGAACGCAGTTACTGACGAGGGTCGATAATCGAGGATTGGGAGACGTGTGGAGTGATTGTCGTCGATTCTCGACTCTCGATCCTCAACAACCGAGTTTCGGGCACGCCTTTTTTCGACACAGCATCGACGGATCGAGTAGCCCATGGACCTAAACGTAGAGATCAAACGGTACAATCCCGACGAGGACGACGAGCCGCACTGGGAATCCTACGAGGTGCCGGCCGATCCGCTGGACAGTGCCCTCTCCCTGCTTTTGCACGTGAAGTGGCACGAGGACGGCACCCTGTCCTTTCGAAAGAGCTGCGCCCATGGCATCTGCGGCTCCGACGCCATGCAGATCAACGGCGAAAACAAGCTTGCCTGCTCGGTGCTGGTGCAGGACATTGCGGATGGCGATGGGGACACGGTGACCTTCTCCCCCCTGCCGTCGGCCCCGGTCATCAAGGACCTGGTCATCGACCAAAGTCGCTTCTTTGAGAAATACCGGGACGTAAAGCCGTGGTTGATTACGGACGGCCCCGCGCCGGAGCGGGAGCGCGAGCAGAGCCCCGAGGAGCACGAGATGATCGAGGACGCCTCGAAGTGCATCATGTGCGGGGCCTGTACGCACGCCTGTCCCTCTACCTGGGCCGACCCGGACTATCTCGGCCCCGCGGCCATGCTCAAGGCCTACCGCTACACCTTCGACAGCCGCGACGATGGCGCCGAGGAACGGCTCGACGTGGTCGACTCGCCGGACGGCCTCTGGAAGTGCTACACCATCTTCAACTGCAACGAGGCCTGCCCCAAGGACATCGACATTACGCGCTGGCTGTCGGCCCTCAAGCGAAAGGCGGCCACGTCCCAGGCCTCGACAAAGGCCTGATTCTTAGCCGACCTTCGAGTTCCCAGAACGCCCTGTTCGGATCAATCCGAGCAGGGCGTTTTCTTTTTGTGGCCCTACGCGAAATAAAATGGCCCCACACCGCCGGTGCCGCACAGGGCCCAACAGGGTGGGGCGGAGAAAATGGGCCACTTCCTGGTTAGCGACGCTCACTCAGCTTCCCACGATGAGGAGAACGCCGGTCACTAACGCCAGCACCGTCAGCACGAGGCCCTGGTACTGAAAGGCGAGGTCGAAGAGGTCAATGAAGGCGTGCAGGAGAAGCCAGAGGCCGAGCAGGCGAAGGCCGAGACTGCGGATCGTCGAAGAGCTTGCCACGGGATTGGAAACGATTGTGGTGGAGAATATGCGTCCGCTCGCTAAGATACCGGTTCAGGGACGAGCATCTCAAGATGGCCCCCCGGGTTGTCTCGTCAGCGTGCGCGAGGCACGCTATTCGCCGTGTTTGGGGGCGGAGGAAGGAGACGTGAGAGACGCCGTCAGGCCCGTGTCGGACACGTCGCCGGCGATGGGTCGCACCGTTCGGCTGCCGTACTGGACGCGGATGGGGTTGTGCCCTGCGCCCTCGGCCACCCGGGCGTTGCCGGCGTACTCTTTTTCGGGGAGGGTCAGGGGCTCGCCCACCGTCATGGTGACGGGGTAGCTCGCCTCATTTGCCGCCAGGAGATCGCTCCGGTCCACGTGGTAGCGCTGGGCGACGCGGCCCACCGTCTCGCCCGACTGAAGGACGTGTTGGAGGGTGTCGGGGCGTTCCTCGTTGGGCAGCGTGACGTAGTTGGACGCAAAGGACGAATAGGTGCCGTAGGGCAGCCGCACGTAGTACGGCGCGTCGGAGGAGGGAAGTCGGTCGCCGCGAAGCTCCGGATTGAGGGCACGCACCTGCTGGGGCTCGACCTCCGCGAGGCGCGCCACCTGGTCGACGGGGAGGGCCGCCTCCACCGGGACGTAGTCGAACGCGTATCGGGGACCGGGCTGTACGCGCTTCAGGTCGAACGTTGTCGGGTTGGACGTGATGATGGCCGTGGCGGTGAAGAGGGGCACGTAGTTGCGCGTCTCCTCCGGCAGGTCATCGTAGATATCCCAGAACGAGGGCGTGCGCCCCGTGCGCTCCCGATACTCGCGAACGTGATACTGCACCACGCCCGGGTTGCAGTTGTATCCGGCCAGGGCCAGTTGCCAGTCCCCAAACCGGGCGTGCAGGTCCTTCAGGTGCTTGGCCGCCGCCCGGGTTGACTTCTCGGGGTCGAGGCGCTCATCGACCCACGGGTCGATCGACAGGCCGTACTGCCGGCCCGTCTCTGCCACGAACTGCCAGATGCCCGCGGCCTGCGCCCGGCTCTGGGCGTGCGGATCCAGCCCGCTTTCAGCGAGGGCCAGGTACTTGAGCTCGTCCGGCACGTCCTCCTCGGCGAAGATCTGCTCGATCATCGGGAAGTAGGTGGAGGCCCGGCGGAGCCAGGGATAGAGGTACTCCTGCTTGTGGCGCAGCAAGAAGGCGATGTGCTCCCGCACGGGCTGGTTGAGGGTGAGAGGGACCGGCCGGTTCTGCTCCCGCAGGTCCGCCGGGAGCACGTCCTTGACTGCAGGCGGATCGGCCGGATCGGAGGCCTCGGCGAACTTACGGTGGAGGTCATGGAGGTCACCATCCGGGAGGTGGAGGGTGTCGGGCACGCCGTAGCGGGCTTCGTACGTGTTCGTCAGCGCCCGGAAGACCTGGCGAAAGCGCGGGTGTTGAGCGAGCCTCGGCTGTTCGACGAACGAATCGAGCGTGCCGATGGCGGTGTGGAGGAGGTGCTCGACCCGGTCGGCATCGCGGGCGGCCTGCGCCTGGGCGAGATCGGCCTGCAGGCGACGCAGCCGTTCTAGGCGACGCAGCACCTCGGCCTCGGACAGGGAGTCCGCTGGGGCGGGCGGATTGGCATGGACGACGCTGCCGGCCCCGAGCGGGGGCGAGAGGCCCGTCGTATCCGCCTCGTCGGCGGGCGGACGGGGCGACTGGTGCCAGAGCACGGCGAGCACGAGGCCCCCGAGCGCAGTCACAATCAGTAGTGTTCGCTTCGTCATGCGCACCTCCCGCTCCGAACGGAGCAGTTGTGAGGGAACCGAGAACTGGGCAGCACGGCGGCAATCCGAGTATCGGACACGGAAGATCGGCCCGGGGCGAGACACTCTGACTGAACGGACGTCACTGCGCTGTTTGGCTCGTTGGTCCGGGGAAGGGTACAGACTGAAGGCGATTGGGACTGCTCCCCAAGACCCGAACCCTGAACAAAAACTGGTCCCTATACCGGGGCAGACCTTCGCTTCTGTTCAGCCAGCCAACGCCGCGTAGATAGCAGGAAATGTTACACGCGAGCGGTCCGACGTTTGTATCTCAAAAAACTGGGCAGCAATATGGAATACCGGATACTAATCGATAAACAAAACCGTTTCGCGCGTCCTAAATTTTGGGATATTGATTACCAGAATCGCCTTCAGGCTCTCTAACCCTTGCGTCAAGCTTTGGTCTATCCGTTCAGTACCCGAAACGAGAACGGCGCTGTCCCTGCGGCTCGTCGTGTCTCTTGCTCCTTGGAGATGCTGTGTTGCTGTTTTGATTTTCGACCGCGTTGCGATTGGAGAAGTTGTACTCCGGCGTCGGCGCTCGTACGCCTTACGGGAGGTGGCTCTGTCGGACGGGGCCAACGGCCAGCAGTCGTTACGCTCTGCTTGACACGCCATCGGTTGAAATCAACACAGTCTCTTACCCGAGCCGGGGGCATCGTACCGTCAAGGGCGATCTCTCCCGGGAGTTTAGATGGGGTGGTATGATCTTTGAAGATCTACGCACCCGCAGAAGAATCTTGGATCCTGGCCTTCGACCCACGCCTTCTGATTTCATCTCTGTAGAATTCCGGAATGACGCCCACAGGCCCTCTCCAATTTCAGGCGTCGCCGTTCCGGGCTTCGTTCGGGCAGCGTGTTCTGCTGGCCCTTATCCTGTGTCTTTGTGGCATTGAGGGACACTGGGCGTGGGGACAGGAGCAGAGCGTCCATGAGCAGTCGGCAGCTGAAGCGCCCCGCTACGTCCAGACCCACTGGACGGCCCGGGACGGGTTGCCCGTCAACTCCGTCAACGACCTCGCGCAGACCGCCGATCGGCACCTCTGGCTCGCCACCTTCGACGGGCTCGTCCGATTCGATGGGCAGAACTTCACGACCTTTCGCTCCGGCCAGTACGACGGCCTACCGAGCAGCCGCATTCTGTCCCTTCACCTCCGCCCCGACGGGCTCTGGCTGCATACGCAACTGGGCCACCTCGTCCGGTATCGCAACGACCAGTTCACGACGGTCGCCAAAAATGCGTCGGTCCTTCGAAGCGACGCCGACAGCCCCCTCTACCTCAACGTCGACGGCGAATTTGGCGTCTGGCGGGACGGCCAATTCCGCCGGATCGCCCCGCAGCGCATTCAGGGGGCGGTCCAGGTCGTCCACCAAACGGCGGAGGGCAACCTGTGGATGGGGACGGAGAACCGCGGGGCGTACCGCCGAACGCCCGACGGAACGGTCCATCACGTCACCGAGGCCGACGGGCTTCCCAGCGCACACGTGTCCACATTTGCCGAGGATGAGGACGGAACGCTCTGGATCGGGACCGAAGAGGGCCTTTCGCGCTGGACGGGCCGCCTGACGACCGTGTCCTCTTCTCGCCAGGTCCACAGACTGGAATGCGGCATCCGAGACCAATGCTGGGCGTTGACGGACCGGGGCGTGCACCGATGCACGACCGATCGACTGGTGCCGTCCGTGACGCTGGAGGACGACTTCGCTCCCCCCTCCCCCTATCTTCCGCATGCCTTCGCCACGGAGGAGGCCGACAACAACGTCTTCCTGGGCCTTGAGAAGACCCTCTATCGGGACCAGATCCCCCTCTTCCAATCGGAGAGCGTCATCAAAGATGTCCTGCGGGATCGAGAGGGCAACGTCTGGGTGGCCACCCGGGCCAACGGCCTGTATCGGCTCCGCCCCTCGCCCTTCACGATGTATGGCGAACCGGAAGGGCTGGCGAGCGGGAACGTCTATCCCATCGAGCAAACCCCCGATGGGGACATCTGGCTCGGCACGCTCGGCGGCGGTGTAAGCCGCCTGACCGATTCAGAGCATGTAAATTTTACCCCTCTTAAGGGAGAAGGGTCGGTAGTAAATACATGGTCTCTACACGTGGACCGATCGGAGCAGCTCTGGATTGGAGACCGGTCGCTTTGCCGGTTCGAGGGGGACGGATGTGCTCGCCCAAACGACGAAGACCCCATTCCGGGCGACCCGCGCATCCTTGCGATCTACGAGGATCGGGACGGGCGCTTTTGGGTGGGTGCCGAGAACGGGCTTCACCGGCAAACGGAGGACGGCCGCTGGACCCACTTCACCCCAGAGAACAGCGGACTTCCCCACTCGCAGGTTCGAGTCCTAAAAGAGGGGCCGAACGGGGACCTCTGGATCGGCACCAACGGCGGGGGAATGGCCCGATACCAGAACGGCACGTTCACGCCCCTCACGAAGGAGGAGGGGCTTTCCTCCAACCTCGTCCGCGACATCTATCCAGAAACGCCCGAGCTGCTGTGGGTTGTGACCGAGGACGCCGGCCTCAACCGCGTGGCCCGAAGCGAGGCGGACACGAGCATCGCGACGGATGTCACGGTGTACCGCAAAAGAGACGGCCTTTACGACAATGCGATCCACCGAATAATTGAGGACGACCAGAATCGATTCTGGATCAGCTCCAACCGCGGCCTCTTCTGGGTCAAGCGCCGGCAGCTACAGGCCCTCGCTCGGGGGGAGCGCGACGACATCCAGTCCGTCGCCTACACGACCGATGAAGGCCTCCGCCGACGGGAGGCAAACGGGGGCATGCAGCCGGCCGGCATCCGGGCCGAGGACGGGCGCATCTGGTTCCCGACGCAAGAGGGAGCAGCCGTCATTGACCCGGCCGAGATCGAAAGCGCCCCCTCTCCTCCCCCCATTCAAGTCGAACGGATTACTTCCGGGGACAGCTTGGTGGCGCAGGGATCGGTAGATAGCCTCCGCCTGGAAGCAGAACAGCGGGATTTTGAGGTGCAGTACACAGGCGTGAGCCTCTCCGACCCGAAGAGCGTGGCGTTTCGCTACCGGTTGAAGGGCCTACAGTCCAAGTGGGTCGAGGCTGACGGCCGCCGGGAAGCGTTTTTCACGAATGTGCCGCCCGGCACCTACGTCTTCGAGGTAGCGGCGCGGATGAGGGCGGGCCCCTGGAGCCGGACGCCGGCCCGAATGGCGGTGACCGTGGCGCCGCATTTCTACGAGACAAACTGGTTCTATGCGCTTTGCTTTCTGGGCCTGGCCGGACTGGTGCTCGGCGCGATCCGGTGGCGGACCTGGCGCCTGGAGCGGCGCCAGGAGCTGCTCGAGGAGAAAGTGGACCAGCGGACCCAGAAGCTCAGATCCACCAACGAGAAGCTCAAAGAGACGAACGACGAACTGGAAACGGCCCGGGAGGAGGCCCTGGCGGCCGCGAAGGCCAAGAGCCAGTTCCTGGCCAACATGAGCCACGAGATCCGCACGCCCATGAACGGCGTCATCGGCTTTGCCGACTTGCTGGAAGACACCGATCTGTCCGCCGAACAAGAGGAGTTCGTCGAGGCGATCCGCAGCAGCGGAAGCACCCTCCTTTCCATCATCGACGACGTTCTGGACTTCTCGAAGCTTGACGCCGAGGAGGTTGCCCTTGAGGAGCGACCAGTGCGGCTCCGCCCCTGCGTTGAAGAGGCCCTGGATGCCCTCTCCACCAAAGCCGCCGAGAAGGGCATTGAGATGGCCTACTTGATCGACGAGGCGGTGCCAACGGCGATTCGCTCCGACGAAACGCGGCTGCGGCAGGTGCTCATGAACCTGTTGTCCAACGCGGTCAAGTTTACGGAGGAGGGGGAGGTCGTCGTGCGCGGGGAAGTGGCCTCTTCTCCGGAGGAACCGGACGCATCCTACGAGTTGCAGTTCAGCGTCCAGGATACGGGCGTCGGCATTTCGGAAGACAAGCGGGAAGAGCTCTTCGAGTCGTTCACTCAGGCAGATGCCTCGACGACGCGGGAGCACGGGGGGACGGGGCTGGGCCTTTCGATCTGCCATCAGATTATCGAAGCGATGGGCGGAGACCTCTGGGTCGAGAGCGAGGTCGGAACGGGGTCGACCTTCTACTTCACAATCCAGGTGCAAGAGGAGGCGAGTCCCTCCCCCGAGCAACCCCGCCTGGGAGGCAGCCCTCTGTTTTCCGAGGAGAAGCACGTGCTCGCCGTCGACGACAACGAGACCAATCGGAAACTCCTGCGACAACTGGTGGAGCGGAACGGAATGGAGATGAGCATCTTCGCCTCCGGCGAGGAGGTGCTCAACCATCTTGACGGCACCGACTGTCCCTACGATGTCGGCATCTTCGACGTCCAAATGTCCGAGATGGACGGCCCGACCCTGGTCGAACGGATTCGAGCGCGGGGCTTTACCGATCTTCCCATCATCATGCTGAGCTCGATCAACCAGAGCGGCACGCCGAATGGCGCGGATTACGAAGCGTGGTTGTACAAACCCGTGAAGCAGGCCCGGCTCTATGATACGATCGCTGCGGTGCTGGCCTCCGAGGGGGAACCGCACCACGAAGTCACCGAGGCCGAGGAAGCGCCTGGGCGACAGCCGGCCCGACAACTGTTACTGGCCGAGGACGACACGGTCAACCAGAAGATGATGACGCAGGTACTGGACAAGATGGGCCACGAGGTCGACCTGGCCGAAAATGGTGTTGAGGCCCTGAATGCCCTCCGGGTACAATCGTACGACGTGGTGCTGATGGACGTGCAGATGCCAGAGGTGGACGGCCTGGAGGCCACGCGACGAATTCGGGACGAACGGCCCGCAGACGAGCAGCCCTACATTGTCGCCCTGACCGCTGCCGTTACGGAAGAGGACCGGCAGCGGTGCCGCGAGGCGGGGATGGACGCGTTTCTCAGCAAGCCCGTCCAACAAGAGGACCTCGCCCGGATCCTTTCGCCTCCCGAAGAGAAGACCGCCGAAGAGCACTTTTCCCTCAGCTGAGGACAAGCGGCGTCCAGTCGGCTCCTCAAGAGCGAACCGCTTCGCGGTCGTGAGGTCTACAGCGGCAGGTTGCCGTGCTTCTTCGGCGGGTTGTTCACGACCTTGTCCTCCAGCATGTCGAAGCCGCGGATGAGGCGCTCCCGCGTCTCGCTCGGCCTGATCACATCGTCGACGTAGCCGTGCTCGGCGGCCACGTAGGGATTGGCGAACGTCTCGCGGTACTGTTCGACGAACGCGTCCTTGGCTGCCTCCGGGTCGTCGGCCTCTTTTAACTCGTCGCGGTAGATGATCTCGACGGCACTCTCGGGGCCCATTACGGCCACCTCGGCGGTGGGCCACGCAAAGTTGAGGTCGCCGCCG
>CAYULG010000100.1:0-9107 GCA_964445365.1 uncultured Salinivenus sp. | reverse complement strand
GCTTGTAGGTGGCGAAGCGCCGGGCGAAGCCGATGGTGAGGGCCTCGGGGTCGAGGTCGGGGTGCATCGGCAGGCTCTGGCCCTGCACCTTCGCCCGGATGAACTCGATCAGGCGCTCGCGGAGCGAACAGCGGTAGTCCCAGAGCGTCGCGTCGGACACATCGTCGAGGCCGTCCCACACGTCGGCGTTCTGGCGCTCCGTGAAGTCGCCGTCGAGGTGGTCGGCCAGGAAGTCGCGGGCCGGGCCGGCGGTCCAGGTGGGCAGGTGCACCCCATTCGTGATGGAATCGATGGGCACCTCGTCGAGCGGGCGGTCGGGGTAGAGGTCGTCCCACTGCTGCCGGGCCACGTGGCCGTTGAGCTTTGACACGCCGTTGGCCGCGTGGGACAGCTTCAGGCCCAGCACCGTCATCGTAAACGTCTCATCCGGGTCCTCCGGGTGGACGCGGCCGTAGCCGAGGAGGTCGTGGTTGCTCAGGTGGATCCGGTCCCGGAAGCCCGCCATCGCCTCCGTGAAGAGGTCGGGGTCGAAGTGGTCGTGGCCGGCCATCACCGGCGTGTGGGTGGTGAAGACGCTCCGGGTGCGCACCCAGTCCTCGGCGTCCGGGAGGGGATCGCCGGCGTCCAGCCGCTCGCGCAGCAGCTCCAGCATCAGGAACGCGCAGTGCCCCTCGTTGGCGTGGTACACGTCCGGCGCCTCGCCGCCGAGGGCCCGCAGCAGGCGCACGCCGCCGATGCCCAGAACGAGCTCCTGCCGGATGCGCTCGTGGTCGCCGCCCTGGTAGAGGCGCCGGGTGAGCGGGCGAAGCTCCTCCGGGTTGGCGTCGAAGTCGGTGTCGAGCAGGTAGAGGTCCGTGTGGCCGAGGTTCAGCTTCCAGGCGCGCACCTGAATGGCCCGCGTGGCCAGCCGCACCGTGACGGTCAGCGGCTCGCTCCCGTTCTCGCCCGTGACGAGCGACACGGGGTGCTTGGCCGGATCGAGCACCGGGTAGGTGGCCTCCTGCCAGCCGTTGGCGTCGAAGGACTGCCGAAAGTAGCCCTCGCGCAGGAAGAGCCCGATGCCCGTGAACGGCAGTCCGAGGTCGGAGGCTGCCTTGGAGTGGTCGCCGGCCAGCACGCCGAGCCCACCGGAGTAGAGCGGAATGCTTTCGTGGAGGCCGTACTCCATGCAGAAGTACGCGATGCTGGGGGCGTCGTCGATCTCCGGCGCCCGACCCATGTACGTCTGGTACTCGTCGTACAGCGCGTCCACGTCCTCCTGGAAGTCGGGGTCGTCGAGCACCTCGTCCCGGGCCATCGTGAGCGCGGCCTGTGGGTTGTTGCCCGAGGTGCGAAAGACCTCCGGGTTGAGACGATGAAAGAGCGAGCGGGCCTCCGGGCTCCAGGTCCACCAGAAGTCGATGGCGATTGTCTGGAGCTTGTCGCGGGTAGTCATTCGACGGAACGGGTCGGTTCAGGGATCGTGCGGATCGCTCGGCGCGGGGCCCCACATGTCGGGGCCGCCTCCGAACGCCCCTCCGTCCCGAGTGCAAGGGCGGGTTCCTCGACACCGGGACCGAAAGAAGCGTCTGTCCGAATCAACATACTTTTACAAGGGTCCCGATTGAGGCCGGATTTGCCAAGCGATTTGCGTGAATATTCGGTTATGGACCGCCCGCAGACGAGGGACGTCAACAGAAAAGCGCTTCCGAATCCGTTGGGAATTGCTCCGCACCAGACCGCACTCCGGGCCGGAGGGGGAGAACCGTCGTGGGGCCGCCTGTTTGCCGCGGGCCGTGTGAGCCCGCCGGGCGCCCCCAATCACACGGCGGCCGGTCAGGGCGCAGCGTGGACCTTGAGCTCGCGGAGGTGGCCGCGCGGGCTACGGGTAGCGACGTAGAGCATGCTCTCGGCCAGCTCGCGCGGCGCGATCCAGGTGGTGGGGTCGGCGTCGGGCATCGCCTCACGGTTGGCCGGGGTGTCGACCACGCCCATCGGGTAGAGGACGCTGGCGCGCAGGCCCGCCTCGCGCCCTTCCTTGTCGAGGGACTTCACGTAGCCGGCCACCGCCCCCTTCGAGGCGCCGTAGAGGGCCGCGCTCGCCTGGCCGTCGACCGCCGCCGGGGCCGACACCCCGAGCAGAACGCTCCGGTCCTGCTCCGTGAGAACGGGCCACGCGGCCCGGGCCGTGTTGAAGAGCGTGCGGAAGTTGACGTCGACCATGTGCTTATAGTCGTCCATCGTCGCCTCGGCGGCGGGCTGCATGGCAAAGCCGCCGGCCACGCCGAGGACGGCGTCGAGCGGCCCGGCCTCGCCGATGGTCGCGAACGTCTCGCGGGCGCGGTCCTCGTCGGTGAGGTCGCAGTCGAAGGTCTGCGCGTCGGGGAAGGACGTGTCGAGGGTGGTCTTGTTGTCCGTGCCGTAATCGATGAGGGCGAGGTCCCAGCCGGCGTCGGCGAAGACCTCGGCGGTAACGGCGCCGACGGCACCGGCGGCGCCCGTGATGGCTACGGTGGGCATGGCGGTACTGCAGTCGATGAGCGTGGTCAGCGTGGGTCCCGACAAGGTAGGCGTGGTCGGCGTCGAGGTCAATCGTTTCGTGGGCGTTGGAACGTTGGCACGTTGGGAAGTTCAACGTTGGACCGCCGATGTCTTCTGCTTGCATGGCCCGGTTCATTCTGTCCCGTTCGCCTCCTGTCTCCCATGTCCGATGCGTCTGTTCCCCTCGCCACCCGCCATCTCACCCGCGTCGTGGACGGCGCGGCGCTTCTTGCGGACGTGAGCATCGAGGTGCCGGAGGGGGCTGTCTTCGTCGTATTCGGCCCGTCGGGCTCCGGAAAGTCGACGCTCCTTCGCCTCCTGAACCGGCTGGATGAGCCGGCGTCGGGCACGGTCCTGCTCGACGGCGTGGACTACCGGACGCTGGAGCCCCGAACGGTCCGGCAGCGAGTGGGCCTCGTGCCGCAGCAGCCCGCCCTCGTCGACGGCACAGTGGCCGAGAACGTGACGTGGGGCCCGCGCCTCCGCGACGCCCCGATCGACCGTGACCGGATGCGCGAGCTGCTGGACCGGCTCGGGCTTTCGGGCTTTGAGAACCGCGATGCCGGGTCGCTGTCCGGCGGGGAGGCCCAGCGGGTCGCCATCGCCCGCACCCTTTTCAACGATCCGGACGTCGTGTTGCTCGACGAGCCGGCCTCCAGCCTCGACGCCGCAGCCGCCGAGCGGGTCGAAACGCTCCTGGCGGACGTGATGGCGGCCTATTCCCTCACCGCCGTCCTCGTCACGCACGACGCCGAGCGCGCCCGCCGACTGGGGACGCGGGGCGTGCGGCTGGACGCGGGGCGGGTCGCGCGGCGGGGATCGATTGACGAGGTCATCGCCGAATAGCCCGGCCCTCGTGGTCCCCGACCCGCAGACGATGGGTCCCGGTCATCTATCCCTGGAATGGGGTCGATGCCGTCGGCCCTCGCCGGCGCTCCCCGGCCGCCTCTTGTGAGAGGTAGGCACCCTGTTTGTTCGACCGCTCATTCAGACCAAACCGCTGTCATGTCTCTCTGGTCGACCTTCGCCGACGTGTGGACGCGCGCCCAGGACCCCGTTGTGCTCAAGGGCCTGGTGCAGGTAGGGGCCGCTACGCTGCTGGCCCTCGTCGTCGTGGCGGGGTCGCGCTGGCGGAGGCTGGCGCTGGAGACGGAGCTGGGCGTCGCGTTTGTGCGCGGCTTCGTGCAGATCGTGGCCGTAGGCTTGCTCATTGGCGTGTTGCTCACCGTGCCGCTGGCGTGGAGCGGCCTCATCCTGCTCGGCATGGTGGGCGGGGCCACCTGGATCTCGAAGCAGCGGGGCGAGGGATTGCCACGGGTGACATGGATCTCGTTCCTGTCGATCGGGGTGGGCGCGGGCCTTACCATCGCCCTCATGACGGCGGCCGGCGCCATCGAGGCCACCGTGCGCAGCCTCGTCCCCGTCGGCAGCATGGTGATCGCCAACGCGATGAAGATCAACGGCCTCGCGCTGGACCGCTTTAAGGAGGAGCTCCGGAGCCACCGGGACACGATCGAGGTGGGCCTGGCCCTGGGCGGGCCGCCGGAGCGGGTGCTGGCCTCCCATGTCCGGGACAGCGTGCGGGCCGCCCTCATCCCCGTCGTCGACTCGCTGAAAAGTCTCGGCTGGGTCTGGATTCCCGGCATCATGGCGGGCATGATCCTCGCGGGCGACAACCCCATCTACGCCGCCCTCTATCAGTTCGTCATCATGGCCATGATCTTCGCCGCGGGCGGCCTCACAAGCATGCTCAGCAGCGTGCTCATGGGGCGGGCCGTGATCACCGACGCGGAGCAACTGCGACCCGTCTCGGCCCCGTCCGACTCCTGACGTTGGCCGGCCCGGCCCGACCTCGACAGCGACGGCGCAACCAGGCACGGGAGCCTCGTCCGGCCCTGGCTGACCCGCCCGCACTTGCCGCTTGCGGCGACCAAGACGACGACCAGGCGGGCCGCGCAGTCCGTGGCCGTCATCAAGGAGGCAGTGGCCCGACGGGCCCGACACCAGGACGCAAACGGCGTCCCCTGTGAGCCCATTCACGCCCCGGGCCGGCGTCTATCGGACGCCTCCTCAACCTGAGACTCCTCCTCTCAGATTTTCTCTCCCCTAATTCGGGGCCGAGGGCGGCGAGGTCGGTAGGTCGGCGGGTCCGTCCTCTCCCCCCCCGCCTCCCCCGCCTATGATGCCGAGAAGCGTGGCGGCGGCCGTTCCCGCCCCGGCCGTGACGACCCCGCCCAAGATCCAGTAGAGCCGATTGCCCCCACTCCCCTCGACCCCCAGGCGGAGACGATTTCCCGATCCGGTAAGCCCATTCGGGAAGTCCTCAATGGCGGCCCATACGACCTGCTTGCCCTCCCCGGAAGCGACCTCCGTCCCCACCGCCCCCGCCACGGTCTCCGGAAGGGGCTCGAAGGTCTTCCCTCCGTTGGTGGAGAGGAGCAGCTCCACCCCGTAGGCCTCCGCGTCCCCAATCAGATCGTAGGTGAGGACGAGCCGGTCCCCTTCTCGCGTGAGTGCCGTATTGGCTACCTCTTTGACCTGTTCGCCGAGGGTGACCCGCAGCGGGCGGCGAAGGGTTGCGTTGATCTGACGCTCGGTACCCCCCTCCACGGTCACGGTGTCCTCGTAGGGAAGGTACCCGCCCTGTCGGATCCGAAGTGTGTAGGTATCTTCCTGAACCTCCTTCGAGACGGGGGTCGTTCCCAACGACCGGTCCCCTAGTTCGACCGCGGCGCTGTCCGGTAGAGAGTTTACCGTGAGCGTCCCAAATGCGGTTTCGAGACTGTCCCGGAAGCGGTATTGCTCCCCTACCTGCGCCACGAACGTCCTCGTTCGTGAGCGATACCCCTCCCGCTCCAGCCGAAGCTCGTGGTATCCGCGCCCGATGGGGCCTTTCAGCGGCGTCGTGCCGGCGCGGTTGTCGTCGACGTAGACGATGGCCTCCGACGGCACCGTCTCAATCGAGAGTCGAGCCCGCGAGGTCACTGAATCAAACGTAACCGGGTCGCCGGCCTGGAGATTTCGGCTCTGCCGGGTAATCTGGGCCGCCGCCACCCAGTCCCCATCCACAGGGCGATCGATCTCCTGAACCGACAGGACCGCAAAGGTCAAATCGACGCGCTCCCCGTCCACCTCTCGCTCCTGAACCACACGCCCCACTGTTCCGGCGTCCACAGCAATCGAATCATCGAGCTCCACATACACCGTTTCGCCGCCGACCTGCGTGACCTCCCCGTGGGGCTGGCCCATCGCGGGCCCCGCAAACAGGCCCGCGGCGAGCACCAGAAGCAGAGCGGACGCAAGGACGGTCGCAGGACGCATCATGAGAGCAGAAGAATCCGTGCACGAAGGTCAATGAGTAAGGGGGAGGGGCTCGAGCGCTAGCGCACCACGACGAGGCGCTCCGTCCGGGTCGCAGAGCCAGACGTGAGGCGGGCAAAGTACACCCCGCTAGCCAGGCTGCGGGGCCGCCACTGCACCCGGTGAAAGCCGGCCCGCTGCTTGCCGTCTGCGAGCACGCGGACGCGGCGGCCCATAACGTCGTACACCTCGATCCGAACCTCCTGGCGGTCCGGAAGGGAGTACTCGAGGGTGGTTTCTTGCCGGAACGGATTCGGATAGTTTGGAAGCAGCGTCACCTCGGAGGGAGCGACCTCCTTCCGCTTCTCCTGCACGAAGGCCTCGGTCCCCACCAGGAGGCGGTAGCGGGTCGTCGACGAATGGGGAACGACCGTCGTCACGGAGTCGGCGCGAAGGTCGTGGGAGCGGCCGGAGGGCCGGCGCACGAGGACGATCTGCTTGTCGGCGAACGCTGTCGTGCCCTGCATCACCACGTCCAGGGACGTATCCGCGGGCGCTCGGAGCCGGAGATCAAACGCGTAGCCATCGCGCCCGGGGCGGCGGTGCTCGGCTGCAAGCGGGGGCTGGCGGTCGTCCTCCGGACCGACGAGGCGGAGCGAGGTTGTTTCGAAGTAATCGGGCGGAGCAAAGCGGTCCGAGCGGTCCAGACCGGCCTCGGCGCGGGCCCGGAGCCCCACCTCCACCGTCGAGGTGGTATCGGCGCCCGAGACGACGTGAAGCGCAAGGGTCGAGTCGGCCTCCGTCGGGCTCTTCGGGCGCGCCTGTCCCTCTCCGCGGGGCGAGAGGCCCGGGAAGGGCAGGACGAGCTCGTCAATGTCGTCGTCTCGGAAGTAGTAGGCGGTGCCCTCCGTGGCGGACGCGAACGTCTCGGCCTGCTCCCATCCCCCATCCCAGCGCCAGAGGGACTGCTCCGTCCCGCTCGCGGCCTGGACCTCGTCCCACGACACGCCCCGTTCGACCGGATTGGAGACGATGTTCCACCCGTCCTGCAGGGGCACGCGGTAGACCGGGCGCGTCGGCGTCGGGCCCGGTTCGAGGGGGACCGTCTCGATCGAGTCCCCCACCGTCCAGGCATTCCGAGAGATTAACCAGTAGCCCGCCCCGGGTGTCAACTGACACGAGGCACCGTCTCCACACTTTTGGCGATTGGCCGCCTGGGAGCCGTTGGCCCCGGTCTCCGCGAAGGCCCGCCAGTCGTCTTCCCGCTCCCCGGAGAGGGTCGACGCCAGGGACCGGTCCACGGCCCCGGGCAGCGCGACAAGCCGGAAGCTTTGCTGCTGGGACGGATTTGGGAAGGCCCGTGTAGCCGATACCGTCGTCTGGTCGGGTCGGACCTCAATGTCGACCGGGGCCTGATCGGTTCCCCCGAATCCGTCGTCGGCTTCGTAGGTGAAGGTGTCCGTCCCATCGAAGCTCCCATTGGGGGTGTACTCGAAGGTGCCATCGTCATTCAGCGTCAGCGTGCCGTTTTCGGGTCCGCTCTCGACGGCGGCCTGTAGTGGGTTCCCGTCCGGATCGTCATCGTTGCCGAGGAGGCCGTTGGCCGAGTCCGTCACGGCGAGGGTCTGCCCCTGATCAACAACGTAGTCGTCGGCCGCAGCGGTGGGGGGCGTGTTCACTCGCCGGACCGTGATGGCAAACGTCTGGTCCGTCGGCCCGGCCCCGGCCTCGTCCGTGAGGTCGAACGTGAAGCTGTCGTCGGTCGGGTCCTCGGCGGTGTGCTCGTACTGCACGTTGCCGTTGTTGATGTCGGCCTGCGTAAAGCTGGAGACCTCGTTGCCCCCCATCACCAACCGACCCTGCGTCGGGCCTGCCGTGACATCGTAGGTGAGTGCCGAGGCTTCATCGTCCGGATCGGTGGCACTGAGCTCGGTGGCCGTCACCGTTGCCGACCCGTCTTCGTCGAGGGTCAGCCCGGCGTTGGTCGTCAACTGCGGCGCGTCGTTGACCGGGTCAATCGTGACCGAGAAGGGTGCCGGCCCCGCGGAGGCCCCGTCCCCGTCCGTCACCGTGAACTCGAAGCTGTCGCTCGTGGTCTCCGATCCGTCGTGGGCGTAGACCAGCGCCCCGTCGTTGACGTCCGCCTGCGTGAAGGTGCCGCCCGACGACAGGGCCGTGCCGTCCTTGCGAAGCGTCCCGTTCGAGGGAGCCGAATCAACGGTGTACACCAGCGCCGAGGGCCCGCTCTCCGGGTCCGTCGTCCGCAGTTGATCGTCGGTCACGGTGCTGTCGGCCCCCTCCGCCACGGTCCGTCCCGCATTGGTTGCGACCGTCGGGGCGTCGTTGACCGGATCGATCGTAATCGCAAACGTCGTCGTGTCGGTCGGCGCGCCGGCCTCGTCGGTAACCACAAAGTCGAAGCCGTCGCTTGTCGTCTCCGACCCGTCGTGGGCGTAGGTCAGCGCCCCGTCGTCGACGTCCGCCTGCGTGAACGTGTCCTCCGTCCCCAGCGTGTCGCCGCCCAGCGTCAGCACGCCGTTCGACGGCACGGCCCTCAGGTCGTAGGTCAGGGCCGAGGCCTCGTCGTCCGGATCGGTGGCACTGAGCTCGGTGGCCGTCACCGTTGCCGACCCGTCTTCGTCGAGGGTCAGCCCGGCGTTGGTCGTCAACTGCGGCGCGTCGTTGACCGGGTCAATCGTGACCGAGAAGGGTGCCGGCCCCGCGGAGGCCCCGTCCCCGTCCGTCACCGTGAACTCGAAGCTGTCGCTCGTGGTCTCCGATCCGTCGTGGGCGTAGACCAGCGCCCCGTCGTTGACGTCCGCCTGCGTGAAGGTGCCGCCCGACGACAGGGCCGTGCCGTCCTTGCGAAGCGTCCCGTTCGAGGGAGCCGAATCAACGGTGTACACCAGCGCCGAGGGCCCGCTCTCCGGGTCCGTCGTCCGCAGTTGATCGTCGGTCACGGTGCTGTCGGCCCCCTCCGCCACGGTCCGTCCCGCATTGGTTGCGACCGTCGGGGCGTCGTTGACCGGATCGATCGTAATCGCAAACGTCGTCGTGTCGGTCGGCGCGCCGGCCTCGTCGGTAACCACAAAGTCGAAGCCGTCGCTCGTCGTCTCCGACCCGTCGTGGGCGTAGGACAGCGCCCCGTCGTCGACGTCCGCCTGCGTGAACGTATCCTCCGTTCCTAGCGTGTCGCTGCCCAGCGTCAGCACGCCGTTCGACGGGGCCGACCCAACGGTGTACACCAGCGCCGAGGGCCCGCTCTCCGGGTCCGTCGTCCGCAGTTG
>CAYULG010000099.1:0-9159 GCA_964445365.1 uncultured Salinivenus sp. | reverse complement strand
GGGAAGTTGTCGTTCCCATCGGCCACCACGTCGTAGTCGTCGATAACGTCGAGCGCGTTGTCGCTCGTGAGGCGCATTTCGTGCCGCTCCACGTTCACGTTCGGATTTAGATCCTCGAGGCGTTCGGACGCGGCCTCGAGCTTGGGACGGCCCACGTCGCTGGTGCCGTAGAGAATCTGGCGTTGGAGGTTGGAGGCCTCCACGGTGTCGAAGTCGACGAGGCCGATGCGACCGACGCCCGCCGCGGCAAGGTACGTGGCCGCCGGCGAGCCGAGGCCGCCCGCTCCTACGAGCAAGACGGAGGCATTTTTGAGCTTTTCCTGGCCCTCGCGTCCAAATTCGGGGAGGGTGAGGTGCCGGCTGTAGCGCTGGAGTTCGTCCGACGAGAGCGTGGCGTCTGTTTCTGGCGAAGCAGTCGCTTCCATAAGTTGCGATTTTTGCTTTCGTGTTGTGTGTTGTGGTGTTCAGGTGGTGGTGTTTTCGTCGTTTTGAGGCAGATCCGAATACCAAAACGACGGAGTACTCAGAACCTGAACATGGTTCATCCACCGGCGATGGAGGGGACGATGGAGACCTCGTCGCCAGCTTCTAAGGCTGTATCTGCACCGTCGCCGAAGCGCACGTCCTCGTCGCCGACGTAGACGTTCACGAACTGGCGGAGCTCGTCGTCCTCGTCGTAGAGGTTGTCGGCAAGGTCGGGGTAGTGGTCCACGAGCGTGCGCAGGGCCTCGTCGACCGTGTCGCCCTCGACCTCGACGGTGGCTGCGCCGTCGGTGGCGGAGCGGAGGGGGGTGGGAATGCGGACGGTGACGGTGGTTGTTGTAGTTGGCATGGAGCGTTGAACGTTGAAGGTTGGAAGGTCGAAGGTGTGTAGGCGTGGAAGCCGGGGAGCATGGACGTGGTCGCCGGGGAGAATACTCGCAGGCAATGCGTCCATGCTCACAAAGCGTTCAATGCATGCGAGCAGTTGCGTTGTGGGTTGTCTTGACGGCGGAAAGACGCTCAGATCTTGTCGGGGGCGGGCACGGCAATTTCTTCTCGGCGAAATTCGGAGCGGTCGGGGGCAAGGGTCCAGGCGGTAAGGGTGTCCGGCGTGCCGTCCTGGACGGCGACGATGACGTAGGTGTAGCCGGGAAACGTGGCCTCCTCCAGGTCCGTCTCTGAAGGGCGGGCGGGATGATCGGGGTGGGAGTGATAGACGCCCACCACGTCGAGGCCCTGCTTGCGCGCGGCCTCGTCCGCTTCGCGGTAGTCATCGGGAGTCAGCTGGTAGCGACGGGTGCGGCGCTCGTCCTGCCGATTTTCAGCGCGCCGGATAGTTCTAACGCGATTTTCGCCGTCGTCGGTGACGGTACCCAGCAGAAAGCCACAGCCCTCTTCGGGGTAGGCGTCCGCGCCGTGTTGGCGGATGGCGTCAAGAACATCTGAGATCGTAATCATCAAGGGGTCGTGCAGTTATAGGGCAGAGCGTATTGCACCCCAAAGGCACTTCCTCGTTGCACTCGGGGCGCGTATTTCGTATCGCGTGGAGGCAGATCGGCCTCACGAGATACGCGATTCGAAATACGTACTATTCGTCAGTCCAAAAGTCGTCGCTCAGGTAGCGGGCGCCGGTGTCGCAGAGAATAGTAACCACGATGCCGGCGTCGAGGGAGCGGGCCACGTCAAGAGCGGTGGCTACGTTGGCCCCGGCGGACGGCCCGACGAGCAGCCCTTGTTCTCGGGCCAGGCGGCGCGTCATCGTATAGGCTGCTTCGGTCGAGCAGGTATGGTGCGCGTCGGCCGCGTCCGGATCGTAGAGCCCGGGCACGAGGGCCGTCTCCATGTGCTTGAGGCCCTCCATGCCGTGCATCGCCGTCTCGGGCTGCATGGCGACACATTGGATTGAGGAATCGTGCGCCTTGAGGCGTCGAGACACGCCCATGAAGGTGCCCGTGGTGCCGAGCCCCGTGACGAAGTGGGTGACTTGCTCGTCGGTCTGCTTCAGAATCTCGGTGCCGGTGCCGTCGTAATGCGCCCGCCAGTTGGCGTCATTGTTGTATTGGTCGGGGTAGAAATACCGGTCGGGTTCCGCCTCCACAATTTCCTTCACGCGCCGCTGGGCCCCGTCGGTCCCTTCCATCGGGTCCGTAAGCAAAAGCTCGGCCCCATAGCTTCGCAGGACCTTCTTCCGCTCGTCGGAGGCATTCTTGGGGAGAGCGAGGGTCACGTCGAGATCCATCGCCGCCCCGATCATGGCGTACGCGATCCCGGTGTTGCCACTCGTCGCGTCAATGAGCGTCTGATCCGGACGGAAGGCCCCGCTCTCCAGGCCTGCCTCAATCATGCGAAGGGCCGGGCGGTCCTTCACCGACCCGCCGGGGTTGAGGTGTTCGGCCTTGCCGTAGACGGTCACCGTGTCCGGCAGGTCGTCCGTTACGTCGCTCACCCGCAGTAGGGGGGTTTGCCCCACCTCGCCGGTTAGGGCCGACGAATCGGTACGGGCGGCATTGTTCGGGAGAGTAGTGGAAACGTTCGGGGGGGAAGACATCTCAGAGGGCAGATTGAGAGCAATAGAAAAGCCTCTCGCGGCGGGGCCGGAGAGGCATCAGCGTCCATTACCATGTCGGGTCCACACACTACCATTCCTCACAGGCAGGGGGGAAGGCACTCGACAGACGCGGCCTCTCCGGATGGGGCAAACAGAGACAGCTACAACACTGACCCGTGGCCATCCAAGCCGCGACGTTGTGAAGGGACATCTCCATGAGACTGCCCGGGGATTTAATAGGACTGGGCCCTTTCAAAGTAACGCCGATGATACCAGAGGGGCTCAGGCAACGTTCCGCACGTTGCGAAGCTGCATCCGGATCGTCACATTTTTTCGAATCAATGAGACGGGCGGGGAAAGGGCGCAGTTACTGCGGAGACACGGACGGCAGTTCCTGATCGCTGACGTCGTACGTGTCTTTAATTGCGTCAATGATCTCATTTGCGACAAGCCGATGTGTCTCGGCGCTGGGATGGATCCCATCCAGGCTGAAGAGCGGGCCGAATGCAGGGGCGGAATCGTCGAACAGGTTCGGGAAGGCCGGAATCCGACTGCTGTTTTCGTTGAAAAGCGGTTTGGGGTCTACGTATGCGTACTCGCCTTCGACCTGATCCCGAATGATTTGATTGAACCGGGACGCCCGCTGTTGGAGAGTGGATCGCTCCGTGGGAGTGAGCAGAGAGATGCGCTTGATCTCGTCTCCGAGTTGAGAGAGAACTTGGTCTTCGACAAAATCGGCGGAAATGCTCTCTCGAATCGTCGTTTCAACGGTTCGATCCCTGGAGCAGTCGAGGGTGATGGTAGGGGCAGAATCGCCAAGCGCGTCCTGCAGACCGGCCGCGGATCCAATCAAGGCCACTCCGTGCTGGAACGGAATGAGGACGTCCGATCCACTGCAAGCGTCGAGTTCAAAATTGGAGGGAAGGGCGCCTTCCGCCTGGGCGACGGGAATCTTCTGGGCGTACGCATCGCCCTCCGACAAATGCGGAATGAGTGTTACGGGAGCCACGCCGACGAAGACTGCTCCCTGCAGGCTTTCGATGCTCTCCAGCTCGCTCACCATTCGCGAGTATCGGGTCTGGAACGCGTCGACGGGGGTGGCACGTGTGGTGTCGCCGGTAAGGGCGGCCCCCAGCACGTCGTTGTTGCCAATCCAGACGCTTGCGAACGTTGGATTGGCTTCCTTAGCAGCCTCAAGTTGCGTCTGGCCCCCGAGAATGAAGGACGTGAGTTGGTTGGCGTTGGTCAGGGTGTCAGGAGATGGGGTGTCCTGTCCAGCGACGAGAAAATTTGAAAGCACGTCCACCACTTCTGCACCCGGAACTGCCACATTGTTTAGGGTGGGGGTCGTCGAGGGGGCCCGAAGCGTGCAGTCGACATCCGGATTAATGGTCGCAGGCGGGAATGCCTGGGCGAGAGGTGGGGGACAACCGGGATGAGGAAAGACCGGGATGCTGAACGGGGTGTCCATCTGTTCTGCGAGCAGGGCCGCATAGGATTCCCGCTGCGTATTTTCGTTGATGCCTCCCGATTGAATGCCAGCCGTGATGCTGTTGCCGATGGCTACGTAGTCACGGAAAAGCTCATTCGCGGGGTCGGGAGGGTTGAGGGCGCCCTGATCGCATCCGCTCACCCAGGGTAGCAGCGCAAGAAAGAGAAGGCCCCAGCCGGGCCGGGGAGGCAGTCGCATGGGTCGGTGCATTAAAGGTGCAGAGTAAGCGTCGTGCCGAAGAGGGGGGCGCCAAATTCGTAGAGGCCCCCATTGAGGTCGGTCGTGGGATCTTGGCCCGGGGGGGCACCTCGGACGCGCCCCCGCCGGTCGTTTTGTATGATTTGCTGGTAGGACGCATGGAGTTCGAGCACGTCGATCGGGTGCCAGCCGAGGCCCACGGTGACCTGGTTGCGCTGGGCCTCCGGCAGGAGAGGCGTGACGACCTCGTCTGGGGCAGCGGCCGTGTTGAACAGGTACCCCGTCTGCACCGTGAGTCCGTCGGTGAGGTCGTAGGAGCCGCCGAGCCGGATGGTATGCGTGTCGGTGTAGTTTTCTTTCCGCGTCTGGTCGGGGGCTTTTTCGAAGTCAATTTCGATCTCGTCGAAGCTCGACCAGCGCGTGTATTGGTAATCTGCCAGGAGCAACAGCCGCTCGGTCGCCTGAAAGCTGAGACCGGCAACGACCTGAGCGGGGAAGGTGATTTCGGTTTCAACATCCTGATTGCTGAGGGTCCCGTCGTCCTGGAAACGAGGAGAGACGAGCTGATTCGCAGAAACCGGATCCGGCTCGCCGTCCCCATCGGTGTCCTGCGCCAGCGGACTCGGGGGAACGAACACGAGATCGGTGAGTCGCTCCTGGTTGACGGGCTCGAACGTTGCCCCCCCCTCGTACGAAATCGTAATGGGGAGCATCCCCCGGAGCCCGACTCGAAGACGATCGGTCACCTGATAGGAAACGCCCAGGTTGGCCCCGTATCCAATGGCGCCGTTGCCGTCGAGGGCCGACTTTGCGAAGGCCGTGTGGGGACGGACGCCGAGTTGTTGAAGGGTTGTGTCCGGTTCTGATTCAGGAGCATCGGGATCCGATACCTCAACGTCCGCGAGATCGGCGAGCTGCTTGATCTCCACGTTGCTAATGGCGACAATTGGGCCGCCGCCTATCGTCAAGCGGTCGGACACCTGGTACGCGATGGTCGGCTGCACGTAAATGGCCTGCAGGCTGTTATCGTATCCTTCGAACGCCCCGTCGAAAAAATCCCCGTTTTCGAGTTGAACGGGCCAGACGGTTTCCAGGCCGTACGGCACGTATGTGCCAAGCCCCACCGCGAGGTTGTCGTTCACGCCGTACGTCGCGTAGAGGTGCGGCACCGGCAAGGGATCGTTCTCCAGATCCACCTCGCGACGGGTGGACGGCGGATCGTCGTACGTGAAGGATCCCTGCGGAGCAATGACGGTGGCCCCCAGGCTCACGGTCGTCCCTTCTGTACCAACCAGGTTGGCGGGGTTGAAGTAGATGGACGAACCGTCGCCGCAGCCCGACGCCACGGTGGCCCCGGCCCGGGCCATCACGCAGGTTCCCTGCTCGTACACCCCGAAGCCCTGCCCGTGAGCGGGCGAAGAGGGGACCATCGCTCCGAACAGCAGGACGAACAGGAGGGCAGCCCCATGACGGGAGTCGAAGACCGCAGAGGGACCGGAAAAAAAGAGCCACATGGCCAAGAGCAAAGGCGAACAAAGAGAATGAGCATTCAGGGGAATCGTGCACCCGCCGGACCCGGTTCCTGAAGCAGAGTCGAAGAATGTTGACGAGATGGAAGAGGAGCGGCCCCTTCAGGTAGACGTGTTGAGCGGATCGGCGCCGTCGCCCTCCACGAACCCGTCGGCTTCCTCGACCACCTGCTCAACGACCTCTTCGGACTCCTTTCCAATTTGTTCGAGCGCCGCGACGGCCGCGGCCGGGGTGGGCTGGTCGCGGTCTTCGTGTTCGAGGACGACGAGCGCGGCGTGGGTGGGGGCATCTTCATTTGTCTCGCCAGCCCCTCCCATTGCCGTTACCCGGGCCACGCGCCATCCTCGTTCCAGTTCGACGTTGAGCTCCCGGAGTCCGTCGTGCCCGTCCGGTCCGGTCCGGACGATGAGGGCTTTCTGAGCCATCGGCCGAGGCGATTTCGTGAGCATCTTGATGTGCCATAGCGAACGTCGCAGCCGGTGCTTTGTTGAGGGAGGGCGGTCGCGTCGTCGGCTCGATTGGGCGAAGGGGGACTCGTGTGCCTCGTTCGTCGGCGAGTGCCCACGGGGAGAATGGGAGAGAGGGCGAGGGGGGAGTGCGGGAATGAGCGGAGAATCGACGTTGCGAAGAGCGAACGTTTTGCCAAAAGACAGTAGACCGCGGCCGATGGACCGCGCTCGGAGCGAGAACATCTCAAGCCTCCAGTGAAGGAGTCGTCTCAGGTTTCCCCGACCGCCACATTCGTTGCAGCGTGTCGTCAGTTTCATGCGCATCGGTCTCATCTACGATACCTTCGACGCATATCCCTGGGCCGACGACGACCCGCCCGACGCGGACGCAGAGTACGAGCCGGAGGAGACGGTCGAGACGCTGGCCGAGACGGTAACGCACATGGGGGACACGCCGGTGCGGGTGGGCACGGCCTTCGACTTGCGGGATCAATTAGACGGGGGGCTCGATCTCGACGCTGCAATCAACATTGCCGAGGGCGCCCGCAGCCGCAACCGGGAGGCCTACGCGCCCATCCTGCTGGAGATGGCGGGCATTCCGTGCCTCGGCTCCGACGCGCTCACCCTCTCGGTCACCCTCGACAAGGCATGGACAAAAGACCTCGTCACGGCTGCCGGCCTGCCCACGCCGCCGCACGATGTCTTCGGTGAGGCCGCCGAGATCGCTCCGGACGAGCTCCCGCCCTTCCCGCTTTTCGTCAAGCCGCGCTACGAGGGCACCTCCAAGGGGATCACGCCCCAGAGCCGCGTGGAGGATGTGGCGGCCCTCGAGGAGGAGGTGGAACGGGTGACGGCGACATACGAGCAGGACGCACTGGTCGAAGCGTTTGTGGGGGGCGGCGGCGAGTTTACGGTGGCGGTCGTCGGGCACGACCCCCCCGAGGCCCTTCCCGTGCTGCAGCGGGCCGTGGAGCCCACCACCGGCATCGGACTGCACGCCCTGGAGCACCGGGGCGCCCCCGCCGCCGACACGGACTGGGGGTATGAACTGGCCGGATCTCTTGAGCCTGCACTTGAAGACCGGCTCCAGGTCCTCGCCCGCCGCGTCTTTGACACGCTCGACTGCCGCGACTTTGCCCGGGCTGACTTCCGGGTGGACGCCGATGGCCAGCCCTGGTTTCTGGAGGTCAATCCGCTGCCCACCTTTGCGCCGGACGATACGTTCGCCATCATCGCCGAGCTCAAGGGACGCGAGTACGTCGACTACCTGGCCGAGGTCTTTGAGCAAGGCCTGCGGCGGTTGGGTCTTGAGTAGGAGGAGACAGCCGACCGCAGTCGGCGGACGGCGGTCCGTGCATTCGTGAGGCATTCTTGAAAGTCGTGCTCGGGGCTCCTGATGAACCGGCACACCCACCGTCGCTCCACGTAAAGAACGCTGGCAAAATCTCACATGCTCCTCGCGCACCAGTATTCCCGAACGATGTCCGATCCCATCCGCATTCAGTTCGTGTGTCTCGGCAACATCTGCCGGAGCCCCCTCGCTAAGACCGTCTTCCGGGATAAGGTTGAAGACGCCGGGCTGGAGCACTTATTTGACATTTCCTCCTCCGGGACCGGCAGCTGGCACGTCGGCGACAAGGCGGACGACCGGATGCGCAAGACAGCCCAGCGCAAGGGCCTCTCCCTCGAGGACCATCGCGCCTCTCAGTTCCAGGCCGAGGACCTGGGAGCGTACGACCACATCTTCGTGATGGACAAGAGCAACCTGAACGACGTGCTCCACCTCGACGAGGACGACGAGTACGGCGGCAAGGTGCGCCTCTTCCGCGAGTTCGACCCGGAGCCGGACGACTACCAGGTGCCGGATCCCTACCACGGCGGCCGCAAGGGCTTCGAGAAAGTCTACGACATTGTGGAGCGCACGTCGGACATGCTCCTGCACCGTCTCGTCGACGAGTACGACCTCGCCGAACATGTGGACGGAGAGCACGAGAGCACGGCAGAAGAGGAGCGTGGGGGCGTGGGCGAAGGAGGAGAGCATGGGGGGTAGGTCGCTTCAAGATTCGCATTCGATCCGCTTCCCTCCCACGCTCCCTCTCCCTCACTCTCTTCACGCACACCACATGCTGCCGGATTCGCTTCGCGACACCCTGGAGGATCGGCTCGACGTGTCCATCGACGCGGTCGCGACCGTCGGGGGCGGCTGCATCGCCAATGCCTGTCGGGTCGAAACGGACGGGGCTCCGGTCTTTCTGAAATACGGCGACGAAGAGGTGGCCCGCACCTTTCCGGGGGAGGCCGCCGGCCTGGAGGCACTCGGGGCGGCAGAGGCGTCCCTGGAGGTGCCGTCTGTCATCGAAATGGCGCCGTCGGAGGGGGGGCGGCCCGGGTTTCTCGTCATGGAATGGATCAACAACGGGCGGCAGGGGCGTCGCTTTTGGGAGCGGTTTGGGACGGGACTCGCCGAGTTGCACCGCCACACGGCGGACGAATACGGGTTCGACCGGGACAACTTCATTGGCCGGACGCCCCAGCAGAACGAGTGGATGGACAACTGGCCGGCCTTCTTCCGAGCCCATCGGCTGGAGCCGCAGGTGGCGCTGGCCCGGGAGCAGAGCCGCTGGCGCTCGGACTGGAACGAGCCGCTGGAGGGCCTCTACCGGCGCCTGCCGGAAATCCTGCCTGGGGCACCGGAACCGTCCGTGCTCCATGGGGACCTCTGGAAGGGGAATTTCATGGTGACGGCCGTCGGCGATCCGGCGATTATCGACCCCGCCACGTACTACGGGCACCGCGAGGCCGACCTCGCCATGACGGAGCTGTTCGGGGGCTTTCAGGATCGTTTCTACGAGGCCTACCGCGACGCGTGGGCGCTGGAGCCCGGTTACGAGACCCGGCGCGACATCTACAACCTTTACCACCTCGTCAACCACCTTAATCTCTTCGGGGGCGGCTATGCC
>CAYULG010000098.1:0-9183 GCA_964445365.1 uncultured Salinivenus sp. | reverse complement strand
TGCGTAGAAGAAGCAGGACTTATGATGCGAATGTTTCCGTCGATCCATTCGGCCCGAACGTCCTCGTCCGCCCACGCTAAAAACTCCTCGTAGGACACCGGAGGCTCCGGAACGGCCTTTTCCGTCGATTTGGGGGCGCGAGTTTCAGTCATGGCACTGCAGGACAGGAAAAGGAGACCTCATTGGACTTTAACGGGTGATCCGGCGAAGGTGTCCCGAACGCTGCGGCGATCGGTGCGTGTGGTACACGGTCTTCGATGAAAAGCGGTTCTGGCGATGAAGCACGACGCGGATGTCATTTTGGTGGGGGCGGGCTTGGCCGGAGCGACCGCGGCCCTGACGCTTAGTCCTCACCTGGACGTGCTTCTCCTGGAGGCCGAAGAGCCCGCCACGGGCGCCTCCGGTGCCGCCGCGGGACTCGTCAATCCTTTCATGGGTCGCCGGGCCCGTCCGGTTTGGTACCTGCACGAGGCCCTCGACGCAATTTCGATGATGCTCGACCGAGCGGGAGCGCCAGGGCTGTTTTCGCCCCAGGGCGTGCTCCGGCCTGTCATTGAGGAGGATCAAGAAGCCCCCTTCCGCGAGGCCGCCCGCGAGCATCCGGATCTCGCCACCTGGCTCTCGCCGGGGGCGGTGCGCGAGCGGTATCCCGACGTGCAGACCTCAATCGGAGGCTTCTACGTGGCCCGGGGAGGCGCCATCAACGTACCGGCGATGGTCGACGCGCTGCTCGCCACGGCTCAAGACCACGGCGCTACGATCGAGACGGAGGCACCCGTCGTCTACTGGCGCGAGACCCCCAACACCGCGGTTGTGGAGGTGGGGCGGGAGCCGACTGAAACGGAAGAACTTCACGCCGATCGGGTCATCCTCACGCTGGGCCAGGGCTACCCGTCCTTCCCAGAACTTCGGCGCCTTGGTCTGAAGGGGGTAAAGGGCCAGACGGTCCGCGTCCACCGCCCCGATTCCCTCCAGGGCCCGCTCTGCCCCCTCTCCGGCCGGGGCTACGTGGTGCCGGAGGGAGAGACCCTCGTCCTCGGCAGCAACTACGATAACAACTTCGACAACCTGACGCCCGACCCCGACGCCACCGCCTACATCCGCGAGAAGACGGCGCGCATGGTCCCCGGCGTGGACGAAACCGAGATACTAGAGGTCCGGGCCGGCGTCCGCGTGAAGCACGCCGGCTCGAACCTCCCCCTCCTCGGCCCCCTGCCGCGCCGCAACCGCCTCTGGACGTTCACCGCCCTCGGCTCGAAGGGCCTCCTCACCGCTCCCCTCCTCGCCCTCCATCTCCCCGGCTACGTCCAGAATCCGGAGACCATCCCTGACCCCGTCCGCCCTCCTCAAGAATAGACCGTCCCGGTCGACAACATCTACTCGCCCCAACCTTCCAACCTTCAACCTTCCACCCTTCAACCTTCCAACCTTCAACCCGACCGCCGTGCCCACCCATCCGTCCGTTGATGCATTAATCCACCGCGCCCTCCAGCACGTTGACCAGTGGGAAGCCTCCTGGGGCGCCTTTGACCGCCACCCATCCCTCGGGGTCGAGCCCGACCGACTCGACGACGCCCTGGACGAGTACCTGGAGCGCTTGGAGGGCAACTATCCCTTCCACCATCCCCGGTACGCGGGCCAGATGCTGAAGCCCCCACACCCAGTCGCCATCGCGGCGTACGTCGCCGCCCAGCGCATCAATCCCAACAACCACGCCCTCGACGGCGGGCCGCCCACGAGTCAGATGGAGCAAGAGGTCGTGGCGGACCTCGCCGAGATGCTGGGGCTGCCGAAGCCCACCCTCGGCCACCTCACCGGGGGCGGCACGGTGGCCAACCTCGAAGCCCTCTGGGTCGCCCGCGAGTTACATCCCGACCAGGCCCTCGCTGTGAGCGCGGATGCCCACTACACTCACGGGCGGATGAGCGACGTGCTGAAGCTGGACGTCGTAGAGGTGCCCACCGACGCCCGTGGCCGCGTGGAGCTCGATGCGCTGGACCGCACGCTGGAGAGCGAATCGATCGGAACCGTGGTCCTCACCGCCGGGACCACCGGCCTCGGGAGCGTCGATCCGATGGCCGACGCCATGTCCGTCTGCGAAGCGCACGATGTCCGCGTCCACGTGGATGCCGCGTACGGCGGCTTTTTCCGGCTGATGACCGCGGACGCCGCCCCGGAACTTGGCGGCTTTCCGGGTGCGCACTTCGAGGCCATCCAGCACGCGGACTCGGTGGCCATCGATCCGCACAAGCACGGCCTCCAGCCCTACGGCTGCGGATGCATCCTCTTTCGAGATCCGGCGGTGGGTCGTTTTTACCAGCACGACTCCCCCTACACGTACTTCACGTCGGACGAACTGCACCTCGGCGAGATTAGCCTCGAGTGCTCGCGGGCGGGGGCGGCGGCCGGGGCACTCTGGTGCACGCTCCGCGCCCTCCCCCTCGAACCCGACGACGGCGTGGGCCCCATCCTCGCTGCCTGCCTGCGCGCCGCCCGTATGTGGGCCAACAAGATTGACGACTCGGACGCCCTTGCCCTTCTCACCCCGCCCGAAACGGACATCGTCGCGTATTTCCCAGCGCCGGCCGAGCCTACCCTTTCGGCGGTGAACGAGGCAAGCCAGGCGCTCTTCGACCGGGCCATGAACGACCCCGACGAGCCTATCTTCACGAGCCTCTACCGCCTCCCCGCCGACGCTGTCACTGCCCTTCACCCCGAGCTGGAAGCCGATCAAGACGAAGCCGCCGTCCTCCGGAGCGTCCTCATGAAGCCCGAACACGAGACCCACGCCGACGGCCTGGTGGCGCGGCTTTCTGCGTACGCGGAAGAAGTTAGCTGACAGACTTGCCAGTGGTGATCGGATCGATGTTTCGTATTGCGTATTCCGTAACTGCCCCTCCCTAGACCAGCTATAGATTGTGCGAGGAAAGGAATGCGTTCCTCCGGACTACACAAACCGACACAACGCAGACTCCTCAGTTGTCATCGGGAATCTACCTTCGGCTTGATTGCGGAAACGCTCAGCCCACAACCCTCAACGCCCAACCCTCAACGCGAATCATTCTACCCCAAACACGACAGGCAATACGAGATACGCAATCGACAGCCGGTAGTCGGTACCCTCACCCGAGAAACGGACCAGACACGAACAGAAGATACGCCAGCACCAGTAGTCCCCCTCCCCACCGCGGCACCCGCTGGCGGGCCATCAGCAGCGCGATCAGCACGACCGTTCCGGCGCACGTCGGCAGGTAGAAGAAGCGCGTCATTTGGCCCACGGGTACCGGCCGCACCAGAGCGATGATTCCGGCGTTGAAGCAGAAGAAGGCGAGCGTCGAGCCCACCACGTTTCCGTAGCTAATATCGGGCCGTCCCTTCAGGGCCGCCGGAAGTTCACGGGCCACCTCCTCCACGCTCACGAGCAGGGCGAGCAACGTCATGCCAAAGAGCGTGTCCGTCCAGCCCAGCGCCGAAATGATCGGGCGCGCCCCGCGCAGAAGCAGCTCACTGCCCAGAAGCACCCCTGCGAGCGACGCGACGAACCAGAGCGCGGATCGCATTAAGCCCGACGGCGCCTCCTCCGTCTCCTCCTCCACCGCCTCCGTTGGCACCACGCGGATGCCCCGCCGCTCCCAGCGCAGCAGTACCCACACCGCTCCGATGTACGCGAGGAGCAGCAGCCCCCCGTCGATGCGGGACAGCCGCCCGTCCACCGCGAGCCCCATGAGGAGGAGCACGGCTCCCACGGGCAGCAGGAGCATCTGGCGCGGCACGCGCCCAAACGCCAGCGGCACCACGAGCGCCGTAATCCCGAACGCCAGCGCGAGCGCCACCATCGCCGCCCCCACGATGGTGCCCAGCGCAATCCCCGCCGTCTGATCGTAGCTCGCCACGGCCCCCACGGCCAGGTTTTCCGGATCAAAGCCAATGAAGACGACACTAATGAGAAAAGCGGATAGCCCGAGGGTGCTAGACAGGCCTGCGGTGCTTTCCACCAGCTGCTCCGCGGCCCCGATGACAACCACAAGGCCCGATCCGAACAGGACCAGGGCCAGGATCAGAGACATGAGCGGCTCGGGACAATTTAGAGAGGTCTTGGGCCGGAATGAAGTGCCCTTTCGGATCGCCGTACTGATCCCCTGCGAAAATTGATCGCAGCCGAAACCCCACCCCTTCTCCGTGAATAGGAGCGACTCCGCCCAGACGCAATTGTCTCCGCATCGTTACCGTTCGCTCAAGCCCCGAGGTTGCTATGATCGAGGTTCTTATTTTAGACGCCCATGAACTCGCCCAAAAACAAATGGGCTCGCAAATGCGTGCCGGGGCCATGGGCGGGGCCAACATCGAATCAGCTGTGCGCAACCAGATGGCGAAACGCCTCGAGAAGGGGCTTGCGAATCAGGAGATTGACGTCACGATTGACACCCCCGGGTCTCAAGAGCTGGAAATCACGATTAACAACCCGGCCGAGGCCGCCTGGAATCAGGGCGTCATTGCGTGGCTGGTGGCGAAAGTCATGCCGAGCTCCATTGAGTACACCATCGCTCCGTCGATCCGGGAGACCCTTGAAGAGAACGGCATCGACGGCGAAGTGGAGGTGACTTGACGCAGCGGGCAGCCCGGTCCCTGCTTTTCTCCTCGAATCTGCCGGGTCCGAAGAGACACCTCGAAACGACGCAGTGCCCAAAAGGAAAACCCCGACCGGCGGCAGCCAATCGGGGTAAAGGGGTCATGCAGGCTTGAAAGTGGAGCGGGCGATGGGATTCGAACCCACGACCTTCTGCATGGCAAGCAGATGCTCTGCCACTGAGCTACGCCCGCATCGGCTCAAAGCCTTCTCTTTGAGAGCAAACTTTTGACGGACCATCAGCCCGACCGTTCCGAGCGGAAGCCGATCTTTTTGGATCCTTCGTCGGCGTTCTCGTCCTCCGGCGGTTCCTGTTCTCGTTCGATGGTGAGGGTCATGCTCAGGGAAATAGCATCCTGGGCTGACCAGAAGGCCCGGCCGTCGTCGTTGGCCGCGAGCACGCGGAGTCGGATCCGTTGTGCGCCGAGCTGGTCGGCCCAGCTCCGCACGGCGTGCACCAACTGTGTACCGTATCCGTCCCGGCGGGCGTCGGGGCGGACGAATAGTTCGTCGAGGTAGACCTCCGAGCTCTCTGCGTAGATGGGCGGCGGGCCCCAGCGTCGGGCTGTCGCAAACCCGGCCGGCGCCTCCTCTTCTCCCTCCGCCACGTAGATACGGGCCGTCTCGTCCTCCAGCCACATCGGAAAGTCATTGGTCCACCGGTCGAGGGCGTCGTCGGCCACCCCCATGCGGTCCTCGTGGTTGGACTGTTCGTTGAGGAGCTGGAGCCACATCTGGCCCACGGCCTCGCGGTCGGCCATCTGCGCCTGACGGACGTCTGGGTAGGTCATAGGTTGAGGTCAGTCGTCGAAGAAAGCGTTCGCCAATCACTCGGAGAGATCTCCGTCACGCCTGCTGCCCCACCGCCGTCGTGTGTGCGGGCGTGAGGCGGCCGCGCTCGGCCAAGAGCTCGGCGTTGAGAAGGGCGCCCCCGGCGGCCCCGCGAACGGTATTGTGCGAGAGCAGGACGAACTTCACGTCGTTGACGGCGCAGTCTTGAATGCGACCGACCGAGACCGTCATGCCGCCGCCCGCGTCCACGTGTCGCTGAGGCTGGGGCGCGTCCGGCGCGTCGAGCACCTGCAGGAACGGCTCCGGCGCGCTGGGGAGCGACGAGCCAGCCAATGGGGACCGAAACGCCTCCAGCGTCTCCCGCACGGCCGCCGGGCCCACGTTCTCCGCAAACCGCACGGAGGTGCACGCAAGGTGGCCGTCACGGACGGGTACCCGCGTGCACTGCGCACTCACGGGAAGATCCGCCCACTCGACGTGTCCGTCCCGCAGGGTTCCCAGAATTTTACGGGGCTCAGTGGCCATCTTCTCCTCCTCCCCGCCGATGTGCGGCACGACGTTTCCCACCGCATCGAGCGCGGAGACCCCGGGGTAGCCGGCGCCCGACAGGGCCTGCAACATGGTCACCTGCACGGCCTCCACCTCGAACGCGTTCATCAGGGGCCGTAGTCCACAGACGAGCCCCACCGTCGAACAGTTGGGATTCGTCACAATGAAGCCGTCGCTCCCCCAGTTCTGCTCGTCGATCAGGGAGGCGTGATCGGGATTGACCTCGGGCAGGAGGAGCGGTACGTCGTCCTGGAGACGGTAATTCTTCGCGTTGGAGATCACCGGAACGCCGGCCTCGGCGAAGGCCTTTTCGATCTCGCCGGCCACGGCCGAGGTGAGGCCCGAGAACACGAAGTCACAGTCGAGCGCGGCGGGCTCGGTGGGTTTGACCGTACGGTCGGCGATGGGATCCGGGATGGATTTCCCGCTGAGCCAGTTTGCCGCCTCGCGGTAGGACTGTCCCGCCGACCGTTCCGAGGCGGCCACCTCGGTCACAGTGAACCATGGGTGATCTGCCAGGAGCCGAATAAAGGTCTGCCCGACGGCCCCGGTCGCACCGAGAATGCCAACCCGATAGTCGTTGGATGCCATGTCAGTCTGTGGGTCTGCAAATGAAATAGAAATGGAAGAGGCGAGCGTGATGAGCGAAGAATGATTCGCACAGCCTCTAGCGTTCCCCCATCCCGCGTCATGGACGGTAACGGAAGCAAAAGCCGGCGCCTCAAACAACTCCGCGACCCAAATCTACTCGGTTTCTTGAGGACCTACCGCCCCAACGGGTGGGGTGACCCGAACGTTCTCCCGACCGCTGGGCACGATGCGGGTCCCTCGCCCATTCGGCTCGTCGATGGAGCGCACCTGCATCGGAATGCCCGCTTCGACGAGGGGCCGCAGCGTCTTCGGGTGCATGCCGAGCCGGCCCGACTCCGTGAGGGCAAAGGCCTTCTCCATCGAGATCTGGTCGAGCCGCTGGGCGTCCGCGTTTGCGTCCGGGTCGTTGGTATACAGGCCGTCCACGTCCGTGTAGCGGGAGAGGCACGCCGCCCGCAGGATCCGGGCGAAAAGGGCGGCGGAGTAGTCGCTCCCCTCGAAGCCGAGCGTCGTGGTGGTGCCCCCCGGCGTGGCCCCGATGAACCCGGCCACCACCGGCACCGCATTCGGGGGGAGGTTGTCGTACCACAGGCGGACGCGCTCAGCGGTGGTGTCGAGGTCCACGTTCGCCTCCCCGAACGTGTCGTCGGTGACGACGAGATCGGTGGCGTCGCAGAAGGGCGCCGTCAGGCCGTGGTCGCGAAGGGCGAGCGACACCATCGGCACGGACAACTGCTCCCCCATCGCCAGCACCGCGTCCCGCAGCGCCGGGGTGAAGCCTCGGTCCGCCACCTCGGCAAACACCTCACGGAGGGCCTGCAGTCGATCGTCGACCACGTCGGCGTACGCGGCCTGTCCGGCATCGGACAGCACCTCACGGGCCTGCGCCAGGTGCCGCTCGCGGAGGTCGTGGACGAGGGTGTCCACCACCACCGACCGGTCAGCAAACTGCGTGACGAACGTTTCCATTCCCGCCGACAAGCGCCGTGTCACCTTCCCCTGGGCCGATACGATGGCCAGCACACGCCCCGCATCGGCGGTGCGCCGGAGAATGTCGACGACGGCCCGAAACCGCTCGCTCGTGCCCACGGCGGTGCCGCCAAACTTGAACACGACCCGGGGAGGTGTCGCGTCGAACGGCATGTTTGCTTGCGAAGATGTCATCACGGGATGATGGATGGCGATAACAAAAACCGAGGGTTGCAACTCGTTGATTTCGAACCGTGTTTCCCCCGGACCGACCTCTTTTCGGCTTTCGAACACGTTTTGAGGGAGAGCTATTTCGCACAACGGATGTCGTCCTCCTGCCGGTCCTCTCGACGCGCAATACAGGATTCCCACTACTCGCCCCCGCGGGGAACGGCACGCCTCCACAGCGAAGGGCAATCGGCCAAGTTGCCCCCCAACACCCACTATTCCGCATCAAAGTTTTGCCGGGCGACCTTTTGCCCCGTCGTGACGTTTTGTAAATTGGACCATGAGCATCAAATTACCGACAGACGCCCCTGCTATGCCTCCTTCCGACGACGCCACGCTCATTGACGGCCGCGAGATTGCCCAGACGGTCCGCGACGAGGTTAACACCGCAATCGACGAGTGGACCAGGGACCACCGCCCCCCCTTTCTCTCGGCAGTGCTCGTCGGTGACAATCCCGCCTCCAAGGCCTACGTGCGCGGCAAAGAGCAGGACGCCGCCGAGGTGGGCATCGAGACGAACACGCTCCACTTCGACGACGACCTTCCGGAGGACGAGTTGCTCGCCACCGTGCACGACCTCAACGAGGATCCGTCGGTGGACGGCATCCTGGTGCAACTCCCCCTCCCCGACCACATCGACGACCGCGCCGTCATCGACGCCATCGACCCGCAGAAAGACGTAGACGGCTTTCACCCGGCCAACCTGGGCCGCCTCATGCGCGGCAACCCCTCGTTCGTACCCGCCACACCGTATGGGATCGTCACAATGTTGGACCGCTGCAGCATCGATCCCGAAGGGATGGACACAACCATCGTGGGTCGCTCCAACATCGTCGGCAAACCGTTGGCGAACTTGTTGATGCAGCGCAATCGAAACGCAACGGTTACCGTCTGCCACAGCCGCACGCAAGACCTTGCCGCCCACACCCGACGGGCCGACCTGCTCGTGGCGGCGGTCGGGCAGGCCGAGATGATTGACGCGGACATGGTCAAGGACGGCGCCGTGGTCATCGACGTGGGCATCAATCGCGTCGACGACGCCTCCAAAGAACGCGGCTACCGACTCGTCGGGGACGTGGACTTCGACGCCGTGCGGCCCAAGGCCTCGTGGATTACGCCGGTGCCCGGCGGGGTAGGCCTCATGACTCGGGCCATGCTCCTGAAGAATACGATGACGGCTGCCCGCCTCCACGCCCCTGCATAGCAAAGTCCCCCGAACGTGCGCAGTCCCATGGATAACGGTTTATCAGCTCCTCCTCAATCCCTCCCTCGGTCGCCCCAACAGGGACAAACGACCTCTTCCGACTCGACAGCGGTTAGCGAAGGGGTCGATCAGATCAGTAATGCGTTTGGGGAAGCGATCCAGCTCTTTATTCACGGCAACTGGGAGGGCCTCTACGACCATCTCTCCTCGGGCGTGCTCTATC
>CAYULG010000097.1:0-9216 GCA_964445365.1 uncultured Salinivenus sp. | reverse complement strand
TTATCGCGCAGCGATACGTGAATCTCGGACGCTCGCTTGCCGAGTCGTACGAGCTTAAAGACGCCCGCCACTACTTGGAGGCCGCCCGTTCGTTCGCGCCGAGCGACACCGTCGGCAAACGCGCGCTGGGCTTCACCTACAGCCAGCAGCTGCGCCGCCTCGCGAACGAAGAACAGTACGACTCGCTCCGCACCGTGGCGAACCAGATCATGAGCCGCTCGGACACCCCCGCGTCGGTTCGGGACCCGGTCCTCGCCGCCGTGGACACAATCGCCGGTCGCCTCCAACAGCGACCCACCGAGGAGGCCCGGGCGGACGCCGCCCAGCTGTACGACGACCTCCGCACCTGGACCGACACGACGGCCCAGTACGCGTACCGGTACGCCGACGCACAGTGGAGCCTCTACACTGCGAAGCGGCGGACCGGGGCGCCCGCCTTTGAACAAGACCTTGCGCTACGCAACACTGTCGAGGCCGCCCGAGCGGCCGCCGGCCGCCAATCCCCAGGCTCCGCCTACTACCACGACACGAACCTCCTCCTCCTGGACGCCCTCTCGGCCCAGGACGAACACGACACCGTGGTCGAGATTGCCACGCGCGAACTGGAGAACCGGGGCGGGTCCCTGACCGACAGCCAGCAAACCGCCTACCGCGAAACGCTGGCCGATGCCTACCGCGCCCAGCAGAAATACGACCTTGCCATCCGCGAGTATAGAAAACTGGTCTCGGCCTCCCCGGAGGCGAAGACGTACAAACTCGCCTTGGCCGACGTGCTCGTCGAGAACGAGGCCTACGGGGAGGCGAAGACCCTGTATCAGGAGCTGCGCACCCAAAACCGGGACGACGCTCAGCTCCTGGCCCGGATTGGGGAACTCGAACTCAAACGCGGCAACTTCTCGGAGGCCTCCCTCCAACTCGAAAAGGCCCTCGACATGAATCCTGACCTGACCGGGGTACGGGGCCTTCTGGGGGAGGCGTACGACGGGAGCTCCAACTACTCGAAGGCGATTGACGCCTACAACGCAGCGGTGAAAGAAATCCGACGGGGCTCAGACAGCACCCAAACCGGACGGACGGCGACCCGCCGGTCCAAGTCGGCCACCGAGCGGCTCTCCTCGTACCTTGAAAACCTCGGTCGCCTGCACATGCAACTCGGTCAGTACGACAACGCCGCCCAGTCGTACAGAGAGCTCACGGACGTGACCTCCTCCAACGCGGCGGCGTGGCACGGCCTCGGCCAGGCCTACATGCAAAGCGGACAGGTGTACGAGGCGCTCGACGCCCTCAACCGGGCGCTCAACCTGAATGAGACCTCGCAAGAGATCTCTAAGGATCTATCCCGGGCCCGGACCCTCCGCGACAAGATCAGCGAAAATCGCCCGCCCATCGAAATTGTCGACACGGACATCGATGAGCTCTTTCCCTCCCTCTACAAAAATTACAGCGATCCGTCGAAGCTGCCCATCGGCAAGGTCGTTCTGGCCAACAACACGAACCTGCCGAAGCCGAACGCCACCCTCACGGTCTACGTCGAAAGCCTGATGGACGAGCCGACGGAGCAGAAGATGAAGTCGTTGGCTTCGTATTCGAACACGACCATTCCACTGCGGGCCGTCTTCAACGAGTCGATCCTTGACGTGACCGAGCAGAAAACCCTGCAGGCCCGGCTCCGGCTCACGTACCAGCAAGAGGGCCAGTCCGAAATCGTCGAGAAGACGGTGTCCTTCACGATGCAGTCCCGCAACGCGATCAAGTGGAAGGACAAACGGCGCCTGGCCGCCTTCATTGAACCGCGAAATCCGCAAATCATCGACTACACCAAGGCCATCGACGGGCTCTTCCGCAACAAGCCAACCTACGGCCTGCCGACAAACGTGGCCACGGCCCTTCAAACCTTTACCGTGCTCACAAACCGAGGCTACACGTACAGCGTCGATCCGCAGACTGACTTCTCCGTCGTGTCACGCGACCCCTCGATGCTCGACTACTGCCAATACCCCGAGCAGACCATCCAACGAAAGGCCGGGGACTGCGACGACCTCGTGACGCTGTACCTGTCGATGCTTGCCAACGCAGGGGTGTCGACCGGGTACGTGGACATCCCAGGCCACGTCATGTCGGCCTTTGACGCGGGTCTGTCCCCCGACGAGTTGGACGGATCGGCCCTCGCCCGCGACGACGTGGTCGTCAACCAGGATAAGGTGTGGATTCCGGTCGAGACGACACTGCTGGGAACGGAGTCCTTCCTAACGGCTTGGGAGAAAGGCGTCGAGCGGTACCGCAAAGAGCAGAAGGAGGGCAACCTCCCCCAGATCATCTCGATTTCAAAGGCCCGCTCTGTGTACGAGCCTTCCTCCGTCCAGCCCGACACCTTCCAGGTCCCCGAACCGGACACGTCGGCAATCCTGTCCGAGTATGAGAATCAGGGCACAACCTTGTACGCGCAACAGAATGAGGCCCAGCGCAAGCGCCTCAGCAAACAACTGGCAGCCAACCCGGAGAACACGTACGTTCGCAACCAACTAGGCATTCTCCACGCCCGGGGCGGCCAGTACGAGAGGGCCGACGCGGTCTACCAAGAGGGGCTCGAGCTGACGCCGTCGAACTCGCTCCTCCTCAATAATTATGCGAACGTTCTGTACTATCAGGAACGCTACGAAAAGGCCATCGACCTCTACAAGCGCAGCCTGAACAATGGAGAGGAAGACCCCCAGGTCTACATCAACCTGTGCAAGGCACAGATCGCCGCCGGTCGAACCGCCGAAGCATCCTCAAGCTTCCAAACCGCCATACAGAAGGACCCGTCCCTCAGTGACACATACAGCTATCTCCAGAAGCAATTGTAGATTCTGTTGAAGCTGTTCTCGCGATTCTGATCGACACCGCTCTCCCGCCATGATCTTGCTCCGCTACAGTTCTGTCCTTCTCCTTTTCGCTCTGCTTCCGTTCGCCGCCCACGCGCAGAGCGGTACAGATGCTGCCACTGAGGTGGGCACACTGATGTACTTCGAGGGATCTGTAGACGTGAAAACCAACGGCTCATGGTCGGCGGCCACCATTGAGCAGCCGCTGCGCGGCGATCAGACCCTTCGGACGGGGACGGAGGCCACCGCAGAAATTAAGTGGCAGAACGGCTCGGAGACCACCATCGGCCCGCAAACGACGCAGAAGCTGGGCCCGCTCTACGAAAAGGTCAGCTCTAAGTCGGGACAGGGCAGCGACAGCATGGTGGGCGATTTTGTCGAGCTCTTCCAGGGAGACGATGAGTCCTCCGACGAAGTTGGGGGCGTTCGCCGTGCGTCCGTACAAACGGAAGACGCCCCAGACCCCGGCGAGGTCTACTGGAAAACATTCGACGAAGTGTCGTTCGCCGACGCCCAGCAGAAATTCCAGGAGGAAAACTACGCAAAGGCGATTCAGGACTTCCATCTCTTCCTCCAGCAGAACCCCGGCCACACGCGGGCCCCGAAGGCCAAACTGGGCATGGGGCTCTCCTACCTGAAGCTCAACAATCCCCAGCAGGCCCGCACCGCGCTTGAGACGCTGGTGTCCGATCATCCAGACGACCCGCTCGCCGAGCGAGCGCGACAGCTTCTCGACGAAATGTAGCCTGCGCGCGGGCCGTGCTCATCGCAGACTCCGCTCCTAACGGGGAAGCGAGACCGGTCCGCAGCCGTCAGGGCCAAGCGGCCTTCATTTGAACGAACGTGATGGAGAGTTGCCGTGTCGTCAAAGGTTCTTCGCCGCTTGTTGGCCATTCCCCTTCTCGCCCTCCTAAGCGTGGGCCTGACGATCGGGCTCCAGGCGGTCAACGAGCAACTCGAAGCGGCCCAGCAACGCTCTCCCCTCGGCGGCCTGAACCGCACGATCACCGATCTCGCGCTCCAGGTCCGTGACGAGACGGAACAGGACAGCCTTTGGGCCCTCGACGACGTGGTCGTTATCGACATTGACGACGCCTCGGTACAGGCGCTCGGGCGCACCCAGATGTGGCCCCGCTCCTTTACGGCCCGGGTCGTCAATCACGTGAGCGCGGGCGGCCCGGCCGCCATCGGGCTGGACCTCCTCTACACCGAACCCGACACCTTCTCGTCCCACTACGCTCGCCTCCTGACGGCCGAGGGCTTCGACCGCCCCAATCAAATCCTCGCCGCCATGAGCACGGACGACCAACTGTCCAAGTCGCTCCGAACGGCGGGCAACGTATACTTGGCCTTCTACGACGAAACCAACCGCCCACCGCCCAACGATCTCGCGTCGCTCTACGAGACCCTGCGGATCGCCCGCGGTTCGTCGTCGAACGCGGGGCGGATTCCCGCCCTCACGCACCCGATCCTCCCCATCCCCGACCTCCGCCCGGCCGCCCGGGGCATCGCCCCCATCACGCTTCCCAGCTCCGCCGACGGCGTGATCCGGCGGTATCCAGTGGCCCGACGCCTCCCCCCCGATTCTGCCTCGGGAAACCAGCACGCCCTGGTTCCCTCCTTCTCTCTCCTCCTCGCCGCCGACCTGCTCGACGCCCCCGTCTCGTCGATGCGGGTTGGGGACCGGGCCATTCACCTCGGCACGGAGCACACCGTACCCGTAAACCGAGCGGGCCGCTTTCGCATCAACTGGCTGGGAGACGAAGAGTCGATTCGTCGGATTTCGTACCACAAGGTCCTCCGCGAGTCGGTGCCCGCCGCCTTCTTTGAGGACAAGGTGGTTTTCGTGGGCGCGAGTGCGACGGGACTCGAAGACCGGAAGACCACCCCGGTACAGGAGCAAAAACCGGGCGTCTTGGTCCACGCCGAGGCGTTCCTCAACGTTATGAACCAGGCCCACCTCGCGGAATGGACGCTTTGGGACCTCTGGCCCTGGCTCCTATGTGGGGCTCTCCCGTTTCTCGCCCTCATTCTGTCGATCCAGCCGCTCTACGCCTCCCTCCTTACGCTTTTGCTCGGGGGCGTTGAATTCTTCGGGTACGTCCTTTACCTCTTTCCGCGACTCGAGATTGTTCTCCCCGTAGGAACCATCCTCGCCTGTACACTGCTCACGCTCATCGCAGGGGTCGTCTACAAGTACGTCACCGAGGAGTGGGCCAAACAGAAGCTCCGCGACGCCTTCGCCAACTACGTGTCGGCCTCCCTTGTCGACCAAGTCACCGAAAACCCGGACGCCCTGGAGTTGGGGGGAGAAAAGAAACGGTTGACGGTACTCTTCTGCGACATTCGCCACTTCACCACCTACTCCGAGCACCTCGACCCCCAGGAAGTGGTCACGTTCTTGAATCGCTTTTTCGACCGCATGACGGCGGCGGTGTTCGAGCACGACGGGACGGTTGATAAATTTCTGGGCGACGGCATGATGGCCATCTTCGGAGCCCCTCTCGACCTGGACGATCATCCCACTCGGGCCTGCGCCGCCGCCCTGTCGATGGCCGAGGGGCTCGACGCCCTCAACCGTGAAGAGAACCTGGAGGCGGAGGGGCCCGCGTCTATAGACGCTCCCATCTCCGTCGGCGTCGGCATCAACACCGGCGAGATGGTGGCCGGCAATATCGGGTCAAGCCGGCGGTTTGAATACACGGTGGTCGGTGACGCAGTGAATCTGGCCGCCCGCATTGAACCCCTCAATCGCATTCTGGGGACCCGCATCCTGATTAGCGAAATGACGCATCAGGATGTTGCGCCGGGCCGGTGGACGTTCCGGCAACTCGGAGCCGTCCGGGTCAAGGGGCGCGAGGACCCGGTCTCGCTGTACGAACTGCTGGACCCAAACACCTATTCAGAGCCGGACGCGCTCCGTGAACAGTTTGAAGACGCGCTCGCCCTCTATCACCAACAGGAGTTCGCCGCCGCAAAGGAAGGCTTCGAGGAGTGCCGGGCGCTTCACCCCGAGGATGGTCCTGCCTCGTACTACATCAATCGATGCATTGCGTGCAGGAAGGACCCGATGCGGTACGAACCGGTCCTGGACCTCCGCAACCCGGACAAGTAGTCCAGATCCGGTTGCAGAAGAGAACCATCGTTCCGTCGCCCACCGGGACGAACGCCTGGCTGCCTGCTGGACCGCCTGCTGGCCTCGGCATGTCGACTGACTGTCCACTTCACCGTCTCTCGTCGGGCCCCGAACCGTTCAAGCCGGCTCGTTCTCCACCACTGGTCGCTCTGCCCGCTCGGCAGGGATGATTGGTGGAAGCTCGATAACGAACGTGCTCCCTTCTCCCTTCACGCTTTCGACCTCAACGGTCCCACCGAGCAGCTCCACCATTCGCTTTGCGAGAGTGAGGCCCAACCCGGTGCCTTCGTGCGTCCGCCCCCGACCGTCCGATTCCTGCTTGAAGGGATGAAAAAGGTCATCCCGAAAATCCGGATCGATGCCCATGCCGGGATCCCGTACCGAAATTTGGACGCCGGGTTCGGCCGGCTCCACCTCAACCTGAATCGTTCCCTCCTCCGTAAATTTCACCGCGTTGTGGACGAGGTTGCCGAGGGCCCGATAGACCAACGCCCGATCGGTGTACAACGTATCCACGGGATCCGCCACGCGTACCTCAAGGAAAAAGGCCTCACCCTCCCTCATCGGGCGGTGCTCCTCAACGACCTCCCGGACGAGAGGCCCCACCTCCACGTCGTACGGCTGAACGTCGAGGGTTCCTGACTCAATTTGTGCCATTTCGAGCACGGACTGGAGGGTACGAGAGAGTCGTTTCCCACTCTGGCGGATGCGAGTTGCAAAACCCCCATGGTCCGCCTTCGGCTCATCCATGATGAGTTCGGCGTACCCGATGATGCTGGTGATGGGCGTCCGGAGCTCGTGACTCATGTTATTGAGCAGGCTCGACTTGAGCTGCGCCATCTGCTCGGCCTCCTCCTTAGCCCGCAGAATTTCCGTCTCCCACTTTTTGCGCTCCGTGACGTTGCGAATGGCCGCCACTCGCACGCTGCGATCCGGCAAATCGACCTCCTTCTCCTCAATTTCGGCCGGGAAGGTCGATCCGTCGCGCCGAACCATGACCGCCTCGTACGGCTCGTCGGGGCTGGGTCCAACGGTGTCTTGCACAAGATCCTGCGTCGAGGCCGAAAGCACGTCCAGAACATCCTGCCCGACAAGGTCGTCCCGGTCGTACCCAATCATGTCGGTGAGGGCCCGATTTACGTCGAGGATCTTGCCCTCCTCGTGAATGATGATGCCCTCGAACGTCGCCTCGGCCAGTCGGCGAAAGCGAGCTCGGCTCTCGGCGAGCTGTTGGGTCCGGCGCCTGACGGCGGCGCGAAGCGTAAATACCACGATGACGGCCAGCAGTCCCCCCGTTATCAGAATGATGATGAGCGTCTGGTAATACGGCGATATGATTCCAGACTTGCTCACATCCCGGGCGTCCCGGGGCAATACTTGGTAATATTCGTCGTACGGAGCCGAGTAGTCGTGCTGTCCCAAAATCCCCGTCACGGTCACCTCGTCCCCCACCTCGTATCCGTCGAGTTGAATGGCGAGTTGCCGCCGGGTGGGCACAAACACCGCCAGGCGCTCCGACGCGCCCTCGGCCTGGTCTTGAAGCAGCAGATATCGCCCTCCATCGTTGGTGCGATTGGCGACGACTTGTCCGCGAACCTGAATGAGCTGCCCCTCGTAGGCTTCTTCGTTTGCGGTGGTCACCGTGAGGGGCACGGCGGCCGGAACGCGGGACTCCGTCTCGATCTGGTCGTGGTCAAGGGCCTGCAGGCGCGTAAGACCGTACTGATGACGGACGACCCCAGTTACCCGGAGACTATCCCCCCGTTGCACCGCCGGGCTTCCCCGGAGCCGTACCGCGATGCCGGACGTTTCGTCCTGCATGTAGACCAGTCCCGTGTCCGGGAGAACGCCGTGTTGCACACTTGTCCGTCCCCGAACGGTCACCGTATCTCCAATATGATCGGGCACAAAGTCCTTGTCGCTGTCTCGCCGTACGTCAGCAATGGGAGTGGCCTCCGCAACATCGACCGAATCCCCTCTTTCCGTTCGAGCAGGCATCTCGTGTGCGCGCCCGACGCCGATGCCTATCAGCATCGTCAGGACCAGCACCCCCCCAATTCGGAGACTCCGTATGTTCCTCCCCCCACCCAAAATGACCGTCAACATCGACGCGTCGTCCATGCTGTTGAGGGAGAAGGTGGTGAAACGTCGCAACGAACGCGTTGGGAAGACTGCCTCACTTTGCTGGAGGAGCCAGACCCAACCGACGCATGGGGCGGAGGGTCCCGCAGCTCACTCGGACCCCGAGCCACTTCCCCGATCTGTTACGCAACCTCGTCCGCTCGCTTAGCGGTCCAGTTGTGCAACAGGTCGGTCCTCGTTCCATACGTCAGTGCAGTGCATTTTCGACGCACACTGTGCCGGTCCGCCATGTCTCTGTCCATTCTCGGCATCGGGCTCGCTGGGTACCACAAATGCCTCAAATTTCGGGCCAAATAGTAGAAGCGGGGTGCCCACCTAAGACGGAGAAGAGACCGCTCAGGCACGCCGGCAGCGTCTCAGGGGGGGGGTAGAAACGGGACGCGTCCGATCAGCGCGTACAGAACCTCGAGACCGTCGGCACCAGCGAGCCCGGGGCTGCCCTGCACGATTCGATCGCCGACCTGTCCTCGCTGTCTGAAGGGCACAACCCGAGCGTTCTTCAATCGTCGTCGGAGAGACAGGGCCAAGGCTCCAACACGCAAGAACAAGCTGGGGAATTGGCTCGGCACCCTCGCGCATGATTCCCTCCCTGCAGACAAAGCCCTATTGAAGGGATTGGTTTTCTCGGTTTGGGCGCCTACGTTAAGTGATGACTTTCCACTTGTTCTTTCACACACGCCGCAGGTTCTTGTCTCGGCCTCGCCAGGCAAGATGAAAAGGGAACACCAGTGTACCGAATGTGGAGTTGGAAATTCGGAATGTGGAATCACTCCTCGAATTCCACGCTTTCAATTTCCTATTCCGCACTCGGGAGTCTGGGGCTGTACCCGCAACTGTGAGTCGGCTAGCGTGCGCTATCGCCGATGCGTCACTGTTCCGTGTGAGTGGTCCTACACAAGACCGCTTGCCGAAACGGGAAGGCGTATCGGTGAAGGCACGCATTTGGACTGACCCGCTTTACTCCCTCTTGGGAGCCCGCCGATGAGCCAGGAGACCTGCCTGTGTGCGTGACGAGAATTCCGCCTACCACCGCGGATTCTCTCACCGCCAACAACCTCCGGGAGCAGAGGCTTG
>CAYULG010000096.1:0-9261 GCA_964445365.1 uncultured Salinivenus sp. | reverse complement strand
GCGAGTTTCCCGCCGAGACGCCCTACTTCTACTCCAGCTACGAGACGGTCAACGAGAGCCCCGTCACCGACAACGAGAAGGTGCTCATTCTCGGCTCCGGGCCCAACCGCATCGGGCAGGGGATCGAGTTCGACTACTGCTGCGTCCACGGCGTGAAGGCCGCCCGCGAGATGGGCTACGAGGCCCACATGGTCAACTGCAATCCCGAGACGGTGTCCACCGACTTTGACGTGGCCGACAAGCTCTACTTCGAGCCCGTTTACTGGGAGCGCGTCCTCGACATCGTGGATCTGGAACGGCCCGAGGGCGTGATCCTACAGCTCGGCGGGCAGACGGCCATCAAGCTCGGCGAGCGCTTCGAAGAGAACGACATCAACATCTTCGGCACGCCCTTCGAGGTGATGGACTTCGTCGAGGACCGGGGCAAGTTCACGGAGGTGCTCAGCAAGCTGGAGATTCCGTTCCCCCCGTACGGTGTGGCACACTCGGTCGACGAGGCCGTCGACACGGCCGACCGGCTCGGCTACCCCACCCTGATCCGGCCCAGCTACGTGCTAGGGGGCGAGGGCATGCGCATCGCCATCAATCGGGACGAGGTGGCCGAGTACGTCGACAACATCCTCTCCATGTATCCCGACAACGAAATCTTGCTCGATCGTTTCCTCGAAGACGCCGTCGAGATCGACGTGGACGCGGTCTGCGACGGGGAGGACGTGTGGATTACCGGCATCATGCAGCACATCGAGCCGGCGGGCGTCCACTCCGGCGACTCGACGGCCGTGCTGCCCCCGTTTAGCCTCTCGGAGGAGGTCCAGGAGACGATCCGGCAGTACACACGGGACCTGGCCTACGAACTGGACGTCCTGGGCCTTCTCAACGTCCAGATGGTCGTGAAGGATGAGGTCGTCTACGTCATCGAGGCCAACCCGCGGGCCTCCCGCACCATGCCGTTCGTGTCGAAGGCCTGCGGCGTGCGCATCCCCGCCATCGCCACGAAGGTGATGCTCGGCGAGAAGCTGAAGACCTTGCGCGAGGCCGGCGATCTCGAGTGCGACCTCGACGGATACGCGATTAAGGAGCCGGTCTTCTCCTGGGACAAGTTCCCGGAGGTGCCGAAGGAACTGGGGCCGGAGATGAAGTCCACCGGCGAGGCCATCGCCTTCGTCGATGCCCTGACCGACGAGCACTTCCAGCAGCCTCACGAAATGAAAGACTTGTACCTTTCGCGCTAGTGATGCCTGAGGGATGTACTGGCAGGACGAGTCGTTGGGCGCTCCCCTTTGCCATTCGCGGGGCGAAGCGGAGTAGATGAAGGACGTGTCCCTGTCGCGATACGGAGGTGGGGGAAAGTGAATCGCTGGGAACCGGCGGCGTAAGACAGTCAGGCGTCGCTCATTCAAACCACCCGTTCGTTTACGATCTTTTGACAGGCGAGGAGTGTTCAGAACTGTCCTTGCACCCCGCCAATTGAAATGAGCGGTGGATGCGAGGGCTGATTTTGTCCTCGACCTCGACGACGCCTGCCAGTACGTGACAGCGACGTCGCGGGACCTGACGCTCGTCAGCTGCGATGACGACTTCGACGAGACGAATCTTGAGCGCCTGACGTCGAAGGCCGTTCTCAACGAGCGGGTGTAGTCTGCGTGCCCTCCAACTGACTCCATTGTTGCCTCAGGGGCGCTTCGCAGCGGGTCGTAGGAGAGGTGATCTCTGACTGATGTTCACGCTTTGCGTTGAACCTTCGTAAAGCAAAGAGGTAAAGATGAGCGGTCGTGTCGGGGGGAGCACTCCGCGTGCTGGTTCGTCGTTCCGCACGTGTTTCTCTGCTCTCGCTGGCCTGCCGACGGCCTCGACGGTCTTCGCACAACGCCCGTCTGTCGGTGTTTGCACGGGAAGGATATACGATCATAGCGATTGTGACTGGCCTCGCACTGGCCCTGGCGTCGGGGGCGTGGTGGCTAGAGGCAGGGCTGTGGCGCGGGCCGCTCCTGGTCTTGGCGGTTGGCGGATTGGCCTTCACACTCTACTTTTTTCGCGATCCGGAGCGTACGCCGCCCTCGGAGGCCCGGGACAACGGCCTCGTCGCGCCCGCCGACGGTCGCGTCGTGGAGATCGTGGACGAGTCCGATTCGCTCTATCTTGAGGGCCCTGCCCAGCGGGTGTCCATCTTTCTCTCCCCGCTCGATGTGCACGTCAACCGCGTGCCGGCCCGGGGCACCATCGAGCACGAGCAGTACCGGCCGGGCGACTACCTGGTGGCCTGGCACCCGAAGGCCAGCGAAAAGAACGAGCGATCGGAGCTGGGCCTCCGCCACCCCAGCGGCACCAAGGTGCTGTTCAAGCAGATCGCCGGGGCGGTGGCGCGGCGCATCGAGTACCACATTGGGGAGGGCGACACGGTGGCCGCCGGCCAGCGCTTCGGCATCGTGAAGTTTGGCTCGCGGATGGACGTGCTCGTCCCGCCGCATGTGGAGCTCGACCTCGAAGAAGGCCAGCAGGTCCGGGCCGGTGAAACCGTGATCGGATGGCTCCCGGCCGCCGACACAGCGTCTCCGGCGGAATCGCAGGCCGCTGCGCCCTCGGCTGACGTGCCGGCTACGCCGTAGCACAGTCGTTCATCGAATCTCTTGCTTCCTACCGCCACCGATGTTCGACGCGTTTGGGTCTGCTCGGGCCAACAAGTCGGTCTCGCCCGAAGAACACCCCTCCCGTCCCGACCGCATCCGTCGCCGCCTCAGCGCCTTCCGGAAGGCGCGGCGCCGAGAGCGAAGCGACCGCCCGCCGCCCCGCGTGGCAGTGCCGTCCTTCTTCACGCTCATGAACCTGCTCTGCGGCTTCTTGGCCCTCACGCAGGTGCGGGCGGGGGCCTTCGTCCTGAGTTGCTGGCTGATCGTGCTGGCCAGCTTCTTCGACCTGCTGGACGGCATGATGGCCCGCCTCACGGACGCCAAGAGCCCGTTCGGCGTCCAACTGGACTCCCTCAGTGACGTGGTCTCCTTCGGGGTCGCCCCTGCCTTTCTCCTCTATGCCTATGCGTTCGACCCTTTCGGGCCCCTGGGCATGATTGTCGCTGCGCTGCCGGCCCTCTGCGGGAGCGTGCGCCTGGCCCGCTACAACGTGAATACTGAGACCGACGACCGGGAGGGCTTCGAGGGATTGCCGATCCCCGGACAGGCCGTGGCCATCGTTGCCCTCATTCTGGCCGCCGAAAATTCGGAATGGGCCGCGTACCTGGCCCTCGATAGCCTGCAGGTGCTTCTGCCCATCATCGTCGTGCTCTCCGGACTCATGGTATCGAGCATCCGGTTCGATTCCATGCCGACCCCGACCATTCGGTACGTGCGCGCTCATCCGAAGAAAACGACCGCCTATGCGCTGGCGGGCCTGCTCATCGTCGGGCTTCAGGAGTTTGGGCTCGTGATCGTGCTGGCCCTTTACCTCGGACACGGAATAGGGCACGCCATCTATCAGCTCATCGAGGCCCTCACCACTCCGGCGTCGGAACATCTTCCCGAAAAATAGCCCGGCCCATTCGGGGTTCGTCCCTCCTCGCCTGCCGCTTGATTGATCTCCTTCCTGCTCATGTACAAGGCAACAATCTCTATTACACTTCGTCCTTCTATTCTCGACCCAGAAGGGAAAACCGTCCACCACGCGCTCACGAACCTCGGCTACGACCAGATCGATCAGGTGCGGATGGGGAAGCGCGCCGAAGTGTGGATCGACGAGGAGAATGAAGAAGACGCGCGGCGCGTGGCCACGAAGGCCTGCGAGAACCTACTGGCCAACCCTGTTACCGAAAACTACGACATCCACTTGGAGGCAGTCGAGGACGCCGATGAGGCACCGGCCCGCTCCTGACGGCCGGGCGCTTCTTCTGATTGCTCTGCTCACTTCTCAACGAAAAACTGTGCATCCATGACGCACTTCCACTACGCTCTTGGGGCCCCCGCGGAACCGGACGTCAAACCTGTGCCGCCGGAGACGGAGGAGGTTGAAGAGGAAGACACCGGGCGCGGGACCGACGACCCCTGGTTCGTCGTGCTCTTTAACGACGAGGTGCACACCTTCGAGGAGGTCATCGGGCAACTGGTGAAGGCCACCGGCTGCAGCCGCGGCGAGGCCGAAGACCTGGCCTGGACGGTTCACGAGGAGGGGAAGGCGACCGTCTACGAGGGCACCTTCGAGGAGTGCTTCGATGTGCAGAGTGTGCTCAAGGAGATCCAGCTCGTCACCGAAATTCAGGGGTGAAGGTGTCGAACGCTGCGGGCAGGGACGTATGGGCAAAGCGCCAGATCTAGAACGCCTCCACACCTCTCCACATTCGTTCGTTCCCCCGGGATGTCAGGCCTTCGTCGGACGGATGTCGCCGGGGCTGGGATCCGGGAGCCACTGCCAATCGGGAAGCACGCGTCGTACCTTCCGGGCAAAGAGGTCGGCGCTCACGTATGCCGCCGGAATGAGAATCAGCGTAATGAGCGTTGAGGCCGTGAGGCCCCCGATGACGACGCGAGCGAGGGCGGCCTGAATCTCTGCCCCGGCGCCGATGCCCAGGGCCAGCGGTACGAGCCCCAGGACCGTCGTGAGGGTGGTCATGAGAATGGGACGCAGGCGCAGGCGCCCCGCCTCCGCCACCGCGTCGAACAGCGGCAGGCCGCGCTCCCGGCGCATGATGTTCACGTAGTCGACGAGCACGATGGCGTTGTTCACGACGATGCCGATGAGCATAATGAAGCCCATCACGCTCTGAATGTTGACCGTGGTGCCGGTGAAGACCAGTGTTGGGAGCACGCCCACGAGCACGAGCGGCACGCTAAACATCACAATGAGCGGGTCGAGGAAGCGCTCGAACTGCCCGGCCATCACCATGTAGATGAGCACCAGGGCCATGATGATGGCGATGAGGAAGTCCGTCTGGGCCTTCTGCTGCTCGCGGTACTCGCCGCCGAAGGTGATGGAAAAGCCCTCCGGAAGCTGAAGCGTAGACAGCTCGGACCGGGCTCGCTTCACGACTTCACCAAGGACCGCGTCGCTTGTCAGGGAGGCGGAGATGTAGGTGACACGCTGGCCGTTGACGCGCTGAATTTCGGTCGGACCGCGCCCGCGATTCATGTCGATAAGCGTGGAGAGCGGCACGGACTGCCCGTCGGGCGTGCGGATCGACACGTTGTCCAGGTCCTCGACCGAGAGCCGATCCTCCGGACGCAGGCGCACCGTGATGGGAAATTGCTCCCCGCCCGTTCGGTAGGCCGCCGCCCGGCTGCCGCCGAGGTTGGTTTGCACGGCCTGAGCGACGTCCCGGGTCGTGAGGCCGAGCGACGAAATCTTGTCGCGCAGGAACCGGATGTTCTCCTCGGGCCGGCCCTCGCGCCGCCCACTGCGGGCCCCGGCCACCCCGTCGACCGTCTCCAGCTGGTTCTTGATGCGCTCCGCAATCTTTTGGGCCTGGTTCAGGTCGTACCCGCGGAGCTCCACCTGCAGGGACTCGGTGCCCCCGCCCGTGCTAAAGACGCGACGCAGAATCCAAAGCCCGGACTGCGCGCTGACCCGAATGTCGGCCCCGGGCACCTTCCCGGCGACTTCGGAGCGAATGCTATCGGCCAGCTCAAAGGAGTTGACCTCGCGCTCACTGGCCGACTTCAACTGAATCTCGACCTCGGCCCCCCAGGGCTGCACCTGCTTGGCAAAGTTTTCGACGTCCTCCTCCGGAAGCATCGGCTTCACCCGACGCTCCACCTCCTCCAGGTATTCCATCACCACGGCGATGTTGGTGCCCTGTGCCATGTCCAGGTCGATGTCAATCTCGCTGGCGTCGGTCTGCGGGGCCAGCTCGATGGAGACGAACGGCCATAGGGCCACGGTGCCGCCCAGCAGCGCGGCGGTCACGACAAACACGAGCCAGCGGCGAGTAAGTGCCGCCCGGATGGCGTCGGAGTAGCGGTTTTCGAGCTTGGCGAAGGCCCGCTGGAACCAGGTCTTCGACGCGTCGCCCGTAGCGTCTCCCTCCCCGGCTTCGATGGTAAGAAAGCGGCTCGCCATCATGGGCACGAGGGTCAGCGCCACCAGCAGTGAGCATACGATGGCGAAGACCACGACGAGGGCCAGCGACTGGAACAGGGCCGCCGTCGTCGTGCGGGCGAAGACGAGGGGAAGGAAGATGACGGACGTGGTAAGGGTGGAGGCAATGATGGCCCCCGCCACCTCTCGCGTGCCGACGGAGGCGGCCTCTTTGAGCGACAACCCGTTCTCCTCCCGTTGGCGAATAATGTTCTCCAACACCACGATCGCGTTGTCGACGATCAGGCCCACCCCCAGCGCCAGACCGCCGAACGTCATTTGGTTGAGCGTGAGGTCGTTGAAGAACAGGAGGCCGAACGTGGCGATGATGGAGACGGGGATCGACAGTGCAATGATGAACGTCGTCGATCCATTGCGCAGGAACAGATAGAGCACGAGAATGGCCAAAATCGAGCCCCAGATGGCCGAGTTCTTAACGTTGTTGATCGACTTGCTGATGAACTCGCTCTGGTCGCCGACGACCGTAAGCGCGATGTCGTTTCGGCTCTCATTGATGCGCTTGACCTCCGTCCGGACCTGATCGGCGACGCGGACGGTGTTGCCGCCGCTCTGCTTCTGAATTTCGAGGCGGAGAACCGGGACCCCGTTGAGCTCAGCGATGCGATCGAGGTCTTCGTAGCTGTCCGCCACCTCGGCCACATCCTCGACGCGAATGGGCGTCCCGTCGGCCGTGGTAACGACCGTCTTTCGGATCTGGTCGAGTGACTCGTACTCCCCCTGCGTGCGGACGTAGAGGTCCTTCAACCCCTCTTTGACGTTGCCACCTGGCAAGGCCACGTTCGACTGTGAGATGGCCTGCGACACCTGAGCAGCCGAGAGATCATATGCCTTCAGTCGGTCCCGGTCCACATTGATGCGGATTTGCCGATAAATGCCCCCCTGTACGCTGATCGTCCCCACGCCGGGAATCTGCTCGAACTGCTTACTCAAGTTGCGTTCCATCAACCGAGTGAGTGAGGACAAGTCACGTTTCGACTCGACGGCGATGGAGACGATCTCCTGGCTGTTGGGGTCGAACTTGTAAATGATCGGCGGTTCGGCCTCCACCGGAAGGTCGTCGCGGATGCGGTCGAGGGCGGCCCGGACATCATTAGCGGCCGCGTCTAAGTCGGTGCCTTGTGCAAACTCCAATCGGACGCGGCTCCCCCCCTCCTCGGAGCTGGAGGTCATCCGCTCCACGTTGGGCACGCTGGAGACGGCGTTCGCCACAGGATCGGTGATGATCTGCTCCACCTCCTCCGGCCCCACGTTCGGGTAATTCGTCGCTACGGTGACCCGGGGATACTCGATTTCCGGGAGAAGGTCTACCGGCAGGTAGTAAAAACTCACGGCCCCGACCACGATGACGACGAGGAAGGACATCGCCGTCGCGACGGGGCGACGGATGGAAGTGTCGTACAGAGCCATGTGGACAACAGATAAGGCAACGAGACGAAAAAGGACAGCCTCCACTGTGCTCGTTGTTCAGAGCACGAGGGCAGGGGAAGAGGGGTTCTCTGTCTACAGCGAACGGTGGGGGCAAATACGGGTTCGCAGAACCGACGTGCTACTAGAGGGCGCAGGCGCGAAGAGCCGTACAGATCCTGTAATGTTCGTCGGGAATCGCGTCAGTCGCCCTCGATCGACAGTTCGCTTACCCGCTGCTCCGCGTCGTCGAGGCGGGAGAGGCAGTCGTTGGCGAGGGCGACTCCTTCCTCGTAGGCATCGAGCGCTTCGTCAAGAGGGGGCGGGTCGTCTTCGAGACGTTCGACGATCTCTTCGAGTCGATCAAGCGTGTCTTCGAAGGAGGGATCCTCGGGGGGAGACGTCTCGTCGGGATCAGGCATCGGGGCACTTGGTGACTTGAGGCATGGAGCGTGTGAGAGGGAGGGGGAAAGCCGGGAGCGTATTCACGCGAGATCCTGTCCAAATGGTCTGAAATTTGGAATGTACGCGTCGAAACCATGGACGGTGTCCGTGCCGGTCCGTATTCTGACGATCTCACCGTCCGCACTGTTCGTCGTTTTTGGACCACCACCATTGTTTTGCCATGGATCTCGGACTTCAGAATCGTGTCGCCATCGTCACCGGTGCTAGCCAGGGCATCGGCAAATACATCGCCCAGGCCCTCGCCCGCGAGGGCTGCGACGTGGCCATTTGCGCCCGTACAGAATCCGACCTCGAAGAAGCGGCCCGCGAGATTGAGGACGAGGGCGCAGAGGTGCTGGCCCTGCCCATGGACGTGACGGACGAGGGGGAGCCGGAGCGCCTGGTCAACGAAACAGCCGATAAATTCGGCCGGATTGATACGTACGTGGGCAACGTGGGGGGCAACCGGCGCGGGGACTTCGAAGAGCTGTCCGACGAGGACTGGGAGGACCTGATCAATCTTAACCTCATGTCGCACGTCCGCGTGAGCCGGGCGGCGATTCCCCACATGCGGGAGGTGGAGGGAGCCTCCATCTGCTACATCTCCTCCATCTTTGGCCGCGAGCTGGGCGGCGCGGGGCTGTCCCTCTACAACACCACCAAGTCGGCCCTCATCAGTGTGAGCAAGGTGATGGCTCAGGAACTGGCGCCCAAGATTCGGGTGAACAGTGTGGCGCCGGGGTCCATCCGCTTTCCCGGCGGGAGCTGGGACCGGCGCGTGAAGGAGAACCCGGACGAGATGAAGCAGTTCGTCGAGGAAAACATTGCGATCGAGCGCTTCGGCCGGGCCACGGAGGTTGCCGACGCAGTCACGTTTCTCTGCTCCGAGCGCGCGAGCCTCATCAACGGGGCCTGCATCAACGTGGACGGCGGCCAGTCCCACTCGCTGATCTGATAGGGATTGAGAGTCAGGGGAGCGGACTGGCTTTGCCCAAGGCCTCACCCTACTCGAATCTCGTGAGTTTCACCCGAAGTTCCCGCTTCTGCGGATTCGACTTGCGCCACTGCACGAGAATGGGACTCTGATAGCGGCCCTGAACGATCGTGCCTTCGCCGTTGGCCTCGTCTTCGGTCACGAGGAGCGTGACCGAGCGCTTCATGCGGAGGAAGCGCTCGGCCGGCACGGCCAGGCACTTGTCGATGATCCGCTCAACGAGGGACTCGCTGAGGCCCAGCGTGTCGACCACCTTGTTGACGAGGCGCACCAGGTCGTACTTCGCGTAGTTCTTGGCCTTGTTGGGGATGGCGCCTGGATCGGAGAGCATGTTGCGCCCC
>CAYULG010000095.1:0-9472 GCA_964445365.1 uncultured Salinivenus sp. | reverse complement strand
TGCTACTTCCATCCACGACGACCACCTCCACGGTGCGTCCCTCCCGCTCGCTCTTTTCCAGAATGAAGTCCTTGAAGTACTCCGCGTTGGCGAACGAAAAGGCCGCGTCCACCCGCAGCACCATGATGTCCTTCAGGCGCACGGACTGCTCGAAGCGGTCCATATCGCGGAAGAGGCGCGTGCCGGGGACGTGCCCCAGCTCCGCCACATTCGGCCGGCTGATGCGAAAGAGGACCATAATCACCGAGGCCCCGATGCCCAGGAGAATGCCCTCCTGAAGGCCAATGAAGAGAATGGACAGAGCGGTGAACAGGGCGATCGATCCGTCTCGCCGCCGGGTCTTGAACAGGGCCCGGAGCTCCCTGAAGTCGATGAGCCCAATGCCGGCCACGACAATGATGGCGGCGAGGGCCGGCACCGGCAAGTAGTAGAAGAGGGGCGTGAGGAAGAGAAGCGTAAGGCCAATGACGGTCGCCGCCACCACATTGGCCAGCGGGCTTTGGGCCCCGGCCTGGTCATTGACCGCCGAGCGCGAGAAGCTGCCCGACGCCGGAATGCTTTGAAAGAGGCTCCCAAAGAAGTTGCCCGCACCTACGCCCACGAGCTCGCGGTTCGCGTCGATGGTGTAGCCGTGGCGCGTCGCAAACACCCGCCCCAGCGAGACGCTGTTCATGAACTGGACGAGCGCCAGCGTGATGGCCGTCGGGAGGAGTGTGTTCAGGTCTGAGAAATTGACGGTCCACACCTTGGGCGCCGGAAGGCCGTCGGGGATCGCCCCAATCACCGCCACGCCGTACTGGCCCAGGTCAAAAAACCAGCTGGCCAGTGTAGCCCCCACCACTACGACCAGCGCCTCCGGCACCAGCGGCGCCCAACGCGGCAGACCCACGAGTAGGACGACACAGATCGCCGCGATGCCGAGCGTAAGCAGGTGCGCGCTGCCCACGTTCTGCAGGGCGTCGATCAGCAGCACATGCACGTACTGCGACCGTCCCAACTCCAGACCCATGAGGTTGCCCAGCTGGCTTGCGCTGATGATGAGCGCCGCCGCCGAGGTAAGTCCGGCGATGACGGGTCGTGAGAGCAGGTTCGCCACGAAGCCCAACTGCATGACCCCCATGGCCATCTGCATAAGTCCCACCATGGCCGTTAGGAGAATGGCGAGCGCCACGTACCGGTCCGTCCCGGTCTGCGCCAAAGCCCCAACGCCCGCCCCCACAATCAACATATCGATGGCCACCGGGCCCAGGGCCAGGTGCCGTGAACTTCCGAAGAGGGGGTATGCGAGCAGCGGCACGAGTCCGGCATACAGCCCGTAGATGGGCGGCATGCCCGCAATCACGGCGTAGGCCATGCTCTGCGGGATGAGCATGACCCCCACTGTGAGGCCCGCCACAGCGTCGGCCCGGAGCGTCTCCGCTGTTACGTCCGGCGCCCACTCCGTGATGAAGAGCGCATTCCGAACGGTAGGCCACACTCGATTCCACATAGCATTCGTCCCCCGATGGACGTATCTGATTTGGAGTCGGAGCGTAGCACGCCGATGGACCCGGCTTTTTGCCCAAAAGACACCGATTGTTGCTCCCCGCAAAGTGAACGCACCGAACGTTGATCCTCCCCCGATGTGAAAGGAGTGCAAGAACCGGCACTGTGCACCACCTGCAAGCGACTGGGACTCTCATAGATGGGAACGGGGAAGGGGGGGTCTCGCTGTCGAGTACACTGGACATCGCGCATGTCCTGTAACAACAGAGAGGCCCAGCCAACAACCGGAGCGTATCACTGAAAGGATATCTCTTTCCGTTTTGCGCACATACGGGCATGTTTTTCCACCGACAGAAAATCTCTCCAACGGCTACCTCCCTAGACCCACGGCGCCGGGACGGAGAACGACGAGCCGTTCCAGCAGTAACGGGCAAGCGCTGTCCTCTTCCCGACAGCGTCTTTGGCCTCCGGTGAGGCGTCGGCCCTGCGGCCGGCGCCTCATTTCTTTGTGGGTCAGGCGGCGGGAAAACAGGCTCGTGCGGCCCAAATTTGGCGAAGCTTCCCAACAATGCACTCCCCGGATCGGTGCCTGTTTTTAAGGATTTACAAACGGGACAATTGAGAGCGATAGCCCCCACCTACCGCGTGAACTTCGTCCTCCTCCCATTCTTAGGGAACGTACCGAACACCGTCTTCGGCGCCCTCGTGATGGACCTCCTCAGCGCCAACGGTGATGCGGGCCGGGCTCGTGGTCGCGGTGCTGCTGTGGCTCGTTCTCTTCGTCGCCGCCGCGCTCGTATAGCCGACGTAAACGCCCTCCCCGCGACTGGCCGTTTTCTCTTTCGCGGCGACGCCCCTATCTACCGGGGCATGATGCGTGAATTGTGATTCGCGACAGACGGGGTAGCCTCTCTTCGGTCGCCTGTTCATTTCCCCCCGGTCAATGCTTCTATTCTACGATGTAGCCGACGATGATCGCTGCCCCACGGCGAGGCAACGCGGCCTGCAGCCCGATGACGGGAATGATGTCTGTCTCTACACGTCGCTCGGCGCCGCCGAGGATGCCGGCACCGGCCCCATCCTAGTCGTGGACGCGACGGCACTCGACGGTCCCGTCTCTTCCGGCGACGGCACGGTGCGTGTGCCGTCGGTGCCGGCCGCTGCGCTACAAAACATCGATCCTTACCGGCCGCCCCAATCCGTGACCGCTGCGGGGGGCTACGTGGCCTGCTCCCTCCCCACCGACATCGCCGTGCTTCTCATCCACCGGCGCGGCGTATGGGACCTCCCCAAGGGACACCTCGATCCGGACGAAACCCTTGCGACGTGTGCGCGACGGGAGGTACAGGAAGAAGTGGGCGTCAATGACGTACAAACGCTCCGTACGCTCGGCACGACCGAACACGGCTACCCCCGAGGCGACCACTACGTCGTGAAGACCACGTACTGGTTTCTGATGCGTACGCCGGAGCGCTCTTTTGAGCCCGATCGCCGCGAGGGGATCCAACGCGTGGCCTGGGCCCGCTGGCCGGTGGCCCGCCGCCACGTCGGCTACGACACCTTGCGCCGCCACATGGACCGCGTGGAAACGGACATCCGAACAGCACTTTCTTGACCGACACCCTTGACCCGTCTCGCGCGGACCGCTTCCCCGACCACATCGGCTCGGACAGGGGCTGCAACTCTCGGATTAAAAGCCGGTTGTAGTAACCTCTGCTTTGCTCCCCTGCTGGTCTTTCCTCACGCGGTCGAAAGGGGGTATTCTCTCGCCTTTCCTTTTATTCAGCGATCCAGCCGACACATATGCGCGTCGTACTCACTTCCTCCCTCATACTTGTTCTCATGTTGGGCTGTGAACGCACGTCTCAGTCCGATCTGCAGACCCGGGTGGATTCCCTCCAAACCGTGAATCGAACCCTCGCCAGCCAGCTCGAAGGCATGCGCGACTCGCTTCGGGCGAGACAGTCCCAGTCGGTCAGTGAAACAACCCTGGCGCCGCCGGTCTACTTTCCGTCGGGCAGCGCGTGGCTCTTCGACGACGCGAAGCAGAAACTCGACAAGCACGCCCGGACGCTCAAGCAACAGTATCCGGAGGCCGACTTTCGCATTAAGGGCTACACCGACAACGTGCCCATCGGCCCGAGTCTGGAGGACACGTACCCGAGCAACTGGTACCTGTCGGCCCAGCGGGCGGCGGCGGTGGCCCACTACCTGGACACAGAGCACGACGTCCAGACGGAGACCCTCGAGATTGAAGCCTTCGGTCCCAAGCGGCCCGCGGCCCCGAACGAAACATCGCAGGGACGCCGCCAGAACCGGCGGGTGGAGATCGTGGTGGAGGACGGGTCCTGATGGGAACCCCAATCCGTCCTTCCGTCTGACATCCCCGCTCCTCCATAGAAAAAACCGGCAGGCCGCCCGCAATGGCCGCCTGCCGGCACAAGGACCTTTGGGGTAAATTCTTATCGGGTTACCGGTCGCGCGGTAGCCCGCTCCTCAAAGGCCTCCAGGACATCGGGAAGCTCGTTAAGATCCTCGAGCACAACGTGGGCCCCACGCTCTTTCAGCAAGGGCTCGTGCTCGTCGGCGTCCACGTAGGGAGGGACGACGCCGATCGCCCACATGTCGGCGTCGCGGGCCGCCACCATGTCGTCCACCGAGTCCCCGACGTACGCCACCTCTTCCGGGGCGAGGTCACAGCCGGCAGCGGCGAGCATGGTCAACGAGTGTTCGAGGGGAAACGGATCCGGCTTCTGGCGCTCACCCTGCTTCTCTTTGCCCACCAGCAGCGGAAAGTAGTCCGTCCAGTCCTGGTGATCGAGCGTCCACTCGGCCTCTTCTTCGGGCCGGCCCGTGACGACCCCGAGCAGGCACCCGTCGTCGCTGAGGGCGTCGAGCGTTTTGTCCTCAATGAGAGGCGGCTCCTCATTGATGAAGCCGTCCCAGTCATCGCCCCGATAGCGATCCTGGAACTCGTTGATAACTCGACTGAGCGGCACCTCCATCGCCGTATCGGTGATAATGGCGTGCGTCAATTTCCAGTCGTCCTCGAATCCCCCGTAGTTCTTGTATCGCTGAATGGCGTTTTCACCGATCTGACGCCCGGTAAAATGCTCGACCGTCTCCTCAATGGCGCGCCGGTAGGAGCGGGAGACGTCCACCAGGACGCCGTCCATGTCAAAGAGCAGTGCGTTGATCTGTACGTTTTCGGGCATGGAACGAAGAAGGAGATCCGGTTTGAAGAATAGCGACCAATTTGTTCGCACCATCCGAGCCCGCTACAGTTCCCGACTCCTCCTTCCAATTCCTTATTGAGACCGCTCGGTGTTCGAGCACACGAGGGCTTGGTACTCGATGCTTGGTTGCAGGCTTTGTGTGACGGGGCATCGGGCTCGTAAGCGAGGCCGAAGCGACGTGCACTGTCTCACTCGTTTGAGTCCTCCTCCTCAAGGAGGGCGTCAACAGCCCGCCGGAGCTGCGGGTCTTCCCCTTCCGCTTTGACGGCCGGCGGGTTCTGCACGCGAAGGTCGGGACGCGCCGGACCGTGCTCCATGTTTTCTTCGGTCTGGTAGACGTACCAGCCCCGGAACGGCATGCGCACGTACGACCCGTCGATCATACGCGCGGCCCCCGTCGAAATAACGGCACCGAACGTGGGCTGGCCCACGAGCGGGCCATGATCCAGGTTCTTGAAGGCGTGAGAGAAGATCTCGGCGTTCGAGTAGCTGTTTTCGTTCGCCACGGCCGCTACGGACTTCGTCCAGGCCGCGTACGGCAGGCGCTCACCAAACGGATAGTGCCCACGGAACTGCTCGTGCTTCTGCTTGAGGCTGTCCGTGGCGCCGCGCGGGACGGTGTAGGCGTGACGCCGTACGTTGAGCACCGTCATTAGAAAATCGGTCGTCCAGCCGCCGCCGTTGAAGCGCACGTCGATGATGAGACCGTCCTTGTCGTGGCCACTGGCGTAAAGTTCCCGCTCGAAGTGCTCGAAGCTGTCCCAGTTCATGCCCTCGACGTGCACGTATCCGAGGCGACCGTCGGAGTATTCCTCGACCAGGTCTTTCCGTTCCTCTACCCACTCGCGGTACAGCTCTTCTTGGAGATTGCCGGTGGGCCGGAGGCGGACCGTGCGCTCCTCCCCGTCCGGCCCGGACACGTCTAGCAGCACCTTCTCCTCGACGGTGCCCTCCATGAGTGCATAGAAGTTGTCGGCCTCGGTCACGGTTGTGCCGTTCACGGCCGTGATGACGTCGCCCTCGCGGAGCGTGCTGGTCTCGCGGTCGGCCGGCGAGCGCGGCACCACGCGCTGCACCTCCACGCCGGTCTCCACCGGGTCCAGCTCCACCCCAATGCGTCCCGTCCGCGCCCTCTGCGTCTCGGCCCGGTCGTCGCCGGCGTAGCCCATGTGGCTCGCGTTCAGTTCCCCGAGCATAAGGTTCACCGCATCCTGGAAGTCGCGCGTCGTCGAGGCGTCCATCGCCCAGGGGCGGTATTTGGTGCGGAGCGAGTCCCAGTCGTTCCCGTGGAAATCCGGGTCGTAGAAGCCCTGATCCAGCGCCCGGCTGACCTCAGCAAAGATCTGTGCGCGCTCTTTCTCGTGGTTGACCGTCATCGACGCGGCGAAGGAGAGGCGCTCCAACTCGTTCGACGAGGTGGGAACGCGGGCGATCTGCCCATCTGAATGGGTAAAGGTCACCTGCGTGCCGTCCGGCGTAAGTCGCACGTTCGACGGCTCGACGCCCCCCTGGGTGATCCGCGTCCGGTCGGAGCCATCCCACCCGATGCGGTAGAGGTCCGCTTCGGTTCCGTAGTCGGCGGCCCAGCCCTCCTCGCCGGCCACGAAGTAGAACGTGTCTCCCTCCTTGCCGATGACCGGGTCGTCTTCATTGCCCGGGAGGGCCGTGACCCGTTCCAGGCGATCGTGGATGTCCTCGAAGTCGATCTGGACGGAGGAGACGTCCTCGTCGCCCTCCTCCTCGGATGCTTCGTCCGCGTCCTCGATCTCTTCCCAGTCGCGCTCGGTCTTTTCCCAATCCTCCTTTTGCAGCCACACAAACCACACGTCGGTGCCCGCGCTGGTGCGTTCGGAGACGAAGCCGAGCTTCGACCCGTCGGGGCTCCACACCGGCTCGCTGTCGCCCCGGGGGTGCTGGCTCACATTTACCGGCGCTCGCGAGCCATCGGCGGCGTGAATGTAAATGTCCGAATTGAAGTTGAGATTGTTTTTGCTGTAGGCGAGCCACTCGCTGTCGGGACTCCAGGCTACGTCCGTCGGGGCGTTCCAGCCCTCCGCCAGCACAGTCTCGTCGGAGAGGCCCTCCGCCGAGACGCTCGCCGTCACGAGTTGGCCCGCGCCGTAGCTCGTCATCGACCCGCGTCGGAGGGCGATCTGGGAGGTGTCCGGCGCCATCGCCAGGATGCGCTCGTCCTCGGGCGTGTTCGTTAGGCGCGTCACCTCGTGCTGCAGCGCGTCGTAGAGATCGCCGGGATGCTCAGAATCGGCCGATTCGAGCCGGTAGAGGTCGTACTGCCCGCCGTTGCGGTCCGAAGCGAAGACGAGGGTGGAGTCGCTGGTCCAGGCCGGGTCGCGGTCGCGGTAGGCATGCTCGGTGAGTCGCGTGGTGCGGGGCGCTTCCGTTTCGTTCTTCAGAAGGAAGAGCTCCCCCCGCAGCGTGAGTGCCACCTGCTCCCCATCCGGTGAGACGGCGTAGCCGCGCAGCCCATCGGTCATCTGCTTCTGTTCGGTGGGATCGAAACGATAGTCCGCCGGCACGGTGACGTCGAGCATTCGGGGGTCGCCGCCCTCTTCGATGACGTACACGTCCGTCTCCCGCTCAACGGCAATCACGCTGCCGTCGGCACTGGCGCTGAGGGCACGCACGCCGTCGTCCTCGAATGTCGTAACCGCCTCATCTTCGCCGTCGACCTCTCCCTGATCGGTGATCGCCTGGCGGTGCACGTTGTAGGTGCCGCTCTGCTCACTGATGTAGAGGAGCGTGCGCGGGCCCGCCCACATCGGACTGTGGTCGTTGGCCATATCGGTCGTGATCTGGGTGTAGGTGTCGGTATCCATGTCGTAGACCCACACGTCCCGATTGGCCGGGCCCTCGTAGCCCTTCTTGCTGGTCCGATTGACGCCCCGTTCGAAGGCGACGAAGCGCCCGTCCGGCGACATGCGCGGGGAAGACCCGACGGCGTCGAGCAGGCGGTCGGGGGTGCCCCCGCTGTCCGCCACCTGATAAATCTCGTTGCTCCATTCGGCCTGTGCGTAGGTCCGACGGGTGGTGAAGAGAAGCGTACTGTCCGGGGTCCAGCCCCCGAGCGCGTCGTCCGTAGAGTGGTGGGTGAGGCGCGCGGGCGAACTGCCACCCGCGTCCATCACATACACGTCGTCGTTGCCGTAGCGATCGCTCGTAAACGCAATCTGGCGTCCGTTCGGGTGCCAGCGGGGCTGGCCCTCGTAGGCCTCGTGGATGGTGAGTCGGTCGGCCCGGCCGCCGTCGGCGGAGACGGTCCAGAGGTCCCCCTGGTAGGAGAAGGCGATGGTGGACCCGTCCGGGTGCACGGCGGGATGACGCATGAACGGATCGGCGTCTTGGGCCGAGGCAGGCACGGCGAACAGCAGAAGAACCAGACCGACCGAAAGGAGACGACGCAGCATAAGACGGTAGAACAGGGACTATCAGAGACGATGATCGAACGATGCAACCATACACGAGCACGGGTTTTGGGTTGCGATGGATTTGTCTCGCTCACTACGGCGACGTGCGTTTGCTCTTGAGACACGTGTGACCGAGCACGAGGAGGAGAACATGAGGGAAGTGCCGAGCCCTTATTGTCCGAGTACCTGGATGGAGTCCCCGAGGACGTCCTCCACATAGAGCATCTGGAGGAGTACGATCACGACGATGGCAAGGGGCGCGGCGAGCAGTACCCCGATGGCGCCCGCGATGACCCCCATTGCGATCTGCGCCGTGATGAGGATGACCGGTGGCATCGACACAGCCCGCTGCTGTACGAGGGGCGTCACGACGTAGCTCTCCAGGGTCTGGACAAGACCGAAGACAATGACGGCGTATAGGACCTTCGTGAGACTCACCGTGAGCGCCGCCAGCACGGCCGGGAAGAAGGAGAGGATGGGGCCCACGTAGGGCACAAACGAAAGAAGCGCCGCGAGCAGCCCGAGAGCCAGCGGATTGGGAATGCCAGCAATCCACAGCCCGAGCGTCGTGAGGACGCCGACGACACTCATCATGGTAAGGCGACCCACCAGCCACCATCGCAGGGCGTGGGCGAGGGCGTCGATCACCTCGCGCGTCCGCGAGCGGTTCCGCTTCGGGGTGAGGTGCACGACGCCACTCACGTAGGAGCCGGGATCGGCTGCACCATAGATCGCGATAAAGAGAATCACAAAGCCATTGGCCACCGCCCCGAGCGTCCGCGAAAACGCGCTCGTCACTCCCCCCATGACCTCTTGCGGGGACGGCATTAGATCTTGCATCATCCCCGGTTCGGTGACCGAGCGCCCGATCCACTCCTGTTCTGCTAGCCGCTTACGAAGGATCTCAACCGCATCCGGGAGTTGAGTAACGAGATCGTTGATCTGTCCAGTCAGAGGCGCTCCGATCGCACCGGACAGGAAAAACAGGGCGAGTACGACGAGGGTGATCACGATCGCCAGCCCCCCCGGTCGCCCCAGCGGCGTACGGCGACGCAAGATGTCAGCCCCGCCGCCCAGCCCCACCGCCATCAGTATCCCGGCAAAGACGACCAGCAGCACCCGCGAGAGCACCACAATGAGATACAGCATTATCAGCGACACGGCCACGATGCCGACCGTCACGAGCACGCGCTGGGGAAAGGAGCGCCGGGACGACATGGCGAAGTGATGCAAACGAGACATGGGACGCACGGCCTCGGTGGACAACGGCCACCGGACTGTGCGTCCCAATTCAGACTCGGTGCAATTGGTTCGTTCCCGCGACGA
>CAYULG010000094.1:0-9512 GCA_964445365.1 uncultured Salinivenus sp. | reverse complement strand
TCCCCGGCAACTTCTTCAAGGTGCTCGACCTGCAGGAGTGCCACCTCCACTCCGAACTCAGCGTTCGGCTGGTGAACGGCATTCGCGACTTCGTAAAAGAGCAGGAGTGGAAACCGTGGGACATCCGCAACCACGAGGGCTTCCTGCGCCACCTCGTCCTGCGCACCGGCGAGCAAACGGGCGACTGCATGGTCAACCTCGTCACCTACGGCGCCCCTGACGACCGCATCGCCGCGTTTGCAGACTTCTTGCAGGAAGACTTCCCCGAGGTCACGACGTTCGTCCACACCAATCACACCGGCAAGTCGCAGAATCCGGAGGGCGAGGAGCAGGTCGTCTTCGGTCCTGGCGTCATCTACGACGAGATCGGCGACTATCGCTTCGAGATCAGTCCCAGCGCGTTCTTCCAGACCAACACGTTGCAGGCGGAACGGCTCTACGAGGTGGCCCGTGACTTTGCCGATGTCCAGCCCACCGACTGCCTCTACGACCTGTACTGCGGCGCCGGGACGATCTCCCTCTTCATGAGCGAGCACGTGGACGAGGTAATCGGCGCGGAACTGGTGGAGGACGCCGTGGCGAATGCCCGCGCGAACGCCAATATGAATAATGTGGACAACTGCACGTTCGTGAGCGGCGACCTCAAGACCCTCCTCACCGGCGACTTTGCCGAGACGCACGGCGCACCAGACGTGCTCCTCGTCGATCCGCCGCGGGCGGGCATGCACAAAGACGTGGTGGCCCAGATCGCGGAGATCGCCCCCGAGCGCTTCGTCTACGTCAGTTGCAACCCGCAGACGCAGGTGCGCGATCTGGAGCGCCTGCGCGAGATGTACCGGATCGATGCCGTGCAGCCGGTGGACATGTTTCCCCACACGCCGCACGTCGAGAACGTGGTTCGGTTAACAAGACGAGAGTAGAGAATCGAGGGTCAGGTAGAAAACCGGTTCTACGAAGAGGATTTACAAAATCCGTCGGCGCGCTGAATCATGCGTCTGAGCATGGCGCCGATGTGATCCCACGCCTCATTGAATTCGTGGTATTCGTCTTCATCGAGGTATCCACAGGAACGTGCATGATCGAGCCAGGCCTGCGTCTCCATCGTCTCGCCCAGCGCCTGGGTCACCTTGTTGGTGAACGCCGCACGGTATCGACGACGGGCCCACGCTTCGGCCAGAAGAGCCGTCACGGCCCGCGACGAGCGCCGGATCTGATCCGACAGTGCATATCGCTCCTCCTTTGGAAACTGACGCGAGCGCCTGAAAAGCTTCCTGGCGTGCTGGTGGGCACGGCGGTAGACCTTCAGTTCCCGAAAGCTTTCAATCTTCGACATTACGAACGGAAGAGGGATTGAGAAGACTCGTACGCTGAAGACACGTCACGACGGCTCTTTGTAACGTTCCACTCCTCTTCCTTCTCGATCTTCGATTCTCCACCCTCCTTCCTCCCTTCCAAAGAGATCACCCCGACGCGCTCTCCTTCTCACCAATCCGCCAAGAGTGTGAGCAAAACCGCCTTCGTCACCGGCGGCACCGGCTTTGTGGGCAGCCACCTCGTCGAAGAATTGCTTCGACGCGACTTTGCGGACGTGCGGTGCCTCGTGCGTTCCGACCCGAAGTGGCTCTCGGACTTGGACGTAACGTACGTACGCGGCGACCTCTCGGACGTGGAGGCGCTCTGGACAGCCCTCGACGGCGTGACGCACGTCTACCACGTCGCCGGGATTACCCGCGCCCCGAACTGGGAGCCCTTCTACGAGGTGAACGTGCAGGGCACCCTCAACCTACTGGGAGCCGTCAAGCACGCCGCGCCGGCCGTGGAGCGCGTGCTCGTGACCAGCAGCCTCGCCGCCGTGGGACGCTGCGACGATCCCCCCGCCACCGAGGACGCCCCTCTCCGTCCCGTCAGTCGCTACGGCCGCAGCAAGGCTGAGATGGAGGAGGCGCTCCGGGAATCCCAACAAATGACCGCGTCTTACTGGGAGACTCTTCCGATCACTGTCGTACGTCCCCCCGCCGTGTACGGCCCACGGGACCGCGATATCCTCGATTTCTTCCAGGCCGTCAGCCGACACGTGTGCCCGATTGTCGGGGGCGCCTCAGCCTCGAAGGTGAGCCTCGTGCACGGCCGGGACCTCGCCCGTGGCATAGCCGAGGCGAGCCGCCACCCCGAAAGCAAGGGCAAAACGTATCTGCTCGGCGGCGAGCGGCCGTACGCCTGGAGCGAAGTGAAGCAGGCCGCCACCGACGCACTGGACACATGGGCGATTACGGTTCCGGTGCCCGGCCCCCTCGTGACCGTGCTGGGGGCCGCCGCCGAAGCCTGGGGGGCCCTTACCGGCACCTATCCGCCCCTCAACCGCGACAAAGCCCGCGAAATTCGCCACGCCTGCACCGCCTGCACCATCGATAAGGCCCAGCAGGACTTTGGCTACACCCCCCGCATTCCCCTCGACGAGGGAATAAACGAGACCGTCGAGTGGTACGAGGCCCAGGGGTGGCTGTAGATCAAGCCATTCTTCCTGGGTTCCCGTCTCAGACCGCGATCCAGCGCAAACCCACCGACGGGGACGACGATTTCTTTCGGTCTCGCGTAACGTGCCGCCTCCTTGGCCCACAACTTGGGGACTGCGCCCACTTCTTTCGGATGACAACTGCCGATGAAGAGGAGGGCCGGCCCCTGGCACCCAGTCCCGCCCTGAATCCTTGTCGGGAATACACCGTACCTCATGAATGCCCTCGTACGGTACTGCTGCACTCTGTTCATCAAATCCCCTTTGGCCTACTGTGAGCTCCCTCGGATTCAATACGGGTTACATCGAAGAGCTGTACAAGCAATACCTGGACGATCCCGACAGCGTAAGCGAAAGCTGGCGGGAGTTCTTCAAGGACTACCACCCGGATGCCTCTTTCGTCCCCGCCACGAAATCGTCGGGCGACGGAGAGGCGACCGCGCCACCGTCTGACCAGACGACCAAGCCCACCACGGAGCCGACGCCGGAGCCCGATGCCCACGAGGCCCCCACGCCGGACCCCAGCCGGGGGGACGGCGCCGCGCCGCCGATTCGCGCCGCTTCTGCCCCGTCCGTCGACGAGAACGAGGTGGAGGTGCAGGCCATGACGGGGCCCTCGGCAAAGATCGTCGAGAACATGGAGGATAGTCTCGGGATTCCCACGGCGACCTCCGCCCGTACGATGCCGGTGAAGCTGCTGGAGGAGAATCGCACCCTGCTCAACGACTACCAGAAGCAGGTCGGCGGCGAGAAGGTCTCCTACACCCACATCATCGCCTTCGCGATGGCGCGGGCCCTCCAGGAGTACCCCGACATGAACACCACCTTCCGGCGCGACGAGGAGGGCACGCCGGAGCACGTGAAGCCCGACCAGATCAACCTCGGCCTCGCCATCGACGTGGAGCGGCGGGGCGAGCGCACCCTTCTGGTGCCCAACATCAAAGACGCGGGCAGCCTCAACTTCGCGGAGTTTCTGGGGACGTACAACAGCATCGTCGGGCGCGCCCTCGACGGGGACCTCGACCTGTCGGACTTCCAGGGCACCACGGCCACCCTCACCAATCCCGGCATGATCGGCACGTCGATGAGCGTGGCGCGCCTGATGCCCGGGCAGGGCGTGATCGTGGGCGCCGGGGCCATTGGTTACCCCCCCGAGTATCGCGGGTACGACCCGGAGGTGGCGAGCAAAGCAGGCGTCTCCCCGGTTATGACGCTCACCTCCACCTACGACCACAGGGTGATCCAGGGCGCCACCAGCGGGGCGTTCCTCAACCACATCGAGGAGCTTCTGATGGGGAATCATGAGTTCTACCGGGAGCTGTTCGCCGACCTGGGCGTGCCGTACCAGCCCTTCCAGATGGCGAATGACTCAACGCCGCAACTCGGCCAGCACGATCCAAAGGACGACCTCGACATGACGCAGAAGCAGGCGGCCGTGCTCCAGCTTATCCGGGCCTACCGGGTGCGCGGCCACCTGCAGGCCGACACCAACCCGCTGGGCTACGAGTGGGAGTATCATTCCGAGCTCGATCCCGCCACCTACGGCCTCACAATCTGGGACCTCGACCGCGAATTTATCACCGGCGGGTTAGGAGATGAAAAGAAGCTCCCGCTCCGCGAGATCCTGTCGATTTTGCGAAAGGCCTACACCAGCAAGGTCGGCACGGCCTTCATGCACATCTCGGACCCGGAAGAGAAGCAGTGGATTCAGAGCCGAATCGAGCCGATGAGGAACACCGGGCCGCCTTCGGAGGAGGAGCGCCATCGCATCGTGCAGAAGCTCAACGCGGCGGAGGCGTTTGAGCGGTTCCTGCACACCAAGTACGTTGGCCACAAGCGCTTCTCACTGGAGGGATCGGAGACCATGATCCCCCTCATCGACACCCTCCTCTCCGACGCGGCCGACAACGGCGTGGAGGACGTGGTGATGGGCATGGCCCATCGCGGCCGCCTCAACGTTCTTGCCAACATCATCGGGAAACCCTACGAGGAGATTTTCTCCAAATTTGAGGGCAACATCGACCCGAACACGACGCAGGGCTCCGGCGACGTAAAGTACCACCTGGGCGCGGGTGGCCACGTCACCTCGCCCAACGGCAACGAGATTGAAGTGTCGTTGGCGTCAAACCCCAGTCACCTGGAGGCAGTCAATCCCGTGGTGGAGGGCATGTCCCGCGCCAAGCAGAACCTGTTGCGCGACGAGCATCCCGAGGCGACGGAGGACGACTACCACGACGCCGTAATGCCCCTGTTGATTCACGGCGACGCCGGCTTCGCCGGGCAGGGCGTGGTGGCCGAGACGCTCAACCTGAGTAAACTGCGAGGCTACACGACCGGCGGCACCGTCCACCTGGTGATCAACAACCAGATCGGCTTCACGACGCCGCCGGGGGCCGCTCGCAGTTCCACCTACGCCACAGACCTAGCTCGTGCCATTGAGGCGCCTGTCTTCCACGTCAACGGCGACGACCCTGAGGCCTGCGTGCGGATCGCGCGCTTGGCGTTCGAGTACCGCCAGCGCTTCAACAAAGATGTCGTCATCGACATGATGTGCTACCGCGTCCACGGACACAACGAGGGCGACGAACCGACCTTCACGCAGCCGTTGCTTTACGAGAAGATCGAGGAGAAGCGCTCGCCACGGAAGCTCTACACGGAGATGCTGCTCCGCCGTGGGGAGATTGAGCCGGATGAGGCCGAGCAGATGCTGGACGACTACCGGGGGCGCCTTCAGGAGGCCTTCGAGCGAACGAAGGACCTGGATGAAAAAGACGCCGATGAGGCGCTGGAGAAACGGGTTCGGCGCTCAGCCGACGAGCACCTGCCCAAGGTGGACACCACGGCTACCCATGAGCATCTGGAGCGGGTCGTGGAGGTCCTCACTGACTTCCCCGACGACTTCAACGTCCATCGCAAACTCGAACGGCTGTTCGGCAAGCGCGACGACCTCTTTTACGACCAGGAACGCATCGACTGGGCCTTCGCCGAAACCCTGGCCTTTGGGTCGCTGCTGCAGGAGGGCACACGTGTCCGGCTGAGCGGTCAGGACTCCCGTCGCGCTACCTTCAGCCAGCGCCACGCCGTGCTCATCGATCAGGAGACCGGCGAGGAGTACACGCCCCTCAACAACCTGAGCGACGACCAGGCCCGGCTCCTCATCTACGACAGCCTGCTCTCGGAATACGCCGTGGCCGGGTTCGAGTACGGCTACTCGGTGATGGACCAGAATGCCCTGACCTGCTGGGAGGCCCAGTTCGGGGACTTCGCAAACGGCGCACAGATCGTGTGGGACCAGTTCGTAAGCGCCGCCGAGCAGAAGTGGGGGCAGACCTCCGGCCTCGTTGCGTTGCTGCCGCACGCCTACGAGGGGCAAGGTCCTGAGCACTCGTCGGCCCGCCTGGAGCGGTTCCTACAGACCTGCGCCGAGCAGAACATGATCGTTGCTAACTTCTCGACGCCGGCCAACTACTTTCACGCCCTGCGCCGGCAGGTGAAGCGTGACGTGAAGAAGCCTCTCATCATCATGACGCCCAAGAGCCTGCTGCGGCATCCGAAGTGCGTGTCGTCCCCGAAAGAGCTCATGAACGGGGGCGTGCAGGAGGTCATTTCGGCAGAGACCAATCCGGCCAACGTCACGCGGCACATCGTCTGCAGTGGGAAGGTATACTACGACCTCGTGGAGGCACTGGAGAAGGACGACCGGCGCGACGAGATTGCCATCACCCGCCTGGAGCAGTTCTACCCGTTCCCCGACGCCGACGTGCAGGCAGAGCTCGAGCGCTACGCCGAGGCCGACGAGACCGTGTGGGTCCAGGAGGAGCCTGAGAACATGGGCGCCTGGACCTTCGTCCGCTCTCGCCTCGACGACATCCTGGAGGACATTCACGGTCCCTGCGAGCAACGAGTCCAGTACGTTGGGCGTCCACGCAGTGCGAGCCCGGCCACCGGCTCGGCCAAGGTCCACGACCGCGAGCAGGAGATCCTCGTGAACGAGGCGCTCGAGATCTAAGGTTACCTTTCTTCACAAAAACAAGTCCTCCTCAGAATCGCGCTGATTCTGAAGAGGGGTTTGGATTTTTCCTGACACAACAGAAGAAGGGACGGTCCCATGACAGGGCCGTCCCTTTGTTGTTTCGGACGATGGAATGCGCGAACGAAGAGCGGCACACATTCCCGATTGGCACTCGAACGTTATCGACGCTTCCGGTTATTATCGCCCCGCTTGCGCTCGCGGTGGCGGCGCCGGCGCGCCTTCTTCTTCTTGAGCCGCTTCTCCTCCGACGGCTTCATGTACGCCATGTTCTGCCGGTACTCCTGCAGAACGCGGCTCCGGTTTACCTGGCGCCGGAAGCGTTTGAGTGCGCGATCAATGTCTTCGTTGTTTCGAACCTTTACACCAACAGCCAACGTGGATCCCTCCTTGAGAAATCTGGTTGTAGATTATAGCTTACATGCGGCGTCATGTGATAACGCGGGGGAGCAACGAGGATCGCCTGCTCGTGTTCCTTTTCCGTACTCATCCATCTGCGCTCTCGCGCCGTTCTCCCACCAATCCGCTCGGTCTTCATGCCCTCCCCGTCTCGCCTCGTCCTAGGCACCGGCAACCCCGGCAAAGTGGACGAACTGCGTGCCCTCCTGTCGGATGTCGCCGTCGAGGTTATTCCGGGCCACACGCTCGACGATCCACCGACCGTGGAGGAAGACGCGAAGACGCTGACGGGCAACGCCAAGAAAAAAGCCCGGGCGTTCCGCAAGGCCACCGGGCTCCCCGCCCTCGCCGACGACACGGGCCTGGAGGTCGCCGCCCTCGACGGCGACCCCGGCGTGCACACCGCCCGCTTCGCCGGCCCCAACTGCACCCCGGAAGACAATAAGCAAAGACTGCTAGAGGTGCTCGACGGCGTGGACGACCGCCGTGCGCGCTTCCGCACCGTAGTGGCCCTGATTGGTCGTGACGGCACCGTGCACACCTTCGAGGGCGTCTGCGAAGGCACCATCACCACCGCGCCTCGGGGCGAGGGCGGCTTTGGGTACGACCCCCTGTTTCGGCCCCAGGACCACGATCAGACCTTCGCGGAGATGCCCCCCGAAGCCAAGAACGAAATCAGCCATCGCCGCAAGGCCCTCGATGCGGTCCGTGCGTTCCTGGCGGACGTGGACTGACGCATGCCCCGTATGGCGCCCCGCCTCCCTGGCCGGATCGTCGGCCTCCCCCCAGTCCTCCGTACCTTCTATCGGAAAGGCGTCCCGACGCAACGCCTTTCCTCCGGGACACTGCTTCATCCCTTCTCATCACAACTCTCTGCTCTCACATGGTTGCCCTCGTTCAACGCGTCTCCGAGGCCTCGGTCGACATTGACGGCGACACGGTCGGCGCGATCGGCGACGGCCTGCTCATCCTGCTCGGCGTGCACGAAGACGACACCGAGGCCGAAAGCGAATGGTGCGCAAGCAAATGCGCGAATCTCCGCGTCTTCCCCGACGCCGACGGCAAAATGGACGAGTCGCTCCTCGACACCGACGGCGACGCGCTCGTCGTCCCTCAGTTTACGCTGTACGGGGACGTGACGCGCGGCAACCGGCCCTCGTTCGACGAGGCTGCCCCACCCGACCACGCCGACCGCCTCTATGAACACTTCGTCGATCAGTTGGAGAACGAATTGGGACACGAGGTGCCCACCGGCGAGTTCGGTGCGATGATGGACGTGCACCTCACAAACGACGGCCCCGTGACACTGTGGGTGGAGCGCCGGGCCGACGAGGTCTGATTGGGGATAGAAGTGTGAAGGTGCGGAAGTATGGACGCGCGCCTTGCCTACCTCCAAACCTCCATACATCTATACTCAACGCCGTGCAAGCGGCGGATTTTGCGTCTGCAGGCTGGCCGGGAGGTGCGACTCCCCAGTGAGGTAGCGATCGATATGGCGGGCTACGTCACGGCCCTCGCCAATGGCCCACACCACGAGCGACGCCCCCATGCGCGCATCTCCCGCCGCAAAGACGCCGTCCACGTCGGTCATGAGGCGGTCGTCCGTAGCGAACGTGCCGTCCTGTTTCCGCTCCACGCCCATTGACGCAAACGGATTGGTGTCCGGCCCCGTGAAGCCGATCGCCACGAGCACGAGGTCAGCGGGGATGCGGAGATCAGGATCGAGCACGGTCTTGTCGGTGCGGCGGCCGTTCTCGTAGGTCCACTCCACGCGCTCGGCCCGCAGCTCGTCGACGTGCCCGTCGTCGTCGAGATCGACCAGTTCCTGCGTGTTCACGGCAAACTGTTCGTCGCCCCCCTCCTTCTGTGCGTAAGTCTTCTCGTACACCTGCGCGGCCTCCGGCCAGGGATTGTCTGCGGAGCGCTCCGACGAGGGCTTCTCGTTGATGCCAATCTGCACGACCTGCTCGGCCCCCTGCCGGTGGGCCGTCGCCACACAGTCGGCGCCGGTGTCGCCCCCGCCCAGTACGACCACGTTCTTGCCCGCCGCCGTTACGCCGTCCTGCACGGGCCGTCCGTGCTGACGCCGGTTTTCTTGCGGAAGGAAGTCCATCGCCGGCATCACGCCGTCGAGGTCGGTGCCGGGCACCGGAAGCTCGCGGTGTCCCTGCGCGCCGAGGGCGAGGCACGTGGCGTCGTGGCCGGCAAGGAGCCGGTCCGGGGGAAGATCGGCGCCGACCTCCGTGCCGGTCACGAACTGAATGCCTTCCTTGCGAAGCTGGTCGACCCGCCGCTCGACCCGATCGCCCGCAAATTTGAAGTCCGGGATGCCGTAGGTCATGAGCCCGCCGATGGCGTCGTCCCGCTCGTAAACCGTCACACGATGGCCCGTCCGGTTCAGCTGTTGCGCGGCGGCGAGGCCCGCGGGGCCGCTACCCACCACCGCCACCTGAAAGTCGGTGCGCTCGGGGGGCGGCTCCGGCTGAATCCAACCCTCCTCCCACCCCCGGTCCACAATGGCCCGCTCGATGCTCTTGATGGCCACCGCGTCGTCGTTGACGGCCAGCACGC
>CAYULG010000093.1:0-9625 GCA_964445365.1 uncultured Salinivenus sp. | reverse complement strand
TGCGGGTGAGCTGCGGATTCGTCTCGTCGCCGCGCCAGTACGCCCCGGCCACCGAGAGCAGCTTCGGGGCCTTGATGGCGCCGGTTGACGGAATGTGTGGGCCCCGACAGAGGTCGGTGAAGTTGCCCTGGTCGTAGAAGGAAATCTCCCCCTCCTCTAAGTCCTCGATCAACTCCAGTTTGTATTCGTTGCCGCGCTCTTCGTAGAACTCGATCGCGTCCTCCTTCGAGACCTCGTGCCGCTCGTAGGAGGCGTCGCGGCGGGCGAGCTCAACCATCTTTTCCTCGATCTCTTCCAGCTCGTCGGCCGAGAGGGTCTGGTCGCCCAGATCCACGTCGTAGTAGAAGCCCTGATCGATCGGTGGGCCGATGGTGAATTTGACGTCGGGGTAGAGCTCCTGCAACGCCTCGGCCATGAGGTGGGCGGAGGAGTGCCAGAAGGTCTCCTTGCCTTCCTCATCGTCCCACGTCAGAATGGCGACCTCGGCGTCCTCGTTGATGGGACGACGAAGGTCGCGCACCTCGCCGTTCACCTTGATGGCAAGGGCATCGCGCGCGAGCCCGGCGCCGATGCCCTCGGCAATCGCCTGGCCCGTCGTCCCGGCCGGGTGCTCCTGGGTGGACCCGTCCGGGAGGATGATGGTGATGGTCTTGTCCTGTACATCGGGCATACCGCTCGGTGTGGGCGTGTGAAGGAGGTGCGAGTGTCAGAGGATGTCCCGTTCGGGGGACAACAAAAAAGCCGCCCCACCCCGACAGCTGTCGGGGCAAGAGACTGTTTTGATTTCACACGCTGGCGTCAAGACTACCACGCGACGACTGACCGAATCTAAGACTCCACAGACCGATCAATGCCGACCGTTCTTCTCCCTGATGTGCTTTGCGCCACCCCCAGACGGAGCGGCATTGATGACAACCGCGACCCAAAAATCAAAACAGTCTCTAAGAGCGGCAGCCGTGGGTCCAAGTGGACTCGAACCACTGACCTCTACGATGTCAACGTAGCGCTCTAACCAACTGAGCTATGGACCCAAGATCGGACCTGAAGAGCAGGTGCCCACAAGGATCCTGTATCAATGCCCGTAACACGATCAGGATTCCGTTTTGCCTCAATTCACTGAAAGTTTTACCGCTTGCAGTCTGCCCTGATCCGCTCGATAGAAACTGAATGTGATTGACGTGCCGACTCTTTGTGAGACAGCAGACGGCGGACCGCCGGCCGCAGTCGGCCGTCTCCGGGACAGGAGAAGCGGAACCGACCCCCCGGCTCCGTCAATTCCTACAACGGAAACGGTCGACACTGTGCACTTGGACCCCACACAAACATGCAGACCCCCCTCCAGCACGGGCACGCGTGGGACGTATCCCCGGACGAAGCGAAGCAGATCCAGGAGCAGTTGGCCTCTGAGGTGAAGACCAAGCCCCTCCCGTCCGGCGTCGAGACCGTGGCCGGGATTGACGTAAGCATCCGCGACGACACCGCTCAGGCCGCCGTGGCCGTTCTGGCGTTGTCCACCCTGGAGATCGTAGACCAGGCCATCCACCGCTGCGACGTGCCGTTCCCGTACGTACCGGGCCTGCTCAGCTTCCGGGAGACGCCGCCCGTGCTCCCAGCATTGGAGCAGCTGGCCGTCACACCGGACGTGCTGATGACCGACAGTCACGGCCTTGCCCATCCGCGTCGGTTCGGCTTTGCGTGCCACCTCGGCGTCCTCCTGGACCACCCCACGCTCGGGGTCGCCAAGTCCATCCTCGTCGGCACCCCGGACGCGACCCTTGCAGCCGAAAAGGGCAGCCGCGTGCCCCTTGTGGACGACGGCGAAACGATTGGGTGCGTCCTGCGCACCCGCACCGAGGTGAACCCCGTCTACGTGAGTGTGGGTCACCGGATCACGACGGACGACGCAGTGGCGCTTGCACTCGACTGCAGCCCCCGCTACAAGATTCCCGAGCCCACCCGGCAGGCGCATCGGCTGAGCCGGGAAACAAAAGAGGAGTAGACGGTCGATTCCTACTTCCGATGGAGACTCACGAGATCGCATCCCACTTCTGATACAACTGCTTTCCGATCACGACTGTGAGTACCAGCAGAACCGCAGGGAGGGCGGCGTTGCCGGGGGGCGTTCCCGGTCCGAAAAACAGGGAGCCGACGCCAAAGAGCAGAAGGAAAGGGAGGAGAACCATCTGGGCGTGATCGATTGGCTGAAAGAAACCAGCCGTTTCTGCCGTTGAGGAGGCAGTGGACTGCTCGGGAGCATTCATGTCTGATCGACGCTGTGGAGACTGAAACAACCTATGCTCGAAAAAAGGTCATCGGGATTCAGGACATAAGACCCTCAATCGAAGGTTCCGCCTTTCAAACTTTTACTTTTATAATCGATCTCTGTTTTGACCGAAGGGCAGAGAAATCTCGTCGAGGAGGCTTCGAACCGATGGGGGCCAAGCGCATTCAAAAAAAGCAGGTTCCTTTTCTAACGCCAGTGCCCGTTTCCGCCATGGACACGATCGAGCGTTCCACACCGTCTCGTTCCGATACGGCCGCTCCGGAGGCGGCTCTTTACACCCGCGAGCGTCGGATTACCGTCGAGGAATACCGCGCGATGGGGGAGGCTGGCATCTTATCAGAGGACGACCGCATAGAACTGCTCGACGGCCACCTGATTTCTACGTCCCCAATTGGTCCCTCGCACGCCCACTGCGTCAACCGACTCACGGAGCTGTTCGGTGAGCGGAAAGGCACAGCCATCCGCGTGAGCGTGCAGAACCCGGTGCACCTGGATGACGTGAGCGAGCCGGAGCCTGATCTTGTCCTCTACGACTCAACGGCCCCAACGAGTCGTCACCTTCGGCCGGGAGACACATTTCTCGTCGTGGAGGTTGCCGACACAAGTATTGAATACGATCGGGACGTAAAATCCGACCGATACAGTCAGGCCGGAATTCCAGAGTACTGGGTCGTTGACCTGGCAAACGAAGTCGTCGAGGTGTTTCGGCGGCCTGAGGATGACGGGTACGCCGAGCGGATTCGCCACCGCCGGGGGGACACGCTGACGATCACGGCCCTGCCCGATCTGGATCCCCTCACCGTGGACGACATTCTGGGCGAGGCGGAGTAGCCCCCCTGCAGGATCCTCCTGTGCGGTCAGTCCATCCCGATCGAAAACATCTGCTCCAGGTCGTGACTGGAATGGACGCGGAAGCCGATGAGTGTTTCCGTGTCGGTAATGCCCTCGATCTGGCGAATCTCGTCGGTGACGAGGTCGGCCAGTTCATCGTTCTCGGCGACGCGGAGGATGGCGACAAGGTCGACACGGCCGGCCACGGAGTGCACCTCGCTGACGCCGTCGAGGGCGGCCAACTCGTCGGCGACGACGTTGACCGTGTCGCGCTCGGTGTTGAGAAGGACGATGGCGGTAACCATGTTGCGGTTCAGCGGTTGCGTGCGTGGAGAGCGATGTGCTCCCCACACACGCCCAAACGCACACACTGTTCGAAGCCTAGACGAGTTTTGATGGCGACATCTCCAGACGAAGATACCAGCTCCCAACCCGAGCATTACATCTACATCGTTGAGTGCAGTGACGGCACCTACTACACCGGTTACACGACCGACGTGGACCGGCGGGTGGCCGAGCACAACGACGGAGAGGGCGCCAGGTACACTCGTGGCCGGCGGCCCGTCGAGCTGGTGCACGTCGAATCCTTCGGTACGCAGTCGGCGGCCATGCAGCGAGAGCACGCCGTCAAGCAGCTACGCCGCGCGGCGAAGGAGCAGCTCGTGGCGGACGATTGAACGGTCAGAAGTGGGGGTGAAACTGGTCGTGCCCCTCCGGCTTGACGCTGAGCTCGGCCTCGTTTTGCTCGCCGAGGTGGGGCACCTTGGTCACGCCCACGGGCACGTCCGAGATCGGTTCGTCGATGCCCTCGAGATGGAGGGTCACCTCGGGCGGATCGAGACTCAGGAGGGCCTCCTGCAACGTCTCTGCGAACGGGTCGCTGTCGGGCGTGAGGGTGAGCTGTACGCTGTAGCCCTTTGGGCGGTCGATGGCGTCGTCGGGGTGGGGCGTAGCGGAGACGACCCCGTTCTCAATAGCGTCGGTCACGTCGGTGGCCGTGTCGCCGCCCGGGCTCGTCCACTCGATCGAGCAAATGGCTTTTTCCATGAGGAGGCGGGCGATTTGTGACGAAGGAGACGGGACGGCGGAGCAACTGGGGGCGCTTAGTCGTCGGTCTCTACGCCAAGGGTAAACTCGGCCCCGCAGTGGTCACACCGCAGTTCAATGGCCTTCTGCGGGCCGTCGTCGAGCCCTGTTTCCCGGAACTCCGGGCTGCCGTCCGGACTGTTGGAGATCGGGGTTACGTCCTCGAAGGTGAAGTCGCCGGTGAGCACGTTCGCACGGCCGACGGTGCGGTCGCACTCGGGACACGAAAAGGGCTGCTCGGCGGCCCCGTCGCCGGACACGGGCTGGTTCGCTTCGTCCATACCTGAGTGTAGGCATAAAAGCGTGTTTCGGAAAGGAGTGGATGTGTGCCTACGAAGGGCAGCGGTCATTTCTCCATGAATCATGGATTTGGACACGAGGGGAAGCAGGAGGGCCAATGGTTACGTTTTCGGGACGGCGCTTCGGGCCGGAACGCCGGGCTGATTCCGGAATAAGCACGGTGCTGATAAACAAGATCGGTAGGCTCCGACGCTACAGTCCGTGCCGGCCGTTTTGCTCTTTGGACCGGATCGGTCCTCTGCACACCCCTTTCCTCACGACTGCCCCAACATTCTATGTCGACCATGCACGCTGCTCGCGTCCCCGCCGCCGGAGACGATTTTGAACTCGTCGATCTGCCCGTCCCGGACCCCGCCGCCGACGAGGTGCGCGTGAAGGTCGAAGCCTGCGGCATCTGCCACAGCGATGCCTTCGTTAAAGACGGCACGTTTCCCGGCATCGACTACCCGCGGGTGCCGGGCCATGAGGTGGCCGGCGTCGTGGACGCAGTAGGGAGCGACGTGTCGCGGTGGAGCGAGGGCGACCGGGTCGGTGTGGGCTGGCACGGCGGCCACTGCTTCACGTGTGCGGCCTGCCGGGAGGGCGACTTCGTGAACTGCGAGAACGCCCTCGTCACCGGAATTAGCTTCGACGGCGGCTACGCCGAGTACATGACCGCCCCGGCCGAGGCGGTGGCCCAGATGCCGGACGATCTGTCGGCCGAGGAGGCGGCGCCGCTGCTCTGTGCCGGCATCACCACCTACAACGCGCTCCGCAACCAGGATCTCCGTCCCGGCGACCTCGTGGCGGTCCAGGGCATCGGTGGGCTGGGACACCTGGGCGTCCAGTACGCGGCGGCGATGGGGGCAGAGGTGGCGGCTCTCTCCACGAGCGCAGACAAAGAAGACCTGGCCTACGACCTGGGCGCCCACCATTTCGTCGACGCCTCCACCGGGGCCGCCGCCGAGACGCTGCAGGAGCTCGGAGGGGCCGACGTGCTGCTCGCCACCGCGCCCAACTCCGACGCCATCACGTCCGTCGTCGGGGGCCTCGGACGTGACGGGTCGCTCGTTATCGTGGCTGCCACCGGCGAGCCCGTCGAGGTGTCACCGATGGCGCTCATCCAGGGCCGCAAGTCCGTGTCCGGGTGGCCCAGCGGAAGTGCCAACGATTCGGAGGACACGCTCGACTTCAGCGCGCTCACCGGGATCGTGCCTGAGATCGAGACCTTCCCGCTCGACGAGGCCGCCACGGCCTACGACCGCATGATCAACAACGAGGCCCGCTTCCGCGCCGTCCTTACGATGGACCACTGACGAGCGGAGTCGCGGCCGCGTGGTCCCTCAGCAAAAGTCTCGTCAAGACCACGGGTTGAACTGTGCGATCCGGTAACGCTGCCTACCCAATGCCGTAGGTCGACAGGCGCGCATGCCTGTCCCGTCTCGTCCCCGCTATGGGTCCCTCGCCCGACACGATTCGTTCGTCCGCGCTGGTCCACCGCAGTCCCATCTACTACGGGTGGATCGTTCTCGGCATCTCGACGCTCGGGATGGCGGCGACGCTGCCGGGGCAGACGGCGGGCGTGTCCCTCTTCATCGACGCGTTCATCGAAGACCTCGACCTCTCCCGGTCGCTCGTCTCGTGGTTCTACACGGTGGCCACGGTGCTCGGCTCGCTTGCGCTGCCCCTCATGGGGCGATTGGTCGACCGGTGGGGGCCGCGTCGCATGGCCGTGGCGGTGATTGGGCTCTTCGCCCTGAGCTGTGTGGGAATGAGTCAGGTACGCGGGTGGATCGGGGTGTTCGTGGGGTTCGTGTGCCTGCGGGGGTTTGGCCAGGGCACGCTCGGCCTCATCAACAACCACGCGGTGAACCTGTGGTTTGAGCGGCGGCGCGGGCTGGCCGTCGGCATCCTCGGCCTCGGGATGGCCGGGGCCACGGCCCTCTTCCCGCCCCTCATCGACGAGGGCATCCAGGCCTACGGGTGGCAGACGACGTACCTTCTGATGGGCGGCCTCCTGGCGGCGGTCATGTTGCCCCTTGGAGCGTTTCTCTACCGCGACGCGCCGGAGCGCTACGGGCTGTCCCCGGATCCACCGATGTCGGATGCCCCGTCGACGGGCGACAAGTCCGGGGACGAGGAAACGGTGACGGGCGTCGAGCCGGCTGTGGCCTACCGGACGTGGACCTTCTGGCTCTTCACGGCGGCGGGCGTCTGCACGGCGGGGCTCGGGACTGGGCTTCTCTTTCACCACTTCTCGATCCTGGAGGAGGTGGGTGTGGAGCGCGACCTGGCGGCGCAGTTCTTCATCCCGCTGGGCGTGGTGACGGCCTTCTTCAATGTGGGTACCGGCTGGCTCGTGGATCGCTTTTCGCCGCGCCTCCTGCTGAGCCTGCAACTGGGGCTCTACGGGGCCATGATGGGCCTCCTACCGGCGGTGAATACGACGGTGGAGGTCTGGCTCTACGGCGGTGTCTTCGGGGTGGCACAGGGGATGCAGCAGGCCCTCCTCGGCAGCGCCTATGCCTACTACTTTGGCCGCCTGCACCACGGCACCATCCGCGGCCTCGCGAACACGGTCTTTATCGGGGGCACGGCTATTGGGCCCGCCCTCCTGGCACTGGGACCGGATTTCCTCGGTGGCTTCGCGTCAATCCTTTGGATCCTCACGCCGGTGCCCCTCGTGCTAGCCCTTGCGGCCGTTTTGGGCTGGCGTCGAGACTGGGACGGCCACGTTCTTCTGGAGGGGGAATAACAGCCCGGCGGGCGCATCCCCACTTGCCAACAGTAACAATTGGTTTGCGTCTTCCGTCTCACCTCTGAGGCGCCAAAGCGCTGCATCTTTCCCCACCCCATTCCGTTGGAGGACTCTCGTAATCCTGTCCCCCTTCCTCTTGCCCTCATGCAACTGACCGACGAAGAGAAGGCCGTTCGCCGCGAGATCGAGGACTGGCAGCACGCCGACGCCTCGGTGGCCACCCAGGCGATGGACTGGGCCATGACGCCGGTGGACTGGGCCGTCGACCAGACGGTCTCGCCCGAGACCATGGACCAGGTCGTGGACCGCATCCACCAGTTCCTCTCGACCCTCTCCGACGCCTCGGAGTGGACCTTCGAGGACGACGACATCCTCGCTGCCGCCGAGGATCGGGGCCTGCCGGCCCAGACGGTGAGCGACCTTCGCAGCCAGTCCCTCACGGAGCTCGATCCGCTGGCCCGGAGCCGGTTTCGGCAAAACACGATTCTCGCCGCGCTGGAGGGCGGGGGCACCGGTCTCATCGGCACGGCCTTTATCGCCGCCGACATTCCGCTGCTGTTTACGATCAATCTGCGCCTCATTCAGCAGATCGGGGCCTGCTACGGCTTTCCGCTGCGCGGCCCCATGTTTCAGCCGCTGGTGCTGTCGATCTTCAACGCGGCGGCGTCCGGGGGGCAGGAGGCACGGAACGAGGCGCTCCGCGAGGTGAGCGTGGCCGCAGCCGCCTTCGCCAACGACCTCGACTACAAGGGCCGTGTCTCCGGCACCTTCCGCGACCAGAATCGCCACCTTCCCCGCGAGATTGGAAAGGCTCTGATGGAGCGAAAATTGGGACAGACAGTGCCGCTGGCCGGGGCCGCCGTCGGGGCGAGTGTCAACTACTGGTTCACGAGCGAAACCGCCGAGGCAGCCTTCATGTGCAGCCGGGCGCTGTTTCTCGAGTGGAAAGAACGGAAGTAGTTCATTTCCTCATTGGGTCATTTCCCCATTTGATCATTGGGGCGGGGAAGCGCCCGTCGAGAGCAGTTGCGTCGTCAACGGTCGTCGTCGCGGGAGATGCGGGAGGGCCGCGGTGCGCTGTCGGTTCACGTTCGGCGATGAGGAAGCACACTCTGTGTAGCTCAAGTTGTGGGTTGAGGGTTTTAGGTTGAGCGTTCTCGCAATTCAACGCGAAAACGGGTTGAAAATGCAGGACTGAGCCCGGAGTTGCACGGTTTCGGATTGTGTAGCCCCGAGAACGTACCCCTCAACTCGCACAACTCATAACCCACAACCTGGGTTGTGTAGGGCGTTCCCAACCCCGCGTCTCCCACGCTCCCGCTCCCCCATTCTCCGTTGTGAGCACGACGGAGGACAGGAGCGATCGAGCTTCTATCGTTTGTCCTGCTCGCCGACGGGGGAAGTCAGCCGGTGCTCTGCATGGCGGCGGCGATGCCGTTGAGGCTCAAGAGGAGAGCCTGGGTCAGCGTTTCCCGCTCGGATTCGTCCTCGGTGGCCCGGTAGCGCTGCATTAACTCCACCTGTAGGAGGTTGAGGACGTCGGTGTACGGGTTGCGGAGGCGAATGGACTTCTTCAGTACGGAATTGCTGTCGAAGAGGGCGTCCTGGCCGGTGATCTGTAAAATGGCCGCCTCTGCCTGTTCGTAGTCGGTCTGGATCGTGTCGTGGAAGGAGGGACCGGATTCGTTGAGTGCGTCGTACTGCTCGGCGATGGACAAGCGGGCCCGAGCCATCTCGCGCTGGGCGCTGTCGAGCACGGTCTGGAAGAAGGACCAGTCCTGATAAAGGGTGCGGAAGGTGTCAAGCCGGTCGGGGTCCTCGTCCAGCAGGCGGCTGAGGGCGTGGCCGGTGCCGAACCAGCCGGGCACGATGTAGCGGGGCTGGGTCCAGGAGAAATTCCACGGGATGGCCCGGAGCGAATCGAAGTCGACGCCTCCTCCACGGGACACCGGACGCGACGCGATGGGTAGGCGGCTGACGTGCTCGATGGGGGTGACCTGCGTGTACCAGCGCCAGCCCGGCCCCGTGCCGTCGTCGATGAGGTCGCGGTAGGCCTCCATCGCATACGCGGCGAACCGATCCATGAGACCGGCCACGTCGGAGTCGGTCGACACCTTGTCGACGAACATTTTCTCGTAGGTCTCCTCCTGCTGCGCCTCGGCGGTGGACGTAAGCGTGGCGTTCACGAGTTGCTCCACGTGCCGTCGGGCAATGTCGGGCAGGGCGTAGCGGAACGAGATCACCTCGCCCTGCTCGGTCATTCGGATGCGGCCGTTGTGCACGACGGGCGGGAGCGCCCGGATGGCCTGCGAGGTGCGCCCGCCGCCCCGGCCCACCGTGCCGCCGCGCCCGTGGAAGAGGCGCAGGTCCACGTCGTACTCGTCGCA
>CAYULG010000092.1:8171-9644 GCA_964445365.1 uncultured Salinivenus sp. | reverse complement strand
GCTCCCGCCGATCGAGGGACACGTCCGCCTGGAGAATGTGACCTTTGCCTACGACGAGGGCACTCCGGTGCTGCACGACCTCTCGTTCGACGTGCCTGCGGGCGAGACGGTCGCCTTCGTGGGGCCCAGCGGCGCGGGCAAATCGACGCTCATGAGCCTTCTTCCTCGCTTCTACGCTCCGCAGTCGGGGCGTGTGCTTGTGGACGGCCACGACCTGTCAACGGTCACGCGGCACTCGCTCCGTAAACAAATCGCGTCGGTGTCGCAGGAGGTGCAGCTGTTCAACACGACGATCGGCGAGAACATCCGCTACGGGCGGCTCGATGCCTCGGACGAGGCGGTGGCGGAGGCGGCCCGGGCGGCCAACGCCCACGGCTTTATCGAGGACCTGCCCGACGGCTACGGGACGGCGGTCGGGGAGCGGGGCGTAAAGCTGAGCGGCGGGCAGCGCCAGCGCGTGGCCATCGCCCGGGCACTTCTGCGCGACGCCCGTCTGCTCCTGCTCGATGAGGCGACCTCCTCGCTCGACTCCGAGTCGGAGGCCCTCGTGCAGGAGGCGCTAGAGCGGCTCATGGAGGGGCGGACCACCTTCATCATTGCCCACCGGCTGTCGACGGTGGAGACGGCCGATCGCCTCTTCGTGCTCGACGACGGACACATCGTGCAGCGCGGCACCCACGCCGAGTTGATGCGGGAGGGCGGGCTCTACCGTCGCCTGGCCTCCTATCAGTTTCGGGAGCCGAGCGACGACAAGACGGGGGTCGTACGCTAATTCGTTCCGTTGCGATGGGCCTCCAGGGCCTCCTCCGCGGCGTCGTCTACCGGCAGGCTGTCGACGTGGTCGGTGAGGGCCGCGACGGTGGTGCCCACCTGCCACGACACCGGGGCGTCCGGCTCCGCCAGCAGGCGGCGGTAGAGGAGGAGGGAGCGCCCGAAGCAGGCCCCTGCTTGTTCGCGTTCGCCGCGCTCGCGGTGGGCGTCGCCCTGCACGTTCAGGAGGCGCGCCAGCGTCTGGGCGGCCTCGGGGTCGAACCGGCCGTCGTCGTCACACATGGCGAGGAGCGTCTCGGGCGGCAGCGTCCGCAGGTCGGCTGCCGTGCCGTCGAGGTGAATCTGGAGGGCCTCGTCGATCTGTTCGAGCACGGCCTGCGGTTGACCGGTCTGGCTGGCCGTGACGATCTCCGCCAGCGCCTGCCCGAGCTGGCGGATCTGTCGCATGAGCACGTCGCGCTGGATCATGGGCAAAGGTGCGTTGATGAGCTATGTCGGGCAACCGTGTATGTGAGCGCCGACGCGACGTTCGATGCTCTCCCTCGGTCTGGCGGCGGCGTCCGGGAGAGGGTAGAAATGGAAAAGCGGCCCGATCCCGACCGAGAGCCGGGCAACAGGCCGCTTGGAAAAGACATCATAGGTGGTTGTGTGTTACTCGGTGCCCTCCTCGTCGTACGAAAAGGATTCCTGCACCGAGCGGTC
>CAYULG010000092.1:0-8161 GCA_964445365.1 uncultured Salinivenus sp. | reverse complement strand
GCACGTGTGTATTCACTTGCCCCCGCGACGTTCGGGGGCGGGAGGGCGGGCCGCGAGGCGGAATCACGGACCACAAACAAAAACGGCCCGCCTCCCGGAGTCGGGGGGACGGGCCGCTGGAACGTAGAATCGTGTGAGGGTGCAGTTAGGCGGCGTCCTCGTCGTACGAGAAGCTCTCCTGCACCGAGCGATCTTGCTTGTGCACGATGAGTTCGCTGGGCGCGTGCTCTTTGGCCGTCTCGCGGCCCGCGCTCACCGCTTCTTTCTTCGTGTCGTGGGTGCTCACCGGGTCGTCCTCGCCCTCAATCGTCACCGTCCAGCCGTCGTCGCCGGGCACCACGTGCAGTACACGCGCCTCCACGGCCGTCTGCTGGGCGTCGAGCATCTGGGAGAGGGCGTCGAGCTTCTCGGACAGCTGTCCCACGCGCCGAGACAGCCCGCGCACCTCGTCCTGGGTCGGCACACCGAGGCGCCCGAGGGTGCCGCTGAGCGTGTCCGTCACCGCCTTCTCGACGGACTGCGTGGCGTCGTCGAGGCGCTCGGTGACGTCCTCGGTAAAGGAGGCCTGCTGATTGCGAAGGTCCTCGGTCGTCTGCTCGATTTGCTCGCGGCGCTTGTCCTCGTACTCCTTGCCGCGCTCGATGAGGGTCTGGAAGACCTTGTCGCCTTCGTCTTCAAGGCGGGAGAGGGCCCCGAGCCCCGCAAGCCACACCTCGCGGGCCCGCCCGGTAACCTCGTCCGGCAGGTTCTTGAGGTCAAAGCCCTCCTGATCGTTCGTTGGCGTCTTCGTGTCTTGGGCCGTCATGGCAGTCCTCGTGGTCGTTTTTAAATAGGCAGAAGTTGACGTTAGAGGTGGGCAATATACGTCCCACGTTGAACCATTGCTCGACTTTAATAACGCGCTGCGTCATTGGTTCCCGATCGGCGTGACGCGCCGCGTTATTCCACTGGATTCACGGCTATTTCGTACACCGTCTCCTCGGGCGACCGTGCGTCAATTCTGCGATACGCACTGACGCCTCTTCGCGTGCGGGACGCCGAGGGGGCCTGTCAGCCGATCCTCGCCAGGGGACAGGCAGGGTCCGACGATCCGGGTCAACCTACCCGTGCTGCTTGATGGATACCTCCACCCCCTCCGGCAGCTGGAGCTGTCTCAGTTGACCGATCAGTTCGGCGTCCGCCGCATGCACGTCAACCACGCGGGGATGGATGCGCTGGGAGACATCGTCGTCGAACTGCTCGGTTCGGCCCGGGAGGGGAATCGCCATCGGTGTGTGCGGGTGGCGATCACCGATAAAGTGCACGAGTTTTCTCGTGGCCCCATCGACAATTTCCGGGTCGTGGGACGCGAGCTCAATCCGGAGTCGTCGGGATATGGACATGCTGTGCCTCGGCTGATCGGTGGGGGCGACGCGGGGAGAGAAGTGGTATCGGGTGGGGCGAAGGGCAGTTCGGTCGAATGGGTGTTCTTCACCGTAAGGTGAGACGCGATCCCTAAAAGACAACTGGCCCCCGGTCGTTCGCGGTTTCACGGGACTATTCGGGGCAGGGGCCCGACGATCACGTCTCGCGGGCAACGTATGCTCCAGGTCTACGTAGACCGGGGAAGGAGGCACGGATTGGGAGCGCCGAGAGCCGTTTCGACAAAGCGGCGAAGGCCTGGGTCGGGCGGATCCGCAGGGCGGGCGCGACCGGGGCGGTGCTCGGCGTCCGATGCGCCAGATGGGAGAGAGACTGAGAAGGACGAGGGCAGCCGCCGTGCTGTCCGGCTCCTGAAGACGGGCGTCGGAGAGGGAAGAGGAACAGCCCACCGCGCACATCACTTACTTCCGATCCTTCTTGCTGAAAATCCGCACGGGCTCACCCATTGGCCAAGTAAAGACGCCAATTCGACCCACGTCTTCTTGAGTCAGGCCCGTCGGTTCCCACCGCAGCGTCAACTCCTCACTGTGAGATTTCGACCGGGCCCAGTCGATCGTTCGTAGCCACAGCTCTCCGTCCCGCAACTTCATTACGTCCCCCATCTCCGCCGCGCCTCCGTCGGGGTCGTAGCAGTCCCGGCTGATAAGTTCGCCGGTCTCCTTCTCCTCAATGTCCACCACTCGCACCTTCTCCGGATCGATGCGGGTCGGCGTACACGTCTCCTCGGCGGAAGAGGGTTCGGCGCCTGTGTCGCTCGTGCTCTTTCTTGTCGCGGGCATGGGCGGCATAGGGGGTCTGCTGGTGAGGACTAGTTGTGCTGGAGGCCTGCCCGTCGAGGTGCTTCCTCCTCCCGGGGCGTTTGGGCAGGCCGGTCCCCACTGGGTGGGGCCGGTCGTTTCGGATACGCCCATTCGGCGGGAACGGGAAGCCGGCGGCGGCGCTTGTCGAGATAGACGAGCAAAAAGAGAGCTTCCAGTCGGCTTTCCGGCACGGGAAGGAGTCCGTCCATCCAGTCGGGGAAGGCCGCTGTGTGGGTGGGGGGGCGCATGTCGAATACGGGAGCAAACACAACCAATGACAATTTCAAAGACACATTTGGGCTGTCGCCCATAACGCCGGCCCTTGATCCTTCGTCAATTCTACACAGTCGGTCCCGCGGTAACCACCTCGGCGGCGGCTCCCCGGGGCGTGTAAAGACGAAAGCCCGGTCCCCCACCAAGGAACCGGGCTCTGGGAAATCATCCCGTCGAGAAATGCAGCTGGTAGACACATCCAACCCGCCGGATCTAACGTCGCCACAGCGGAGACCATGCTTTCATCACACAGGCCCAGCTTCCGGGGCGATTGTATGCTAAAAGCCGCGTCGAGCGATGGAGACGCAGCTGCGCCTGATCGCAGGAAGATGTCGGGAAAGTGCGGGCAAGTGGCGGAATGGGAGCTGTGGGGGCACTGATCCTCTGTCTCTGGAAAACAGGGCGAGCAACTGTCGTCGTGAAGACGCGATTGCCGTGGTCCAGCTTTTTGACAAGAAAACATGTGTGCTACATGTGTGTAGGGCACATGCTCGGTCGCTTCTCACAAACCTGTTGGTTCCCCCTTCGTGAACCGTGTCTACGCCCTCGTTGACTGCGAGAACTTTTACGTGTCCTGTGAGCGGGTCTTCGATCCCTCGCTTCGGACGGTGCCCGTTGGCGTCCTGTCGAACAACGACGGCTGTATCATTGCCCGCTCGGAGGAGCTGAAAGCAGAGGGCGTGCCGATGGGGGCCCCTTACTTCAAGTGGGAAGAGAAGCTCAGGGAGATGGGGGCCGCGATCCTGTCGAGCAATTATGCCCTGTATGGGGACATGTCCCAGCGCGTGGCCTCTATTCTCGAGACCGAGGCCCTGGAACTGGAGCGGTACTCGATTGACGAGGCGTTTCTGACCCTCCCAGCCTTGAAGCGAGAGAATCTTCAGCGACTCGGGGATCGCCTTCGGCGGAGGGTCAAGCGGTGGCTCGGCCTCCCGATTCGCGTGGCGATTGGTCGAACCAAGACCCTCGCCAAGGTCGCCGATGAGAACGCGAAGGCCCGGAAGCGGGCCGGGATGGGGAAGGGCGTCTACGTTTGCCCGGGGGAGCCGGAGCGGGAGGAGCTCCTGGAGCGCGTGCCGGTAGGGGACATCTGGGGGGTTGGGAGCGCCTACGAGGAGACGCTGAGGGAGAAGGGGGTCGCGTCGGCCGCCGAGTTTCGCGCGCTGCCGGACGCCTGGATCCGGCGGGAGATGACGGTGGTTGGGCTCCGTACGGCTCAGGAGCTTCGGGGGCGGCCCTGCCTGGAGCTCGAGCTCGTGCGGCCCGACCGGAAGACGCTGGTTCGGTCCCGGTCGTTCGGGGAGCGGGTGTGCTCGAAGAAGAACCTCAGGCAAGCCCTCGCCAAACACGCCGAGCGCGCAGCGGAGAAGCTGCGGGAGGAGAGCTTGGTGGCGAAGGGCATCAAGGCCTTCATTACCACGAAGCGGTTCGGCGACCCGCCCTACTACTCGAATGGGCTGGCCGGATCGCTCGCGGAGCACACTGCGCGGGCCGCGCCGTTCGTGAAAGCGACCCGTCGCTTCTTGGAGATCATCTACCGGGAGGGCTACGGCTACAAGAAAGCCGGCGTGATGCTGTACGACATTCGGCCGAGTCGGCCTCATCAGGAGAGCCTCTTCGGGCGGAAGAGGAGAAAAGACGAGGATCTGACGGCGGCCGTCGACCGAATCAACCGGGAGCATGGAACGGGGACCGTTCGCCTCGCGGCTGCTGGGTTTCCCGAAAGCAGCACGTCCAGCCGCGCGAAGTGGACGATGAAGCGGCAGAACACGTCCCCCCGCTACACGACCCGATGGGAGGAGCTTCCCGTCGCGACGGCCGGGTAAGCGGCGGGGTCGACCGGGCGGTCAGCGCGACTGGGGGAGACGGGAAGCCGGTTCGCGGGGGCGGGCGGAGAATCGCTCCGACCCGACGTTATGTTCGCGGCCCTGATGTGTCTAGCGGGTAGACTTCTCGGTTGAATTGTCAGAACCACGGAATCACCCCAAAATGACTTCCTCTGAGCCCCAATCCGATGCCGAGCGGACGGCCCTGAATGTCTTTCACGACCTCCAGTTAGCGCACGTCCGCCAGGAACGGGACCCAGACTCGTCCTCTTCGGCAACGTCCTCCGGGCAGACGTCGATGGACGCCGATCGGCGCACCGCAGTCGTCTCTCCAGAGCAGAAGGTCGCCTGACGACCCCTTTTGAGAGAAGGCGCATTGCCTCGCCGACCTGCGTCCCGCAGATTTCACCAACGAGCCCCTTCCTCAGTACGAATATTTGCTTTATGCCCCCAGGAGTATCCGCCGTCATGAGTCAAATTCCCTTCTCCGAACAGACGCTCCGAGAGATCTCTCAGGCCTTCCGTCGGGATGCCCGGAGGGAAGACTTATCCGAGCACAGAGCCGAGCGGTTTGAGGCCTGGGCGCTCGCGTTTGCGTCCTGGTGTGTCGATCAAGAAGTGGGTCCCTGCGACCCAGGGGAGGTGAGCACGTGCCGGATAGGGGCGTTTCAGGTCGCGTTGCGGGGGCATCCCGAGACGACCCGGCGGGAAGCCATCGAGGCGATGGACGCGCTGGCTTTCCTCTTCGGCGCGGCCGAGGAGACAAAATCGACGCTCTGCTCGGCCGGGCTTGCCGTCGAGAACGAGAGGGAGTCCTCCAGTGAGTCCGTTGCCGAAGCGGAGCGTACCGACGAGCCATCGGACGACCGGCCGGGCGGGGTCTTTCCGGGGTGGCCGGACGAGGAAACGGACGGCGAGACCGACACCGGGGAGAGCACGGCCGGCCGAGATCCCGTCCCTCGCCCCACGTCCCACGAAGACGCCTCCTCGACGGCCAAGGCGTTCGTCCGGGCGTTCCACAATGAGTTGGACTCGATGCACGATGCCCCGTCCGACGAGGGGGAAGAGGTGAAGGGAAAGATGCAAAGTGCCCGGGCCCACTGAGCCCCCTCTTGAGCATGGCACATGCACGGCCTCAGGCGCGTGGGCCCGGGGAGCCGCTCCCACCTATGGCCGCAGACCCGTGTCCCTATGCAAGACCGCCGAGATCGGCGGGGGGGCGAAGAGCGAAATCATCAAGGAATGGGGCCGGCGTGGATTTCCCCAATTCAATGAGACGCCCGAAGAACTGGCGATGACGGGGGCGGCGGCACGGAAGGCTCGCGGTGATTCGTAGTCGTACCGTGTTTCAACCTGAGAATGCCCTGTTGCGGTGTCGCTTCAGGCATTCGCCGATCGAGCCAGCAGGCTTCTCCTCTGAAAAGCAAGAGGAAACGGTTGTCGAGAGTATGCAGGAAATCGGCCGTGGCACGGGACACCGTGAGGGGCAGCTCCGTGCCGGCCCTCGAAAAACCTCGCTCACGTGCCAGATCACAACGTCGTCTGGGTGGGATGTCGTTCGTTGGGGGGCGGTCTCCAGGTCGATCACGCAAGTGCTCGAAGCGAAGCCAGCGAATTCCTTGCTCTAGCGTGCCAACGGCGCAGAGAATGAGAAGCGCTGCTTAGCGGACCGTCTTCAACTCCGACCGAAAAACCCCTCGGCAGGTTTTCTCGCACAAGGGAAGCCTGCCTTCTCAGCTGCGGGATCTTTTTGGGCAGCATCGCCGAAGTTGGAAAGATTCTGAATCGAGCTCAGAATGACGTGCCTACAATCCGGGATTTTTCGGGGGATCGGTCAATCGACGGTGAGAGCCGTCCGGCAGCCAGTGAGAAGCGGTTTGTGTGGGGCTTGCTTCTCGCCTCGCTTCCAGACGTTCAGATCCTGGATTTTGGAACGAAGCGACAAAGGCGTGTGAGACTCACCGTTACTCATCCCGACCTTTGGGCCTGAGCGGGGAATGCTCAGTCGCTGCGACCTCGTGGTCTGTGTATTCGTCGACGAGACGAAGTAGGTTGTCTTATCGCTCGTATCGGCATTGTCGGCGTCCGAAACGGTGGATTGCTCGACACCAAAATGCTCTGCGGCGTCCTCTGGGGGGTCATCTATTTCATCTCTTCCACGTCGGGCTATTGCCTCCGACTGTGGCAGCGGTACGGAACGGAGCCGTGAATGAGGCGATCATGCATGCTTGCTATGTTGCACCTACCCCACGACCTGTGTGTTGGCTAGCTCGTCGCCCCAGCGGCGGCCGTCGCGGCGCTCGACGACGCGGTAGGCCTCGTACAGTCCCACCCCCAGCGCGAAGACCGCTATGGCAAAGGTGAGGAGGCCCCCGAAGAGCGGCACGGTGGCCGCGGCGGCGGCCACGGGCCCGAGGCCCCACATCCAGTTGCGCTGGACCGACGTTTCGAGGTCCATGGCCCGACCGTCCGCCCGCTCCACCTCGAGGCCGAGCAGGTGCTTGCCGACGGAGCGCTGGTTCATAAACTCCAGCCGCAGCCCATCGCGCGCCACGAGGTAGCCCGCGCTCAGAATGCCGCCGAGGAGGGGAATGCTCGTCAGCACGGCGGCGATCACGTTGTCGATGAGGAAGGCGAGGAAGCGATTGATCTTATCCGGGGCCGGAGACGGCATGGCGACGGGGCACGCAGGAGGGAGAAGGATGGAGGGTACCGAGAAGAAACGGAGCGGGACGGGAAAGGGCAAGGCGGGCCGGGGCAATCGGGGCGCAACGCACGCTCGGTCGCTGGGAGGGCTTCAACTCGGGGGGCTACATGGCACGCGTGGACCATTCAGCCCCATCGAGCCGAACGAGGATTTGGCGACGTCCGTAGAGACACCGTGCTGGCCTCTCACAGACGGGTCGTCCGCCATGCTTGCCCTCGCCCTCAGTGCGCTTCTCGTCGCCACGCCCCCCGCCGACACGAGCTGGAAGCACCAGCGCCTCCGCGCCCAGATGGTGGAGGAGCAGATCGCGGCGCGGGGCGTGTCGGACCCCGCCGTGCTCGACGCCCTCCGCACGGTGCCGCGCCACCGGTTTGCGCCGGACCACCCGCCCGAGCTCGCGTACGCGGACCGGCCCCTGCCCATTGGCCACGAGCAGACGATCTCCCAGCCCTATATTGTGGCCCGCATGACGGCGCTGGTCCACCCGGCCCCGACAGACCGCGTGCTCGAGATTGGGACGGGCTCGGGCTATCAGGCGGCCGTGCTGGGGGAGATCGTCGACTCAGTCTTCACCGTCGAGATCATCCCGGAGCTGGCCGCGACGGCGACGAAGCGGCTCCGGCGGCTCAACTACGGCCACGTCGTGGTGCGGAAAGCCGACGGCTTCCAGGGATGGCCGGCGCGCGCCCCGTTCGACGCGATCGTGGTGACGGCGGCGCCGGAAGAGATCCCGCCGCCCCTCCTCGACCAGTTGGCACCCGGCGGGCGCATGATCGTGCCGGTGGGCCCGACCGGCGGCACGCAGCAGCTCACCCTCGTCACGAAGTCGGACGACGGCACGGTCTCAAAACGAGCCCTCGCCCCCGTCCGCTTCGTCCCCTTCCTCCGCGAGAATGAGAACTAACCCCCCATCTCCGTCTGCGCGTTCTCTCTGTTGGGGGAACGGCGGTCGGGTTTGAGGACACGAAACGTTCAACCTTCCAACGTTCAACGTTCCGTCGGAGTAAACAGGAAGCACGTTTCCCAATTCGAGCGCTGCCTCATGTCCAACGATGACACGTCAGATCGGCCGGAATTGAACCGGGCCCAGCGCGCCGCCGTCACCGCCTCGCTGGCCCCGCAGCTCGTCGTGG
>CAYULG010000091.1:0-9698 GCA_964445365.1 uncultured Salinivenus sp. | reverse complement strand
GACGAGGTCATCGAGGAGGGCGAAGAAATGCTCGACGAGGCATAACCCCATCGCGGTGATGCGTTGAGCGCCGTGCGTTCAGCGTTTCGAGTGTGAGTACCGCACAACTCCCAACTCTTAGCCCTCAGCGCAGAGATGGCAGACGAACTCGACATTGACATCGTGACGCCGAACTCTCATCCCTATCAGGGGCCGGCCGATGGCGTGCGTGCGCCGGGGGTGGAAGGTTCCTTCGAGGTCCGTGTCGACCACGCGCCCATGATCGCCGCCTTCGAGATCGGTCCGCTCATCGTGAAGACGGACGCGGCGCACGAGTACGCCGACGTGCACGACAACAAGATTGTCTTTGCCACCAGCGGGGGCTTTCTGGAAATTGTGGAGAACCACGTCACGGTCCTCGCCGAGACGGTGGAGCCGGCGTCGGAGATTGACGTGGAACGAGCCCAGAACGCTGAGGAACGGGCCCTTCAGCGCCTGGAGGAGGGCGTTGCGGACGAGGATCGCGAAAAATATGAGACCGCCCGGGAGCGGGCCCGCAACCGGCTGCGGGTCGCCATGGGGAAGGTCGGCTCTAGCTAGTCCAGAAGCGGTTCCCTTCCATCTTGCATCGATTCCCGCGCCCGTCGGCCCGTTGCCGTCGGGCGTTTTGTCATCGCCCCCGGCTGGGGCGGGCACATCCGACTACGGCGAACGTATGGATTAGGCTGTTTTGCCTCATCCACCCACGCCCTCCTGGGGCATGCTCGCTGCTATGCGCAAGGTCAAGAACGTTTTCCGCATCGACACCGGTCGCACGCACGGCTGGCAGGTGCGCATCATCCGGGACGGGGAGCGGCACACGAAGCTCTTCTCGGACTCGGTGCACGACGGGAAGGAAGCCGCCTACGAGGCCGCCGTCGAACATCGGAACGAGAAGCTGGCGGAGCTGCCCGACCTCCCGGACGGCCCGGCGGGGCAACTGCACACGGACGAGGTCCACGAACGGCGCTGGGAAAGCGTGACCCGAACGGGCGTGAAGGGCCTCGGCTTCACGATGACCACCTACAGCAACGCCACCGACGACAAGCGACCCTACGTGAGTGTCCACTGGCCCGGCGAGGACCGGTGGCGCTGCACGAGCTTTTCGATTATGAAGCACGGGCTCCACGGCGCGCTGAACGAGGCCGCCGAGACCCTGGCTGCCCACGCCGATCCCGAGATGAGCGTAGAGGAGATGATCGAGACGGCCGCTCCCGCCATCGCAGAGCTTCTGGAAAACGAGGGCTATGCGGAGTACGCGTAGCTCTCCTGCCGGCCTGCCGTCATCGCGGCGGCGGACGGCTCCCCCCGGTCGCGCAAACCGTCGTCGTGCCATCGCCTTTCTTTTCGATTTTATCCGCTCCATGCGCTCCTGGATTCTTCTTGTCCTCGCGCCGCTCTTCCTGCCGTCTCCGATTGTCGGCCAGCCGATGCCGGAGCGCCCGTCGGACGACCTGCTGACGCGGCCCGCCCTGCAGGCGGTCGTCGAGGCACAGGTCGCGCGGGACGGCGAGAAACTGACACAACTGCTCGGCACGGACGATCCGGCGGTGCGGGCCCGTGCGGCCTTTGCGCTCGCCTCCGTGCAGGACACAACGGCCGTTCCCACCCTCCTTGAGCGCCTCCGGGACGGCGTGCCCATCGTGCGCACCGACGCCGTCTTTGCCCTGGCCCGGATGCCGGGCGGGGTGCCCGCCGACCGCCTCCTGGAGACGCTCCGGTACGAGCGCGACGAAACCATGCAGCGGGGCCTGATTCAGGCGCTCGGCGCAACGGGCGATGCCGCCTCTCTGAACGCCCTTCTCGACCTCGGCCTCCCGTCGGCCCGGGCGCCCGACGTGGCCCTCGCCCTCGCCCGCTACGGAATGCGGGACGTCGTCGACTCGACGGGCGGCGCCTGGCTCGCCAATCGTTTGACGGCCGACGACGCCTGGACCCGCCGTAACGCCGCCTACGCCCTCGGCCGCGTCCCGGCCCTGGCGCAGGGCCGGGCCGACTCCATCCGCCACGCCCTCGACGAAATTGCCCCCGACGACCCGGCGGCCATGCACCTGCTGCGCGCGCTCGGGGCCGCGGGCGACTCGACCGACGGAGCACGCGCGGCCAGCTGGCTCCGCTCCGCCCCCGACTGGCGAACGCGCGTCGACGCGGCCCGCGCCCTCGACGGCCGGGCCGCCGCGCCCGCCGCCCGCTCAGCCCTTGTGACGGCCCTCGACGACGACCATCCCCTCGTGGCCCGCACGGCGGCCGAGACGATGGCCGAAACGGACTGGTCGAACGAGACGCAAACGGGGGTCAGCATCTGGATGGACGCGCACCCCGACCGCTGGCGCGTGATCGCCCCGCTGCTGCGGGGGCTGGCCCGGAACGACCGTTCGGGGCGCGTCCTCCGCACCATAGAAGCGTGGCGCACCGACCGGTCGCCCATCGCCTACGCCGACGCCCTGCCTGCCCTCGCCCCGCTCGACACGGCCCGCGCCGACACCCTGCTCTCGGCGGCTGCCCAGTCCGAGGATCCTCGCGTGGCCGCCGCGGCCATTCGGGGCCTCGGGGCGCGCTGGGCGCGCGTTCGTCCAACGCGGGCCGCGTTCTTCTTCCGCCACCTGTCGGGCGCCGTCCGGCGGGGGGACCCGGCCCTGCTCTACCACGGCGCCTCCCGCCTCACCGACTCGCTCTTTGTGGACCGGGGCGCGGCCGACACCCTCGCGATCACCTACCGCGGCCTCTCGTCCCCCGCGGACCTGGAGGGCATGATGGCCGTGCTGGAGGCCCTCGGTGCCATCGGCGGCCCGACGGCCGAAGCGACGCTCCGGGATGCGCTCGACCACCCGCACCATGCCGTTCGGCAGGCCGCGGCCACCGGGCTCTCCGAGGCCGGCGACACGACCATAACGGCGGACCCGCGGCCCCTCCCCGACACGCCGCCCATCGACTGGGCATATCTCCAAGACCTGGGGCCGCATCCGCGTCTCACGCTGGAGACGAACCGGGGCACGGTCACGATTGCGCTCGACGCCGAGCAGGCGCCCCAGACCGTCCAGGCGATCACGCGGTTCGCGAAGAATGGGCGCTACGACGGCGTGCCCTTCCACCGCGTGGTCCCCAACTTCGTGGTGCAGGGCGGCGACTTTGCCCGGCGGGACGGCTTCGGCGGGCCCGGCTTCTTGCTCCGTACCGAGATCACGCGCCGCGGACACCGCCGGGGCACCCTCGGCATGGCCAGCGCCGGCAGGGATACGGAGGGCAGCCAGTTCTTCGTGCCGCACAGCATGCAGCCGCACCTGGACGACGGCTACACGTCGTTCGGGGAGGTCGTAGAAGGAATGGACACCGTCGATCGGCTCCGTGTGAACGACCGCATCACGACGGCCACCGTGCGCCCCTCCCAACAGTGATCCCGCCGTCTTTCCGGGAGACGTGGGTTCCAAAAACCAGGCCGTCGTTCTGCGACGTACGTCAGTGTTCGCGCATGCCCGCTCCCAGGGGCGCGCGCCCCATCGCGTGTAGGTGCCCACCTGCCCGACCTCGTTGCCCTTCGCAATTCGGCCCTCTCGTTCGACATGACGCTCGACGCCCTTTCCACCCCGTCCCTCCTCGTCGATCGGGCCCGGCTCGCCCACAATCTCGATCAGATGCAGCGGAAGGCCGAGGCGAACGATGTGGCGCTTCGGCCCCACGCCAAGACCCACAAGTCCGTCGCCCTCGCCCAAGAGCAGCAGACGCGCGGGGCGGAGGGACTGACCGTCGCTACCGTCCAGGAGGCGGAAACGTTCGTCGCGGCGGGCATCGAGAACGTGCGCGTGGCGTTCCCGGTGACGGGCCGCGACAAGCACGAGCGCCTGCGGGGGCTTCGGGACGAGGCCACCATCTCGTTCGTCGTCGACACGGTGACGGGCGCCGAGCAGGCCGCGGCCGTCTACGACGCCAGTGATCCGGTCGACGTGTTGATGGAGGTGGACGTGGGGCACGGACGTTGTGGGGTGCCGTGGGACCACGGCGAAGCCGCCATCCATCTGGCCCGCCGCATTGACGATCTGTCGGGGCTCCGCCTCGTTGGGATTCTCACGCACGCCGGACAGGCCTACGACGGACCCACGGGCACCGAGACCGAGGAGGAGGCCCTTCGCCGTGTGGCGCAGCACGAGCGGGACCGGATGCTGCACGTGGCCGCCCGCCTTGCCCACGCCGACGTCCCTGGGGTTGAGCCCGAAACCTTCGAAGTCAGCGTCGGCTCGACTCCCTCGATGGCGGCCTTCGAAAATGCGGAGCGCGATGGCTTCCGCGTCACCGAGATCCGTCCCGGCAACTACGTGATGCACGACGCCATGCAGGTGGCCCTCGGCGCCGCCCCGCTCGACGACTGCGCGCTCACGGTCCTCACGACCGTCGTCAGCACGCAGCGCACCACCGACGGATCAACCCGCGCCTTCGTCGACGCCGGGAAGAAGGTGTTCACCACCGACACCGGCTACGGCACGGACGGGTACGGCATCGTCCTGAGCAGCGCCGAGGCCCCGACGCCCCGGTCCGGCGTCCGACTCGACCACCTGTCCGAAGAACACGGCTGGCTGACGGTGCCGTCCAGCGCCCCCCTGGCGGTCGGCGACCGCCTCCGCATCGTCCCCAACCACGCCTGCGTCACCGTGGCCAACCAGGAAACACTCTACGTCGTCGAGCGCGAGAACGTCGTCGAGGCATGGACCGTGGCCCCTCGCAGTTGGTAGCCTGCGGCGTCCCGTCGGTGCCGCAGCGCCCCGGTACGGCCCGCCCCGCACGTTTGGCCAGGGAACGCGGATGTGAACCGTATCTCGCAATTCGGATCCAGCCACGAGAACCCGCCCCCGTCCTCGGCCGCCGCAAACACCGGAAAAACGTTCCGGAAGTCTCTTCGCTCAGCGTGGCTTTCGTATTGTGGGTCGACGGATCTCGGCGCCTGCCTGCAGGTCTTTTTCTCAGTGTTGCCTGCCCGATCAAGACAGGCTCAGGCACCGTTCCCTTTCTTTCTAACCCCTGCATGTTGGGGGTGACATTACCGAACGCATCTCTGGGGCAGGCAACAGGCAATCCGGGCTCAGGCGTCGGAGACGGGCGAATATTCCCCAAATGCCGTCCCCGTGGCTTTAATACGACGGCAGTTGTGACGATAACAGAGACTCAACGATCTCCCGCAACACAATGGCGTCCGGCCGACAGATGCCCCTGGTTCACCAGCAATGACAGAAAGTGGGAGGCTCTGTCTCCAGGTGCCGATGCGCTCCTGGAATTCTTCTTGTGATTGAAGAAAACAGTGCTCGTCTCGTTCGGAGCGCCCCGTGCGCACCCGCCCGTACGATTCATCGCACTCAGGGGACTACCTGCCACCGTTAATCTCCATTCCTCATTACACGCTCAATCCGATGCTTAGAACCAAGTCGTTTCCCAGTGTTTTCGAAACCAACGCGGCCGAATTGGTCGACGTAGCCGAAGACCTCCACAAGGGCCTAAAAGTCCAAGTTGACGATCAGTGGTACGTTGTCGGGGGGCTCGCTCTACGAGAAGGACAGGTTCCCCACAAAGGGATCAACAATGCCCCGTCTGACCTCGACTACCGTCTGCTTCTACGGGCCGGGCTGATGGTCGCGAAAGGCGGTGGCGTAGACTCGCCGCTGACACTAACGACCGGCTTCCCGTACTCGACGTATCGGGTCCACCACGAGACCGCACGCGACCTGATTCTGGGCGAGAAGCAAATCACGTTTGATGGACGCCCCTTTGGTCGGGATGAACACTCGACCACGAACCTGGACATTACGAAGGTCGAGGTGATTCCCGAAATTGAAGGTCACGTGACCGCTACTCGCGAAGGAGAAGTTGACGAGAACGATCCTTTCTTCGCCGTCTCCTTGGGCTACGGAACGTTCGAGTCCATCTTGAGCCTTCCGTCCGGCCCGGTCCAGCGGACGGCAACGAGTGGAAATGGGCTTCGATATGCGACATCGCTGATGGCCAAGCGCCTTCGAAAGAAACATAACCTGGACATGCTCACGGAGCACCAGATTGATATCGCGATGCGCAACGGCTCGCTCATTGCCGGTCGTCAGCGGTACGACCTATCAGAGCTTCGGGAAGAAGTGCTCAACATCTACTACAACGACGTTATTTCTCCGGCCCTCAAGAAGGCGTTCGACGACAAAGACTTCGGACAAGCCCGACAGATGTACCTTGCCGGTGGTGGTGCACTTTACGACGATCTCGTAGATGCATTCAAGGAGGAGTTCGACGAGGTTCTCTCCCTGGAGGTCGTACCGAACCCGGGCCACCACATGAGCCGAGGATATGCCCTTCACTCCAACGGTGCGAACGGCAAAAGTCAGGACCATGCCGTGGGGATCGACCTTGGAAACGCCAACACGTCCGTCACACTGTTCGAACAGGAAAGTGTGTGATTCGGGGGATCCTTGGCTCTGTTTTTCTTGCCCAGACAACGGCCTACTACAATGTTTGAGTTTTTACGTCGCTCATCCGAAGAAGACCCGACGCCCCTCTCAGTGGTCGGCGAAGGTGCAACGGTAAGGGGCTCACTCGACTTAGAGGAGGGGGATCTTCGCGTCGACGGCATGGTGGACGGGGATGTCCAAACCGAGGGCCACGTTCACGTAGCGCAGGGAGCAAGCATTCAGGGGGAGATCCGAGCGAACTCAATCCGGGTTGCCGGCACCGCGAAAGGGATTATCTGTGCACACCAGAGCCTCGTCGTGCGTTCGTCCGCTGCGGTGCATGGCATTCTGTGCGGTGAGGCGGTTTCAATCGAAAAAGGGGCAGACTTCGAGGGGGGTATTTGCAAAAGCCCCGAACGCGTCTCAGAACTGAAGGCGCTTTTTTCTTCGGCCGAGACGTATGCGATGTCGGATCTTTTGTCGTCTCAAGACAGCACAGCTTCTAACTGGCCGCCTCAACCCTCCAAGCTGACCGAGAAGCCCGTGTCCTCCGACACTGAGCACCTGTCTCCTTCCGGGGACGGGGAAGTTGCCCAAGTGACCCGACAGGAAGACGCCCTTCAGTCGCCCGACGCATCCTCAGTGTCTTCCGAAACGGAGGACGCGGTCATTGAGAAGGAGTCCCAAGAGGACGGTGCCACGGGGGAACACTCCGAGATCGCGTGGTGATCATCAATCCTCTCGCAGCCTCCACAACTCTATCCGTAGGTGCAGGTCCCCTATGTGTGTTCGGGCGAGGGGTTGGTTCGCGATGTCAGACAAACATCTTTTTCCGTGCATCTTTGGATACAGGCCAAACATGCACGCTCGGCTGCGAAAAGAAGTGGGGGCTTGTGAAGAAAGCAGTAGCGTACGACGGTTACCCACATAATCCCATACAGATTGTCAGAGTCGAGGAATCTCTTTGAGTGCGGGGTCCCCTCCGTGGACACTGATTCCTCACCTTCGAATCCGACCGACGCAGGAGGCAAAGGGCAATCCCGGAGGGCTCGCACAGGACATCCTCACATTCACAATCGCTGCACGCCTCGCCCCCGATCACCTCCGCTTCCTCTCGGTCATTAAACTCAAACTGCTTCGGGTCCACCGCGCCGGAACGGCTACCGGGCGTGCGAGCTGGCCCGACTGGTTCTGGGGCCCACGCACATGCATCCTCACGCCCGAGCAAGTACCGCTTCTTCGGTGCATCTCAAAAATTCGCGTCCGGCCCACCTCAACCTGTTGATCCCGGTTTTGAGAAGTTCGGATGTTGTCGAAAGCCTCAGCTGGAAAACCGTCGACCGGTGGATGTCCTGCTCGGCACTCACCCGGTCGCGCTGCCACGGGATTTATCTGAGCACCATTCCACAGCGTCGCCCGCTGTGTCTCGATCGCTCCCCTGCACGACGGAACGGTTGCGGAAACTTATCCGAGGATCTCGTGCACTGTGGTGGGGGCCGGAGCGGGAAGAAGAGGGCTCCGGAAACGATGGCCGGTGGCGTAGAGCGGCCGGGCTACTACCCGTCGGGCAGAGAGGATACTGCCTGCGGTAATCTGCTCCGGTGCGTGTTTGTCCGCACCGGACGCCGCCCTCCGTCTCTGGATGATCGTTCAGCGTCCGTCATTTTCCGTGTTTGAGCCCCCCGCCGTTTCTGCAAACCGTGCCTCGTGACCCTGTACACGGTCCTTCAGCGCATGATACGCCCTCGGGGTCACGTCCGGAATAAGAAACTGTATCGGATCCAGTGCTTTCCCGTCGAGCGTTTGCACCTCGTAGTGCAGATGAGGCCCGGTCGTCCGTCCCGTCTCGCCGCTGTAACCGATCGTGTCCCCGCGCGCCACGTCCTCGCCAGCATTAATCCGCTGGTGGATGTCGGAAAGATGGGCGTACAGGGTCCGGTGGCCTGACTCAGGGTGCCGGATGTACACGAAGCGGCCGTAGTTCGTGCTGTAGGTTGCGTGGTCGACCGTCCCGCTCCCCGTCGCCACCACAGGGGTCCCCGGACGAAGCGGAAAGTCGACGCCGTCGTGCTTCTTGGGTCGATCCAAGACGGGATGGTTCCGCATGCCGTATCCAGACACGATGGGCCCCTTTGCCGGCCGAATGGCGGGAACCTGCTCCAGGCGCCGACCGCGGCGCGCCGTCGTCTTCGCAAGCTGGCGGTAACTCGCTTTCTGGAGCCGGACCTGACGCTCCAGCTTATTGAGCTTTTGCCCCACTCGTCGACGCAACGGCGACGCTGACTTGCTTCCACTACGGAAGCGACCGTACGGGTCCCTTCCCCCTACCCCGACCTGCCTCACTCCCTTGGGTATAGGATCGACGCGCAAAAACCGGCGATAGAGACGCTGGTCCCGCTTTGCCAGCACAGCGATCTGACTTGAGAGGCGGTCTAGATCCTGCTTTGCCTGGTCCAACTGGCGGGTGAGCCCGCGGTTTTCGGCGCGCAGGGAATGCTCTTCCGGAGTCGAAATCGAATAGACATCCAGCACCCAAACAGCGAGCCCTGCGAAGAAGACGGCAAGCCCGAGAACGGCACACGAGTACCGGGCCCAGCCTCCCCACGATGATTGGACCCGCTCGTACGAGCAGGTCGCTGGGTCGTAGTAATGCTCCGTTTTATACATAAGACGCAAGCATCATTCGGATCAGACCAGCCTGGGTTGCCACAGGCCCCCAATGTTGGGCCGCTCTCCTCATCTGTAAAGTTGTTGTCACTTGGGGATGTGGTTATCGGAGCACACGACCGGATCCTTAAGGAACCGCCACTGTGTCGGAGACGGACTCAGTTCGCGGCCGGCACCGTCGCTCTCGATGGACGCCTGCCGAGCAGGGTTCCCAGGTGGCTGGAATCGGAAGGATGTTCATCGCCCCCGGGCGGTCGCCCCTTTCGTCTATCAAATTGCCCGAGAAAACCTTCATTCGCCCGAACGAACCGGCGGATCGGGCCGTCCGTTGGTAGTGTCCCACGCTGTTTTGCCCCTAGCTTCCCGACGGCATGACGGAGGTCCGCTCCTACGAGGACATTGACACCCTGGCCGAGCCGCTCCGCGAGGAGCCCTACACGCCCATTCTGCGGACCATCGGGCAGGTGGCCGAGCGCGAAGGCATCGAGGCCTACGCCGTGGGCGGCATGGTGCGCGACGTGCTCCTGGGCCGCTCGACCACGGACCTCGACTTCGTGACCGTGGGCCCCGGCACCGGCATCGAGCTGGCCGAGGCGG
>CAYULG010000090.1:0-9707 GCA_964445365.1 uncultured Salinivenus sp. | reverse complement strand
CAGCCATCCCCCCATCGGCGAGGTTGACGGAAAGGCCGAGGCCATCGAGGACATGTTCGACGCCGTGGCTCCCCGGTACGACCTGCTAAACCGCGTCCTCAGCCTCGGCATCGACCGGTACTGGCGCACCCGGGCCGTCCGCCTGGTGGAAGACAAGCAGCCCGCCTGCGTGCTCGACGTGGCCACGGGCACCGCCGACCTCGCGATCAAAGCGGAGCGCACGCTACACCCGCGCGAAGTGGTGGGCGTTGACCTCTCAGCCAAGATGCTCGCACAGGGCCGGGAAAAGATCGACCGGATCGGCCTCACTCCCCGGATTTCGCTCGTGCAGGGCGACGCCGAAGACCTGCCCTTTGCGGACGACGCCTTCGACGCCGCGCTCGTGGCCTTCGGCGTCCGTAACTTCGAAGACCTAGAGGCCGGCCTGCGCGGCATCCGGCGCGTCCTTCGGCCGGGCGGCACGGTCGTCGTGCTCGAATTTAGCCGCCCCCGTACCGTCCCGATCAAGCAACTCTACGCCTGGTACAACCGCCACGTTCTGCCCCGCATCGGCGGCGTCCTCAGCCCTGAAAAGAGCGCCTACGAGTACCTGCCCCGCTCCGTGGCTGCCTTTCCCGACGGTACCGACTTTCTCGACCGAATGGCAACCAGCGGCTTTACCGATCTGCTGTGGACCCCCCTTACCTTTGGCATCGCCTCCCTCTACCGAGGCACCGTCCCCCCCTCCCCCTGACGAACGTCGCCTCCCCCCCTCCAACCTCCGCCTCTTCAACCTGTAATCCCCCAACGTTCAACCGTCCAATCGTCAACGCCCCCCCGAACGAATCCGGGCGACCCGCGTTAAGCAGGCATCCGTGCTTTTTTTGAAGTCCGACCGATGCAAGATGCAGTTCATCAATCAGCCCGACGCCGAAAACGACGAGGAATGGTGGGATCGATTCAAGGAGTTGCTCGACGAGCAGAATGACTGGCCCACGCAGTACACGTTTAAATTCATTGCCCCAGCCAGTCGGCTCGACGACCTGAAAGAGGTCTTCGGCGACCATCCCGTGCGGGTCCGCGAGTCGAGCAAGGGCAACTACAAGAGCGTGACCGCCCACCTCCGCATGTCGTCCAGCGAGGAAGTAGTCGCCATCTACGAAGAAGCCTCTGGCATCGAGGACGTCATCTCTCTCTAGCGCCGTGTCCACGTCGAACGGCCTGCTTCCGAAGAGCGGATTCCTGCCCGGCTCACGGATTTCGCCTGCGTCCCTGAATCGCGTCCCCCGCACCTCACTCAACACCCCGGGTCCTTATGCGAACACTCACGGCATCTGCGCTTTGTCTCCTCGCCGTCCAGGTCGGCTGCTCGCAGGACCTGACCTGGAAAGCGGTCAACCACATGATCGAGACGGACTTCCCGACCGTCTCGTCCATCACCACCGACTCACTGGCGGCTCGGCTCTCGGACTCGACGCCCCCCCGGCCCCTACTGCTGGACGCCCGCTCGCCGGAGGAGTACGCCGTGAGTCACCTACCGGGGGCCCGTCGCGTCGACCCGGAGGCCCAATCCTTCCCGGCCCTCGACACCCTGTCACGAGACCGGCCCATCGTCGTCTACTGCTCGGTGGGCTATCGCTCGGCCCGCATCGCTTCTCGCCTCCAGGATCAGGGCTTTCGCAATGCGGCGAACCTGAAGGGCTCCCTCTTCCGCTGGGCGAATGAGAACCGACCGGTCGTTCGCGACGATACGCCGGTCCGGGCCGTGCACCCTTACGACGACACCTGGGGCACGCTGCTCGTCGACTCGCTCCACGCATACTCGCCGCCCGACTCGGCTGCGCTCTCCCAGTGAGTCCCGCCCACCTCGAACGGGCGTCACAGTAGAAACAGATAGCGGAGAAGCATGCCGAGTTGAACGAGGAGGATCGTCACGAGAAGGGCAATTCCCGTCCATCGCAGGACAGGCGCAGACGACCCATCGGCTTGCCCCCGAGCGCCCGCCAGGAGAGCGCCCCCAATCCCGAGCCCCAGCAGAAATAGCCCGTCCACCCCGTCGCCGGCCTTTACGTTCCAGGCCGCCGCTCCGAGCAGAAGAATGCCGGACAGTACGACAACGGGTCTATAAAAGACAGATCGTGCCGAGGACGACGGATCCGTCATGCCGCTCCGAAAAGAAAGTTAGGGTCGTCGAACGATCAGGATCGACGTGGACGAGAGGGCGCGCAGGTTTTCCTCGGCCGGGGACTCGGGGGCGCGAGGAAAACCGGCAATGCACTGTTCAAACCGCACATCGGCCCAGTTGTAGAAGCCCCCGTTCTCTTACGTTTCTTCTCTGCCTTCCATCAGAGGAGACGAATCTCTTCCGCCCCCGCCACACTCCTGCTACCATCATGCCTTCCCCCACCCGTCTCGTCGCCGGCCTCGGCAATCCCGGGCCGCAGTACGAAGACACCCGCCACAATGTAGGCTACCGCGTCGTTGAGGCCCTCGCCGACCGCCTGCACGTATCGTCGTTCACCCGCGAGCACAACGCCCAGGTCGGGTGGACCCAGTATAAAAACCGCAAGGTCGGCCTCGCAAAACCGTTCACGTACATGAACCGCAGTGGGAAGGCCGTCGCGCCGCTCTGCGAGTACAACAATCTTTCTCCCAGCGACCTGCTGGTCGTGGTGGACGACCTGAATCTCCCCGTCGGCACCATCCGGCTCCGTCCGAAGGGCAGCAGCGGCGGGCACAACGGGCTCGAACACGTCGCCCAGCGCCTCGGCACGACGCAGTTTCCCCGCCTCCGCATCGGGATCGGCGACGACTACGCAAGGGGAGAGCAGGCCGACTACGTCCTCTCTCCGTTCACGCCCGAGCAACAGCCCCACGTTGACGCGGCCCTTGAGGACGCCGTCGAGAGCGTCCTTACGGTCGTCCGGGAGGACATTGAGACGGCCATGAACCGATTCAACTGATCCGGCCGTGGATGGCCGCCTCGCGAGCGTGATAAGGCCCGGGTGCGCAACGGAGCGTGCTTCGTGCACCGTACCGACGAGGCCAGCACGAATACAGGGTCCGTCGTCGGCGTCGGGCTGCCAAAAGAAACGCTCCCGACCAGGGGTGGAGTCCCGATCGGGAGCGAGCAATCCGGAAGGGGAACGGCTCCGTTAGCCCACCAGGTAGGCAAAGAGCGGCAGGAAGATCACCGCCACCTTCCCCATGAGCTTGATCAGGACATTCAGGGACGGGCCGGCAGTATCCTTCAGGGGGTCGCCCACGGTGTCACCGACGACGGAGGCCGCGTGGGCGTCACTGCCCTTACCGCCGTGCACGCCGGACTCAATGTACTTCTTGGCGTTGTCCCAGGCCCCACCGGCATTCGACATGAAGATGGCCGTCAGGAAGCCCGTGACGAGCACACCGGTGAGCAGGCCCGCGAGGGCTTCGACGCCGAGCCCCGGGAAGACGCCCACGAGGATGGGGGCCACCAGCACGACGATGCCGGGGATCATCATTTCTCGAAGGGCGGCGCTGGTGGCAATGTCCACACACGTTGTGTAGTCGGGCTTGGTGTCCCCACTGCGCACCCCCTCGATTTCGTCGAACTGACGACGCACCTCGTTGACGACGGAGGCCGCGCCGCGACTGATCGCGTGAATGCCCACCGACGCCAGATAAAAGGTCAGCATGGCGCCCAGCAGGATGCCCACAAGGACAGCGGGATTCATGAGGTTGACACCGGCCTCCAGGCTCAGGAGGTCCTGCGCGGCGGCCTCAAAGAAGTAGGTGGCCAACCACGCCAGGGCCGCGAGGGCGGCGGAGCCAATCGCGAAGCCCTTGCCGATGGCCGCGGTGGTGTTCCCGACCGAGTCCAGGGCCTCACAGCGCTCACGGACGGCCGTGCCCAGGCCCGCCATCTCCGAAATCCCCTGCGCGTTGTCGGTGATGGGCCCGTAGGCATCCGTCGAGAGGACGACGCCCAGCGTCACCAGCATGCCCAGCGATGCGAGCGCAATGCCGAAGAGCCCCCCGAGATAAAAGGAGAAGATTGTCGCCACCCCCACGGCCAGCGCCGGAACGACCGTGCTGAGAAGGCCCGTGCCGAGCCCTTCGATGATAGTGGTGGCGGCGCCGGTCTCGGCGGCCTCCGCAATGTCCTTCACGGGCGAATACTCCGACGTGTAGTACTCTGTTGCTTTCCCGATGATGACCCCCGTCGCCAACCCCGCCAGCATGGCCAGAAACAAGGCCCACCGCACGTCGAGACTCGTTTTCGCGTCCGAAATGACCTCGGCCGCCGAGGCCCCACTCGGAATGATGACAACGATCAGCCCGATGATAAAGACCCCAGCGATCAGATTCGCGACCGTGGTGCCCCGGTTGAGTGCCGAACGGGCGTTGGCCGCCTGCTGCTCGTAAGAGACATCTCCCCCTTCATCGGCGCTGACGAAAAAGTACCCGATGATGGATGCCAGAATGCCGGCCACACCAAAGAGAAAGGCAAGGTTCAGCCCGAGGTTCTCGAAACCGACATTCGGAAAAGTCGCCGTAAAGTCAATCTCTTTGCCGAGAAACATCGTTGCGGCGATGGCCGAAACGTACGACTCGTAGAGATCCGAGCCCATCCCAGCCACATCCCCGACATTGTCGCCCACATTGTCGGCGATCACACCGGGATTGCGGGGATCGTCCTCCGGAATGCCGGCCTCCACCTTGCCCACGACGTCCGCCCCCACGTCCGCCGACTTCGTGTAAATGCCGCCGCCCACGCGCAGAAAGAGCGCCACGGCGGAGGACCCGAAGGCGTAGCCCAACCAAGCGTGGCTATGCTCCGGGAAGGCGAGGTAGACGAGCGACAGTCCGAGCAATCCCATGCCGACCACCGTGAAGCCCATCGTGGCCCCGCCCGAATAGGCGATGTTCAGGGCCTTCGAAAAACTACTCTGCGCGGCATGCGCCGTGCGCCCATTGGATTTCGTAGCAATCCACATCCCAATCCAACCGGCAAGGCTAGACGCGACGGTGCCGACAACAAAGCCGACCGTCGTGGGCAATCCCGTCTCCGGCATAAAGAAGAGAAGGAGCGCTACGACGACGCCAAAGATGGCGAGGTACTGAAACTCGCGTCCCATGAACGTTCGCGCCCCCTCCTGGATCGACTGGGACAATTCCTGTACCTCCTCGTTGCCGGGGTCCTGCCGCAGTATGTATCGGATCAGGTAGAAGGAAAACGCAAGCGACAGAAGAGACACGGCCGCTGCGATAACCGGTGCATTCGCAACCAAAAACGTCGACACGGTAACTGCCTACTCGTTATGAAAGAAAACACGACCGACCGCCCCCATCGGCGTCTCCCGGCACGGAAATCCACAGATCGAATATCAGCGTCCGACAGACAAAACGCAAGGGGGAGCCGGATTGCATCGAAATCGCTTTCGTCAACGGCAGGACTGCATGGACGTTTTGCCCCCTGGTACGGCGCATGCTGAGTTTGGCTGAAAAATATTCAATCTTTGCTTGAATCGTCTCGGGAGCCGGGGTTCTCGACGCATCTCCCCTTTCCGGGCGGGGGACGGTGACATCGTCGATGCCCCCCGTGCAGTAGCGGGGGCGCCTGCGGGCAGACGCGGGGGACACCTTGTGGGGCCACACCGTTGGTCGTGCCCCCTTCATGCGAGCGCACGACCGCTCGGAGGCTCTCTTCTCTCTTGTTCTCGGTTCCGGGCGGCCCATCATGGTCCATTCCGGCTTTCTCAATTCGAAGTGAACATCTAATCTGCGGGGAAGCGGTTCGGGGATTGCTTTCATTGTTGGGATGGGTTCCGTACATTGAAACTGTGTTTTCGGCGGCCGGGAGCGCTTCCACCCCGGCGGCTCGATTTCCCCACGACGCACTTTTCATAGACGCTGATTGAGCGGACGTAGTGTTATGGCGCAGGTTGACGTTGAGATGCCCAAGATGGGCGAAAGCATCACGGAAGGTACGGTCATCGCGTGGCACAAAGACCCCGGCGACGCGGTGGAGCAGGACGAGATCCTGCTGGAGATTGGCACCGACAAGGTCGACACGGAGGTGCCCTCTCCCACCGCGGGCATCCTGACCGAGATGCTGGTTGAGGAAGGCGACACCGTCGAGGTGGGCACCGTCATCGCCCGCGTCGAGACCGAGGAGCAAGAGGCCGAGGTCCAGGACCCGAGCGAGACGCCCCCAGCCGAGGCCGAGGAGACGGAGGCGCCCGACCCGGAGACGGCCGAGGCGGCCGAGGCGGGCGAGCCCGCCGAACCGGCCGACAGCGGGGGTGCAGAGGCCCAGCCGTCGTCCGGCGAGGAGGTTGAGGTCGTGATGCCCAAGATGGGGGAGAGCATCACCGAGGGCACGGTCATCGCCTGGTACAAGGACATCGGTGACGAGGTTGCTGTCGACGAGACGCTGCTGGAAATTGGCACCGACAAGGTCGACACGGAGGTCCCCTCTCCCGCCGCCGGCGTCCTCACCGAGCGGCTCGTGGAGGAGGGCGAGACCGTCGAGGTCGGCACCGTCGTGGCCCTGCTTGCCTCCGAGGCCGAAGCCGGCGCCGTAGACGCCCCCGTGCCCGACGCGCCCGACGAAGAAACCACCGACGAGGAAGCAGCGGACTCGGGAGCAGCGGACTCGGGAGCAGCGGACTCGGGAGCCCCCACCGACGACCCCGAGCCGGAAACGACCGAGGTGCCCTCTCCCCCTCCGTCCGGCGACGGCACCGTTCACCGGCCCGAGACGGCCGATCGCCCGCCCGAAGAAACGATCAAGCGCCGCGGCGACGACGGCCGTTTCTACTCGCCGCTCGTGCGCTCCATCGCCAAGGAGGAGGGCATCTACATGAGCGAGCTGGAATCGCTCGACGGCTCCGGTCGCGAGGGACGCGTGACGAAGGAGGACGTGCTCGCCTACCTTGAGGAGCGCGAAGAGGCCCCCGCCCCGTCGGCTGCCCCGAGTCCAGCCCCGGAGCAGCCGGCCGCTCCCAGCCAACCGGAGCCACCGGCCCGCGGCGGATACACGGTGCAGGAAGGTCCCGACGAGACGAAGCTGAAGCAGCAGTACGGGGAGCGCATCGATGTCCAGCCGATGGACCGGATGCGCAAGCTGACGGCCGAGCACATGGTCCGGTCGAAGGCCACCTCCGCCCACGTCACCTCCTTCGCCGAAGCCGACGTGACAGGCCTCGTCCGTTTTCGGGAGAAGCACAAGGAGGCCTTTCAGGAGCAGGAGGGCGTCAAGCTCACCTTTACGCCCTTCTTCGTAAAGGCCGCCGTGGAGGCGCTGCGCGAGCACCCGACCCTCAACGCCAGCGTGGAGGGGGACAAGATCGTGATGAAGAAGGACTACCACGTCGGCATCGCCGTAGCCATCGGCAGCAAGGGCCTGCTCGCCCCCGTCATCCGCAACGCCGGGGACTACAACGTCGTGGGCCTGGCCCGCAAGGCCGCCAACATGGCCGATCGCGCCCGCAGCAAGGAGCTCCAGCCGGAGGAACTGCAGGGCGGCACCTTCACCGTCACCAACATCGGCTCGCTGGGGTCGCTGATGGGCACGCCCATCATTAACCAGCCGCAGGTGGGCATCCTCGCCACCGGCGCCATTCAGAAGCGGCCCGTCGTCATCGAGGACGACGACCTCGGCGACGTGATCTCCGTGCGCCACATGATGTACCTCTCCCTCAGCTACGACCACAGAATCATCGACGGGGCCATGGGCGCAAGCTTCCTCCAGCGCGTGGTGCAGGAACTCGAAGCCTTCTCCGAGGACGATAACCTGTTCTAAGCAGGCCCGAGAAGGCAGTCTCCCCTACGCTCGAAGGGGGCGAAACGGAAGACACACATTGATGCCGAATCGCCGATGGGGGCGTGACACCCTGTCGAGTGCCGCCCGCAAGCGCAAGGCCAATCCTACGCCGAGCCGCTTCGCGCCCCTCTCGTCGCGACCCAAGGTCTGGCGAACCTGTGGCCCGTTCAGCCGATGGTCACGACGCGGCGGGCCGAGATTCCTCCCGCCACCGCGGCACTCCGAACGGCGGTTTTCCTGGCGATCTTTGGGCCCGCACGGAGTCGACCGTGCTACCTGCGTCCCCCGAGCCCCACGAGGGGCAGCCCGTCTCGGATCACAGCGAACGGGGGACTAACCCCGACGTGATGATTACGGCTGCTGCCGGGCCGACTCGCCATCGATCGATGCGGGTCGGTGACCCAAGCAATTGCCCCTCCTCCACGTCTCCTTCCGCGAGGGCGCTTTCCTGCCCCGAGTCCGCCACAAACAGACAGCTAGAGCGGGTCGGGTCCACCATCGAGCACACGAACTCAAAGTCCGTCTCCGACGCCATACCAAAGATGTTGAGGTCAGCCTGGGAGGGCTCGGGCACCGCCTGCTCAAACTGTTCTTCCTTCACCACGACGTCGCCCCCCAGCACGCAGGCAAGGTCGATGACCGTTTCGATGAAGCCCGGGGTGTTGTCCCGCTTGGACGGATCCTCCCCGACCGTCAACACGTGCATCTGCGCGTCCCCGTTTCCAATCGCCCATCGCAAACGGGGCCGGCCCAATTCGAATCTTCGAAAACCGGCTACGCCAGCGCCGACTCGCGCCCCGAATCACGCACGAACATGCAGGTGGAGTCCGTTTCGTCCACCAGGTTGCGAATGGTGTCGAAGTCTGGCTCCGGCTGAAGCCCAAAGATGTTGAGGTCGGCCCGGGGGGCATCGTGAATGTACTCGGTGAAGGGGCGGGTGCCAACGACCGCTTCTGCACCCTCGAAGCGACCCAGGTCGATGAGTTTCTCCAGGAAGTCGCGCGCTTTTTCCTGCTCATCGGGATCGGGGACGGTGGTTACCACATGCATCTTGGCATTCCAATTTTCGGACAGCTTGTAGCCGGTAAGCAGCGCAAGGTCGAGGTTGCCGATCTGCATGGACAGGCGCCAGTCGGGGCTCCGGTCCTTGATCCAGATGTTGATGGTCTGGCGCTGGCCGAGCGCTGCACGGGGGTGGGGGGCGTAGAGGAGCGTGCCCACCTCTTCTCGTTCCGTCTCCTGGATGATGTGGGCATAATCCGCCTCCCGCTCAGGAGAGTCCGGCATGCGCAGGAAGATGATGTTGGGCCGGAAGAACGCGCCGCGCAAGGCCTGCATGCCGGCGCGCATGCCGTCAGCAAAGCCGCCGGCGTCGATGACGGTGGCGGACGCGAAGATGCCGCGATCGCGAAAGGAGTGCGTGAGCGTATCGATTTGCTCGTTCAAGGCGTCGGGATCGCCATCGGGACTGAGGCCGACGATTTTCACCGACCCTTGTGGATGCGTAAGATCTTGGATGGTGAGAAACGACCCGCGCAGGTCGCTCGCTTTTTCAACAGGAACGAGAAGATTGGGCTTCCAAGCTCGCTCTTGCATCGTGGGCAGCTCAGTGACCTTTTTAGCGGCCCATTCGGCGAGGGCGACGAACATGCCACTGCGCACGTCCTCGAAGGGGGCGTCCAGTTGGCGGCGTGCCAGGATGACGTAAAACCCAAGGGTCACCGCCAGCGAGACGAAGCTAATGGTCGGATTGATGATGAACATCGTGAGCAGCGAGCCGACGAGGCCTACCAACGACACCCAGATCGGGATGCGGAACCGAGGCCGGAAGCTCACGAGATCGAGGCTTTGCTCGATGAGCACCGCCGCGCAGATCATCGCGTAGGTGACGAGGAAAAACATCGTGATGAGCGGCGCG
>CAYULG010000089.1:0-9794 GCA_964445365.1 uncultured Salinivenus sp. | reverse complement strand
TTGGGGCCACGCAAAAATCTCAGACGATTGGAGTGAGGCACCGATGGGGAGCACAGTCCGCGCGCCTTTTCTCCCCCGTGGACACATATGGTGACGCATTCTAACACCTGCTGATTGCGTAACCTGCGTGGAGAGAGCCCATGGGTCCCCGCGCATTTCTTCAGTCGGACGGGGAAGGACTTTTCTTCTGCTTCGGGAGCAGGTTCACGTCCATCAGGGTGAGAAGCAGTTCGGCGCTTCCCCCCGGTGTCCAGGAGGAGGAGAGTCGGTTGTGGAATTGCTAGCTCACGTGCGTATCCACCAGCACCGGGTGTTCGGCTTACGACTCCCACCACGTGACTCAGGTCCACCAACTGGGTATCTCCCTCGCCCCCCGACTGGAAGCTTGCTGAGATTAGACCCACCGAGGGAGGAACTCAGAAAAGAATAGCTTTTCCGTCTGGGCGGCCTCGATTGAGCAGGGGAACGAGGCACTCTCGACCGCAGCGCCTGCCTGAACGACGGCGGTCGTTGACGCGATTCCAGATCGTCAATCGGAGAACAGGTCCATCCTGGCCCGGTGTAGTCCGGGATGCGTCGTACGTCGGTCGCAGCCGACGAATCGGTCACGGTGAGTGGCTTTGGAATGCCTCTTTTTGCTCCCCGACCGTTTCCAAAAACCGGTCCAGCAGGGGCGAGTCCTCACCGTGCCGGTACGCAAGTCCGAGGGTAAGCGGGACGGTCGGTTGCACAATTTTGGCGTACCGCACGCCGGGCCGTTGGATTTGCAGGTTCGAGGCGTGGGCGATCGACACCCCCAGTCCGGCCTCCACGAGCCCGAGAAAACTCTCGCCGCGCTCAATTTCCTGGATGATCTGAGGGGTAAAGCCGGCCTCGTGACAGGCGCGAACGTAGGCGTCGTGGATGCGGGGAGCCCCGCCCCGTGCCCAAATCACGTGGGGTTCCCCCTCCAATTCAGGGAGCGGGACCGTCTCTCGATCCGCGAGTCGGTGGCCCGTCGGCAAAACGGCCACCATCGGCGCCTCGAAGAGCGCACGAACGCGAAGCCCGCGCTCGTTGATGGGAAGAAACGGAAACCCGGCGTCCGCCTCCTCCTTGCGGAGCGCCTCGACTTGTTCGCGGGTCGTCTGTTCAATGAGATCCAACTCCCCGAACGGGCGCTCTCGTTGAAAGGCCTTGATGATGGCCGGCAGCCCGCTGCGCATTGCCGTTGCCGCGTAGGTGATCGTGAGCAGGCCCGCCAGTCCGTCCCGTGCGGCTCGGGCGACGGACGCCGCCCGCCGGGCTTCCTGGAGCACGCGCTCCGCGTACGGGCGAAAGGTCCGCCCGGCCTCTGTCAATTCCACGCCCCCGGGGGAGCGCTCAAAGAAGGTCACCCCCATCTCGTCCTCGAAGGCCTGGATCTGCTGACTGAGGGTGGACTGGGCGACGAACGCGGCGTCTGCCGCCCGGCCAAAGTGCAACTCGTCGGCGAGGGCGACGAAGTATCGAAGGTGGCGAAGCTCCATGGTAAGAATCCTGAAGGAGAGGCGAGAGGGGACGGAAGGAGAGCCGTGAAGACCAGCGGCAATTCAACAGTTTACGCAACCGATCGATGCAGACGATTGGTCCGAACGAAAAACTCCATGAAACGGCCGCGGGTGTCCACGTTACCACTCTTCAGTAGTCGAAAGAAAGGCTTCTGATCCGATTACGATCGTGTAAACTGGTTCAGTATCCCTCGGACTTGCTTTCCTTCGGTAATCGATCATTACGAATACGTTGACTGCATTCGTGGCCATTGCGGGTCGTTTTCCCGTGACAGATTTCTTTGGGATCGTTCGGATGCTCCTGTCGGCTGTGTGCCCTTCGGGGCACGAGCGGCCGGGTCCGACCGAGCACCGCACGAAGAGAGTACGCACGGCCACTGCTTTGACTGTGGTGCGCGGCCGCGCCGTAGCACGCTGGGGCTTCTGACTGGCGCTTGGCAGGGTCCGGTTGCTCGCTGTTTTCGTTCAAATTCCCTCAACTATCGTGACACTTTGGTCGCGTCAGGGCGCCGTCCTCGGGACGTGCACCCTGGCGTTCTTCGCTACCATGGCCGGCCGGCTCGTTATTAGTCCGGTCGTCCCCTTCATCAGCGATGCGTTTTCGGTCTCCAATGGCGCCATTGGGCTTGCCCTGACGGTCATGTGGCTGGGGTACGCGCTGTCGCAGTTTCCGAGTGGGCTGCTGGCCGACCGGTACGGCGAGCGGCGCATCATCCTCGTGGCGGTGGGCGGCACGGCGGCCGCGAGTGCGCTGCTGGCCCTCGCTCCGTCCTACCTGGTGTTTCTGGTCGGTGCGGCTGTGCTGGGCACCGTGGCCGGGCTGCACTACAGCGTTGCCACGTCGCTTCTGACGCGGAGCGTGGACCGGATCGGGACGGCGATCGGCATTCACACGGCCGGGGGACCTGTGGCGGGGGTGGTGGTTCCGGTGGTCGCGGGGGCCGTCGGGGCGTGGATGGGGTGGCGCTGGGCCGTCGCACTGGGCGTGGCCTTTTCCCTCCCCGTGATCGGGCTCGTGGTCGCGGTCGTGCGGTCGCGACCACCGGTCCGTCCACATCAGTCGATCTGGCGGCGCTTTCGGGTGGGGCCGCTCCTCAACCTCCTCCGACGCCCGCCCATCGCCCGTACGGTGGTGCTGTCGGCCGTCGGCATGTTCGTCTGGCAGGCCACCGCCTCGTTCCTCCATACCTTTTTCGTGGCGCACCACGGCTACTCCGAGACCACCGCTGGCGCGTTGTTTTCGGCGTACTTTCTGGTGCAGGGCGTCACCCAGCCCGGCGTCGGTGCCCTCTCCGACCGCATCGGGCGGGACGCAGCCGCCAGCGTCACCATCGGCGTGGGAGTCATCGGGTACGGCCTGCTGGTCGTCGGGCCGGGACTGGCGTCGGCGGTCGTGGCAGTTGCCCTGGTCGGTTTGTCGATGGGGTGGGGCGCGGCCCTCATGCCGAAGTTTATGGACCACCTCGGCGAGCACGAGCGCAGCGCGGGCTTCGGGCTCGTGCGAACGGTCTACATGGTCCTCGGCGCGAGCGGGAGCGTCGTGACCGGCTTCGTGGCCGACCTGTTCGGTTGGGGCGCGGCGTTCCTCGGGCTGGCGCTGCTCCTGGTGGGCATGTTGGGGGCGTTGCTGCGGACGACGACACGTCGCCCCTCGCCCCGTCGCGCTGCCGCTGCGTCCTAACCAGCGCACAACCTCCGGTGCGTTCGCGTCTGTCCTGCTGATTCCGATGACCCCAATGGTTCTGTCCCCCGAGAACGTGCTCTACGCGCTCGACCTGTTCGGCACGGCGGTCTTTGCCGTGTCCGGCGTCCTCGCGGCGGGGCGACGGCGCATGGACCTGTTTGGGGCCCTGGTGGTTGCTGCGGTGACGGCCGTCGGCGGAGGGACGGTACGCGATCTCATTCTGGACCGCCATCCGGTCTTCTGGGTGCAGGACCTACGGTACCTTGGCGTCATTGTTGGGGCCGGGGGGCTGTCGTTCGCCTACACGTCGGTTTTCCGCCCGCCCGGTCTGTCGTTGGAGGTGGCCGATGCGCTCGGGCTGGCGGTCTTTACGGTGGTGGGGGCGCGGGGGGCACTCGCGGCTGGGGCCCCGCCGGTGGTGGTTGTAATCATGAGTGCCACCACCGCAACGGTGGGCGGCATGGTGCGGGACGTGCTCTGTGACGAGACGCCCCTCATTCTACGGAAGGAGATCTACGCGACGGCGGCCCTGGCGGGGGGCGGCCTCTTTCTGGGACTGCGGAGCCTGGCGGTGCCGGACGCGGTGGTCATCGGGGCCACGATTGGGGTTGTGTCGGTGCTCCGGCTCGCTGCGCTTCGGTGGCAGTTGCACCTTCCCTCGTTTCCGGTCGAGGACGTGTGAACGACGACCGGGGGAGACGGACGGGGCGCCGGAAAGAGCGGAACGCCTCCGCACGGGCACTTGCTCTTCCGGCCCCGCCCAGCACCGGGCATCCTTCTTCCGTGCGGGAAAGGATTCGTTCTAGGTGGCTCTACTCAAATTCTAATGCTGGAGTCGGAGGCCGAGAGGACCCTCCCGGAGGCTCAGTCCGTCCGTATGTCCCGGGCTACTGCGATTGCTTCCCTATCCCCCACCGCATGAGGACCAGAGGGCCGGGGACACGACACCAGACCGGTCCGAATCTGTTCGTTGGAAAGGCGGTGCTCGCTTGTCTTCCTACATCCGCTAAGCTTCACCATGCGACAGCTCCTCACTCGTGGTTTCCTACTTGTCGCCTTTCTGGGAATGGGGGCAGCCGGACCGGCTCCCGCCCAGTACTTTGGGCAGAACAAGGTTCAGTACGACAACTTTGACTTCAAGACGTACAGCACGGACCACTTCGACATCTTCTTCTATCCGGAAGAGCGCGAGGCGGTGACGGACGCGAGCCGGATGGCCGAACGGTGGTACCAGCGCCACACCCGGACCTTCCTCCGTCAGTTCGAGGAGCGCAAGCCGCTGATCTTCTATGCCAACAGCGCGGATTTTCAGCAGACGAATGTCGTACAGGGGCGGCTCGGGCAGGGCACCGGCGGGGTCACGGAGAGCCTCAAGGAGCGAGTGGTAATGCCGCTGACGGGGAGTTACCAGGAAACGGATCACGTCCTTGGGCACGAGCTGGTCCACTCGTTTCAGTACGACATCGCCCTGCAAAACGAAAACGAGGGGTTTTCCCTCCGCAACTTGCCGCTCTGGTTTGTAGAGGGGATGGCCGAATACCTATCGCTCGGCAGCGAAGACCCGCATACGACCATGTGGCTGCGGGACGCGGCGCTCCGCGGGGATCTGCCGACGATCCAGCAGATGACCCAGAATATGCAGGACTATTTTCCGTACCGGTACGGGCACGCCTACACCGCCTACATCGGCGGCAAGTACGGGGACGCATCGGTGACCACCTTGTACGAGCAGAGCGGACGGGTGGGCATCGACTCGGCGCTCGTGTACACGCTGGGCATCTCGGCCGACTCGCTCTCGGAGGAGTGGAAAGAGTCGATCCGAAGCACGTACCTGCCGCTCACAGAGAGGCGAACCCCGGTCGATTCGGTGGGCGAGGCCGTCATCGGAACGCCGGGAGGCGAAAACGAGCTCAACATCTCCCCGGTCGTTAGCCCGGACGGGCGCTACGTGGCGTTCATCGCACGCCGCAACCTCTTCAACATCAACCTCTTCGTCGCCGATGCGGAGACGGGCGAGATCGTTCAGGAATTGGAGGGCACCCAGGCCAATCCGCACTTCGATGCCCTCCGCTTTATCGATACGGCGGGGACCTGGTCGCCCGACGGCCGGCGCTTTGCGTTTGTCACGTTTGCGGAGGGGACCAACGAGATCAACACCTTCAACGTGCGAACGGGGGAGACCCAGACCCGGACGGCCGTCGAAGGGGTCGGGGCAATCAAAAATCTCGTCTGGTCCCCCGACGGGTCGACGATTGCGTTTGCCGGCCTGGAGGGGGGGCTCAGCGACCTCTACCTCTACGACCTCGACAAGGAGCAGGTGCGCCAACTGACGGACGACCGGTACGCGGCGATGCAACCGACGTGGTCCCCCGACGGGTCGACGATTGCCTTCACGACGGATCGAGGATCGGAGGGGACGAACTTCAACACGCTGCGATACGGGGACTACCGCATTGGGCTTCTTGAAGTGACGTCCGGAGACCTGAAAACGGTCCGTCCCTTTCCCGAGGGAGCGCAGCACAACCCGCAGTTCAGCCCGAGCGGCCGCAGCCTCTACTTCATTTCCGACCACGACGGGTTTAAGGACGTGTACCGCTACACGCTCGACGGCGAGACGGTCTATCGCGTCACTGAGCTTCAGACGGGGGTAAGTGGCATCACGGCCACATCTCCCGCGATGTCGGTGGCCCGGGGGAGCGGCAAGATGGTGTTTTCGGTGTTCTCGAACGGCGGCTACGCCATCGTGTCCCTCGAAGACGAGGAAACGAAGGGCTCACCCGTACGGGAGTAGTCCCTCCGGGGACCGCTTCGTGCTTCCTCTTCTTCCGGTACGTGGCGGTCGTCGCACGGGTCTTTTGTTCGGATCCGGTCGCTCCCGTGTCCGGTTCAGTTGTGGAGCGCCGCAACCGATCGACCACGGGTCAGCCGTTCAAGCTCGGTCCTCAGCCCGTGCAGCATATCCAGTCAGAGCGAAAATTCTTGCTTGACCAGCCTTTCTGGAAACTTAGACACGATTCTTGCGGGTAAAGACGGGCTTGCAGTACTCCTCTTACCCCCACCGTTCTTCATGACTCTCCCTCACTCAAAGTGGACCCTCGGCCCCCTCCGTGTCTTTTTCCGTCGTCTTCTGATCATCGTTGCTGCGGCCCACCGGTTGGCCGGGGGCAGGCACCACCCGTGTGACTCGCGCCTGTGCGCCGCCGTCGCCCTGCTTTTCATCGGGGCGGCCGTCAGCAGCCCGTCGGCCATCGCCCAGTCCGTCTGCCCGAATAAGACGGGCGAGTCGGCGATCCAGTGCATCCAGGAAAACTACAGCCCGACTGGGACCCTCGGCTACGACCGGGCCCGCGACACCCTCTACGCAAGCATCGACGCCGAGGACATCGACTCGGACGGGGCCGACGAACTGGTCGGTCTCTACTCCGGGTACACGATCACGCTTGATCCGTCGACGGATCCGTCGACGGATGCCTTCAACAAGGGGATGAACGCCGAGCACGTTTTTCCCCAAAGCAAAGGCGCCGGCACCGAGCCCCGGAAGTCGGACATGCACAACCTCTATCCGGCCAACAGTGGGGTTAACTCCGCCCGGAGCAACGTTCCATTTGGGGAAAGTCCGGATGCCCAAACCGACGACTGGTACGTCAACGATCGGAGCCGGTCCAGCACGCCCAGCTCCAACATCGATGCGTACAGCGAGCGTCAGGGGGCGACGATTTGGGAACCCCGAGAAGAGCAGGAGGGGGACGTGGCGCGAGCTGCCCTCTACTTTTACACCCTCTACCGGCCGGCGGCCGAGGATGCCTTCTTCGACGGCATGCGCACCCAGCTTCTCGAGTGGCACAAACAGGACCCGGTGACGCAGGCGGAAGAAGAGCGGAGTGCGGCGATCGCGGCGGAGCAGGGCAACGAAAACCCGTTCGCACTTGACGAGACCCTCGCCGAGCGGGCCTTCGGTACGAGCAGCGGCCCTACGCTCGTCTTCGACCCGACCGAGGTCAGCGTCGGAGAACCGGACGGAAGTGCCACCCTGACCGTCCGTTACGATAGCCCCGATGGCAATCAGGTCGAAGCCGACATTGCTTTCCAGGCGGGTGCGAGCACTGCCTCCACGAGTGACATCGGCGGCTACTCGACGCAGACGGTGACGTTTTCGGCCTCGGCCCCCGACGGGGCGACCCGCACGGTGACGGTACCTGTGACAGACGACGACGAAGCGGAAGGGACGGAGGAGGCTCTCTTCGAAATCACCGGTGTCACGACCTCAGGGGACGCTCAGGCCGGGACCAGCAGTAGCGTTGCCCTTCAGATTCAGGACGACGAACGCCCACTCGTCGTGAACGAGGCGCTGGCCGACCCGCCTGCCGGAACCGCCGGGGATGCCAATCAGGATGGGACGCGCTCGGCCACCGACGACGAGTTCGTCGAGATTTACAACACGTCCGCGAGTGCCGGCGTCGACCTCGCCGGCCACGTGTTGGTCGACGACGGGATCGGGACGCGGCACGTTTTTCCGGAGGGAACGGTTCTCGGCCCGGAGGAAGCGGTCGTTGTGTTCGGGGGCGGCTCCCCGTCCGGATCGATTCCCGGCATCGTGCAGACGGCGTCGAGCGGGAGACTCGGCCTCAACAACGGGGGCGACAGCTTCACGCTTAGGAACGGGGCCGGGACTACGATTCTGACATACGATTATGACGGGTCGATCAGTGACGAGTCCAGGGCCCGGGACCCGGACTTTACGGGCGGCTTTGTGGCCCACAGCAGCGCCTCCGGCTCGGGCGGGGATCTGTTCTCGCCGGGTCGCTCGCTTTCGGGGACGCCTCTTCCCGTTGAGCTGGCTGACTTCGAGGGCACGACCACCCGCCGGGGCGTCGCGTTGACGTGGCAGACCGCCTCCGAAACCGACAACGCCGGATTCAACGTGCAGCGAAAAACGGAGGCGGGCACCTGGAATACAATCCAGTTCGTCGAAGGGGGCGGGACCGACCCAACCGGGGATCGGTACCAGTTCACCGATACGGACCTGCCGCACGCCGTGGACGTCCCCACCTACCGGCTCGAACAGGTCGACACGGACGGATCCACACACGTCTCCGATGAGATTACCGTCCGGCGTAACGTGACCGAGGTGCAGCTGCGAAAACCATTTCCGAACCCGGCATCCCGGGCGGCTACCGTTCAGTACGCCCTTCCCCGGGGGCAGGCGGTCACCATGCGCCTCTACGACACGCTGGGGCGCCAGGTACGAACAGTCGTTAACGAGCGGAAACAGGGGCGCCACGCGCAGCCGCTCGACGTACGTGGCCTCGCCAGCGGCGTCTACGTTCTTCGACTGCAGGCCGGCGGACAGATGCGGACGCAGAGGCTGACCGTCGTGCGGTAGCGGCTCCGTCCTCGCCGCAGCCGTCGGAAGATGAGAGCAGGTCTTCGGAGAGCGTCGGTTCCCGCAAGGAGGTGCCCTCTACGTCGTTCACCTCGGTCGAGGGGCTGGTCACTTTTTGAACGCCGGAATTCCGCTTACTGCCGCAGGGTGGCGTTGTGTTCGGTGTCCAGGGCGTCGACGATGGCCTCGATCTGGCTGTCGACCTCCTCGTCGGTCAGCGTGCGGTCGGCACCGAAGCGAAGCGTAACGGCCACGCTCTTGGCGTCCTCGTCGATGCCCTCGCCTTCGTACACGTCGAACACGTCGACGCGGCGCAGCAAGGGGGCGCCCGCCGTTCGGATGGTATCCTGCATGGGGCCTACGGGCTGATCGGCGTGCACCAGCACCGCGAGGTCGCGATCCACGACAGGATGGCGGCTTACCGGCTCGTACGTTCGGTGCTGCCCGACGGTGGCCTGCTCGACGAGCCGTGTCCAGTTGAACTCCGCCACGAAGACCGGCGCGTCCAGATCAAAGTCGGCGGCCACTTCGTCCTGTACCCGGGCGACCGTACCGAGGGGCGTGTCCCCGGCCGCTACGTCGATCTGATGCAGGGTGATGGGCCGCTGGCCGTTTTCTGGGGGACCGCCTTCGCGGGGCGTCAGGGTTGCGTCGGGGCCCCGCAGGTTGTCGAGCAGGCCTTCCACGACGCCTTTCAGGTCGAAGATATCCGAGTCGCGCGGGTCGGTGTCCCAGCCGGTGGGGGCGTGCGGGCCGCTGAGGGCGAGAAGGAGAGCGGGATGCTCGTCGTAGCCCGGTACGATCGGATCGTCGGCCTCCGTCGCACGACGGTAGACGCGGCCAAACTCGAAGAGTCGGAGGGCCTCCTGCCCGTGGTTGCGGTTGTGTTGCATAGCCTGTAGAGCGCCGGGAAGGAGGCGCGGGCGGAGGGCCGCCATCTCCTCGGAGATGGGGTTCTTTGTTTCCACGATGGGTCCTTTCTCGCTACCGGCGGGCGGCACGTTAAACCGCTCGGCCCGGTCGGTGCGCAGCATGCTGTTCGTGTAAATCTCCCGGAAGCCGCGGCCCCGCAGGCCCTCGCGGACCGTGCGCTCCAGGGACGCTTCCGGCCGCTCGTCGGGGGCCCGGCTCGGGACGGGGACGCGCTCGGGCTCGGGGATCTGGTCGTAGCCGTGGAGGCGCGCCACCTCCTCGATCA
>CAYULG010000088.1:0-10071 GCA_964445365.1 uncultured Salinivenus sp. | reverse complement strand
TTCGTGCCGGTGAGCGTGACACGGAGGCCGGGCACCGCCGGCACGTTGTACGCCGCCCGCACGTCGAGGAGCGTGTACGCATCGACGGTCCCCACGTACGGCCCGGAGCGAACCGGAAAGCCGTCGACGTGGCGGAGGGTGGCGCCCACTGAGACCCCGGCGGGCAACCCGTAGTCGACCTCGCCCTGTGCCTTAAACGCGGGGGCATTTAGGGCCACGTCGTCCCCTGCGAACCGGTCGTCGCTCACGACCGAGAGGGTGCCGGACGTGCGGAGCGCTGTAGTGGGGCGTGCCGTGAGCGACACGTCGGCGCCCCCATACTCGATCGTCCCGGCGGCACGGTCGATGAGCGGGTCGGGGGACACGGGCGTGACGACATTTCGCTGCTCCTCGTAGTAGGCATCCAGGTCCAGCCGCACGCGATCGGTCAGGCTCCCCTTGTAGCCGATTTCGGCCGTGTGGGTAATCGTCTGCAGCTCCGGCGACAGGCCGTCGGGGCGGGTGCCGAAGAGCAGATTGGCGGCCGGAGGGGCCACGGCGCGGTTGTAGCTGGCCCGGAGGGCGTGTCGGTCGCTCGGGGCAAACACGAGGGCCGCGCGGGGGGAGAGGTGCACGTCGTCTGTGATGCTGGAGTAGTCGGCTCGTGCCGCGAGGGTGAGGTCGAGCAGCGACGCGAGGGGGGTGGTCGTGTGGAGGTAGACGCCGGCTTGCTCCGTGTCGTCGACCTCGGCGGTCAGCGTGCCGGCGCCCGTCCCGGTGCGCCGCGTGACGATTCCTTCACCGCCCAGGACGCCCCTCGTCCCAAGCGCCCCCTCGCGGAACGAATAGGTGACGTGCCCGCCCCACTGCAGGGCCTCGTCGATGGGCGCGGTGCCGGTGCGGTAGAGATAGAAGTCTTCCTCGGCCTCGTTGTGGTTGAGGAACGCCTGGGCGGACCAGACGGGCGTCTCCAGGCGAAGCTGGGCGTAGCTGGTCCCGAGGCCGCCGGCCTGCACGGTGCCGATGCTCGACTGCAGGGGGCTGGTGAGCGAAGAATACCCCCCGCGGAGCGACAGGGACGAGCCCGCATCGAGACGGTACGTGAGCTGCCCGTTGGCCTGATATTTCCAGAACAGGTCTTCGCGGCGAAGTTGACGATTGACGGTTTCCCGTCCGGACGGGATCGTCTCGTTGGGCCCGTACCGGCGGTAGCGGCTGATCTCGGCTCGGTCCTTCGGGTTCTGCGGGTCCAGGCCCCACTCGTCGGCCCGGGCCACCTGCCCGGTCACCTTGTAGCCGACCGAGCCGTCAATCACGCCGGCCTGCCGCACCTGCGCCCCGGCGTACTGCCGAGATCCGCTCGTGACGGCCACCGACGTGCCCGGGTCCCGAAACGGGTCCCGCGTGACGACGTGCACGACCCCGCCGCTGGCCCCCGGCCCGTACAACGCTGAGGCCGGGCCGCGCACGACTTCGATCCGATCCACGTCGAGAGTGAGGCCCGGCATCACGCTGTAGGTATTGAGCCCCAGGAGGGGCGCGGCCGCCGGGCGGTGGTCGGCGAGCACGTGGGGGGTGCCCGAGACGACCCCATTGAAGCCGCGGAGGGCGATCTCGCGCCGGTCCACACCGGTCTGCGCCACGTCCACGCCGGACGTGTGCCGGAGGGCTTCGATCGACGAGGTGGCCGCCTCGCGCCGGAGCCGGTCCGCGTCGAGGACGGACACCGACGCGGGGGCCTCCAGCAACTGCTCGCGCTGACGAGAGGCCGTCGTGACCACGGTTTCGAGGTGTTCGGTCTCCTGCGTCAGCGTCACGTCGCGGACCCGCGACTCGCCCGCCTCGATGATCATGGAGATCTGCCGTTCCCTATACCCGACCGCCTGCACCTCGAGGGCGTAGGCACCGGGGCGGATGCGGTCGAGCTGATAGGTCCCGTCGGGGTCGGTGGTGGTGCGACGGGGCACCGCGCCGGTCTTCACATTCCGGAGCTGTACCTCGGCCCCGGTGAGGGGAGCATCCGCGCCGGCCTCGGTGACGGTGCCGGTGACGCTCGCGAGGCCCTGCGCGGACGTCGGGCCCACCGGCAGAATGAGTACGACGGCAGCGAGAAGGGCAACAAGGGAGGGACGAACGAACCGTGCGGTCACATCAGACAGCATGGGTACATTCGGTTGGTTTCTTCCGAATACACGCTGCTATGTGCCCGGACGAATGGATGCCTATTTTGATTTATAGAGACGACGGAAAATGGTGCGCGCGCCTGTTCCGACACCGGCCGGCTACTCTGCGGCCGGGAGGGTCTGCCGCAGCACTCGCGCCACGTTCTCGCCCATAATTTGCTCGACCTCATCCGGCGTGAAGCCCGCGCCCAGGAGGGCCTCGGTAAGGCGGGGCAGGCCCGCCGCGTCGAAGGGCACCGACACGGTTCCGTCGAAGTCCGTGCCGAGGGCCACGTGCTCCGGCCCCACGAGGTCGGCGACGTGCCGCATGGCGCGGGCGGTGGCCGCCGGGGTGTCGCCGCAGACGGCCGTCTCCCACACCCCCACCCCGATGACCCCGCCCCGCTCGGCGATGGCCCGGATGTGACGGTCGCTGAGGTTGCGCGGACTGTCGCAGGTGCCGCGCACACCGGTGTGGGACGCGACGACCGGGTCGTCGGTGCGGGCCAGCACGTCGTCGATGACCGCCTCGGACGCGTGGGCGAGGTCGAAAGTCACGTCGTACGCCTGCATTCGGTCGACCACCTCGGCACCGAAGTCGGTGAGGCCGCCCTTTTCCAGGCCCGTGCTCGATCCGCCGAGGGCGTTGTCGTGGAGGTGGGTGAGGCTCATCATGCGGTAGCCGTCCGCCACGAGCGTGTCGACGTTCGCGGCGTTGCCCTCCAGCGCGTGCAGGCCCTCCACGGCGAGGAGGGCCCCCAGCACGTCGGGATTGTCGGTCCGGCGGGCGAGGACGCGGTCAAGGTCGGCCCGGGTGCGAAGGAGGGTGAGCGCCTCGTCGCGGGCCACGGCGCGGCGCAGCTTCTGGGCCTGGTAGCGGGCCCGCTCCAGGCGGCTCGTCCACGTGCGCACGGGCCAACGCTGAGCGGCGACGAGGTACGGGATCTGGTCGATCGCGTCCGCGTCGGTCCCGGCGTAGCTGCGGCCGCGGGGCACCTGCGTGACGGCGGCGAACACCTGCAGGGCCACGTTGCCGTCCCGGAGGCGCGGCACGTCGGAGTGGCCGCGGTCGTAGCGGTCCAGCGGGTCGCGGGGCCAGAGGAGAAGGTCGTTGTGGAGGTCGGCCACCGCGAAGGTGTCGTGCACCGTCTGCGCGCGGTCGCTCACTGGCTCGGCGGGGGCGTCCGGCCTCGGGTTGAAGCGGGCGTCGGCGATCGGGGCGGCGACGGTGAAGTAGCCGATCACGGCGAGGCCGAGGAGGCCGGCGAGAACGTAGAGCACGATGCGCAGCATGGGCGCGGCTCGGGCGGGGCGGGGAACGGCGACTGCGGACACTCAACTGCTTCGGGCGCTACGAGTTGCCTCCGCGTACTGCGTTGAAGGGTGCGGACTGAACGTTGAGCGACGGCACTCGTGCGGACTCGTGCCTGCGTCCACGCCAACGCTCACTCATCGTCGACACCAAGAAGCCGCTGCACGACGACGCGGAGGAGATCGGTGGAGGCAGGTTCTTTCTCGATCACGACAGATCAGGGGCTGTCATCGTCTCGCCCGATGCCCGCGTGAGCCCGTAGTAGAACGATCAGGGCGGCATCCCTCCGTTCGGTTCAGCCCATAATATCAGAACTCATTTAGAAAATGCGGCTCGGAGGATGCTTGTGGTCTCCGGGCCTCCGGCTACGTCGCCGCCTTCACAGAATCTTCTGTTACTCGTCGTACGAAATTGCCGGTTCGTCGAGCGCCCCCGAACGGCGCCCGCCGCTGCGCGTGCCTCTCACCGACAAAACGGAGGGCGCTCCGGCGCCCGACACTCGCGCACTGTGAACCCAATCCAGTCTCCCCAGCCATGACCGACCGCAAGACCGACGACTTTGAGATGTATCGCCCATCCCTCGACACCGACGAACTTCGCCCGGCTCTGCTTCTAACCGGCGCGCAGGTGATGATCGCACTCGTGAGCGCCGTCCTCCTCACAAACGGGGTGCTGGCGTAGCCGCAGGCGATCTCGTCGGTTCCGAAGCGAACACCGACGAGGGACCGCCCGCTTTTCAGTACCGCCGCCCGGCGTCGGTCCGGCGTTCGCCCCTGAACGTGGTGGACCCTACGTTGGGCGGACGGCGGACTCCACTGTACTCGGCCGGTGGCTTCCGAAACTGCCTCCTTGCTTTCTGATCTCCAACCCGCCGTTCCTTCCGTGTCGGTCCGACGTGCACTGGCAACCGTTCTCCTGCCCGCCGTCCTCTTTCTCGTCCTTTCGCAGGCCCTCGTGCATGCTCAGGAGCCAGATGCTTCCCCGCTCGCCACGGACATCCCCGACAGCGCGGCGACGGAAGTCTTCGTCTTAGGAACTCCCCACCTCAGCGAGGTGGCCGACCGGTTTGAGCCCTCAATGGTCGCCCCCCTCATCACCGCGCTCGACGACTTCAGCCCCGACGCGATCGCCGTCGAGAAGGTTTCCGGCCGCCAGGCCGCCGCGATGGAGCGGTGGAACGGGCGCTGGGGCCGGGTCGCCCAACGGTTTGCCGGGGAATTCCTGTCTCAGGGGAAGCGCGTGCAGAAGAACACCGGCTGGTCGTGGAGCGAGGCCAACCAGCGGGCCGACTCGCTCCTCACTGTGGCCCGGTCTGACGCCGACACGCTGGACTCGACCGCGCGGCTCGCCCTCGTTCAGAGCCTCACGGCGGCCTACCGCCTCCCAAGTGCCACCCTCCAGTGGTCCTACCTGTCAAAACCGGTTCGAACCACACAGACGACCCTTTCGGACAACGTGGCGTCGGCCCTGACCGACCGCCTGGACGCCGCGAACGAGGTCTACTCCATCGCGATGCGTCTGGCCCACGAGCGTGGGCACCAGCGCCTGTACCCCATCGATCACCAGGCGGAGAAGGACCGGGCCTTTACGGTCTACCCGCGACTTATGAAGGCTATCGGCGACTCGATGAGCACCCTCTTCGACACGCATCCGGTGCCCCGTCGGTCAGACTCACTGATGGACACCGGGCTTGAGCACGGATCCCTCCTTCCCCTGTATCGCTTCGACAACAGTGAACGGCGGGCCCGCGCTGACGTCGACCTGCAGTGGCGCACCATGCTCGACGTGGACCTTCCCGACAAAGTGGGCCGCCAGTGGCTCGCACTCTGGGAAACGCGTAACCTCCACATGGCCGGTCACATTCAACGGGTGGTGTCCCAGCACTCAGGTGGGACCGTCCTCGTCATCGTCGGGGGGTCGCACAAGCCATTCTTTGACGCCTACCTGCAGCAGATGATGGGCGTGCAGGTCGTGGACGCCGACGACGTGCTGCCCGCTCCCTGAGCTGCTGCTCTTTCCAGATTGTCACACGGCTCCCGTTCGACTCCTCGGGCTTCCTCGTAACTTTCCCCAAGCCCGTCGCACAGGAACAATGCTGTGCGAGCCCGGAAAATATTCGGACCGGGACATCCGCTGAATCGTGTGTACCTCCCGAGGCGGGCCGTACCGGAAGCAACTGCCCGCATATTTTCTGTAGAATCAGCCGCTCGCCCATGCCATGCGCTACCGGTTTCCGGCTGCCTTCGCGCTCTCGTTTGTCTTGACGATTTTGCTGTTCGTCCCATCGGCCGATGCTCAGTACTTCGGCCAAAATCGGGTGCAGTACGAGGTCTTCGACTTCAAGACCCTGGAGACCGAACACTTCGTCTTCCACTTCTACCCCGAAGAGGAGGCGGCGGTGCGCGACGCCGCCCGCATGGCCGAGCGCTGGTACGACCGCCACACCCAGGTCTTCCTGCACAGCTTCGACGAAAAGAAGCCGATCCTCTTCTACGCCAACGACGCGGACTTTCAGCAGACGAACGTCGCGCAGCGGCAGCCGAGCCAGGGCACCGGCGGGCTCACGGAGCCGCTCCGCGAACGGGTCGTCATGCCCCTCGCCACCTCGTACGGGGAGACGGATCACGTTCTGGGCCACGAGCTCGTCCACTCCTTTCAGTTCGACCTCGCCCTGAACGACGAGAATTCTCAGATCCAGCTGCGCAACCTGCCGCTGTGGCTTGTGGAAGGGATGGCCGAGTACCTGTCGGTGGGGCGCCGCAGCAGCCACACGGCCATGTGGATGCGCGACGCCGTGCGCCGGGACGACATGCCCGCCTTCGACGACCTGGCCAATCCTCGCGAATACTTTCCGTACCGCTACGGCCACGCCTATCTCTCCTACGTTGCCGGGAAGTACGGCGACCAGGCCGTTACCGACTTGTTCAAAACCGGCGGCAGCAGCGGGCTAAAAAAGGCGTATCCCCGGCTGTTTGGGGTCTCGGCGGACTCCCTAACCCGCGAGTGGGCGGCGGCCACCCGCGAGGCCTACCGCCCGCTCATGGCGGACCGCACCGCGCCCGACTCCCTGGGGGAAACGGTGCTCTCGCCCGAGATGGACGCAGGCCGCACGAATGTGGCTCCCACCCTCAGCCCCGACGGCCGCTACGTCGCCTTCATCTCGGAGCGCGACCTCTTCCAGTTCAACCTGTTCGTGGCCGACGCCGAAACGGGCGAGGTAATCGCCGAACTCGAACGGTCCGGCACCACGGGCCACTTCAACGCGCTTCGCTTTATCAGCTCGGCCGGGACGTGGTCGCCGGACGGGCGTCGGCTCGCGTTCGTGACGTCGGCGGAGGGGGACAATCAGATCACGATCTGGAACGTACAGACCGAGGAGATCGAGCGCAGCTTCAAGGTGAAGGGCGTCAACGCCCTCACCAATCCCGCGTGGTCGCCCGGGGGCGACCGTCTCGCCTTCTCCGGGACCGACGGAGGCGTGAGCGACCTCTACGTCCTCGACCTGGAGAGCCGACAGGTGCGGCAGCTTACCGATGACCGCTACGCCGACCTCCAGCCGACCTGGTCGCCGGACGGTGAAACCCTCGCCTTCACCACCGACCGCGCGGAAACGGACCTCGACCAGCTCACCGCGTCCAAGCACATGGACCTGGGCCTCGTCGACGTCGCGAGCGGTGAGATCACCGTGCGTGACCCCTTCGGCGACGCGCTGCACCACAACCCGCAGTTCTCGCCGGACGGGCGCAGCCTCTACTTCATCAGCGACCAGGACGGCTTCAAGGACGTGTACCGCCTGGAGCGAGCCTCCGGCGAGCGCCGCCGGGTGACGCACCTCAAGACGGGGGTGAGCGGCATCACGGCGCTCTCCCCCGCCATGTCCGTGGCGCGGCAAAACGGGGAGATGATGCTGTCCGTCTTCGGCGACGACCGCTACACCGGCGTCCGCCTCGCCCCCGACTCGACCACCGGCACGTTGGTGGCGGATGCCGGATCCCAGCCGGCGGCGCCCGCCGTGCCGCCCGCTCCGGACACGACGGAGGGCGACACCACAGACGCGGACGCCCCGGCGACGGGCGAATCGGGGTACGCGGACGCCGGGGTGCTCCCGCCGGCCTCCCCGAGCGAAGAGAGCATCGTCGCCTCGCGCCTCAACGATCCCGCGACGGGCCTGCCCCCCGCCCCGGCGGACACCGCCGTCGAAGACCTCGATTCGTCCCTCTCGCTGGAAGGCATCGCATCGTCGGGGGTCGGCGTGTCGGTCGGCGGCCGATTCGGCAACCGAGCGGGCGGAGGCATTGGCTTTCGGTTCGGCGACATGCTGGGGCACCGGACCCTCACCGTAAGCGTGCAGGCACGCGGCACCCTCCGTGACATTGGCGGCGGCGTCTCCTACGTCAACCGGCGCGGGCAGCTCAACTGGGGCGGCGCGCTGAGCCATCGGCCCGTCATCTTTCGGGCGAACAGCTTTCGGCTGAACCCCACCTCGGCGGTGAGCGTCGTCCGCCGAGCGTACATCACCTCAGCTAATGGCCTTCTCTCGTATCCTCTGGATCCCACGCGGCGATTCGAGTTCACGGCCGGTGCCACGCGCTACGGCTTCGGTGTAAACGTCCAGTCCGCCGGCCTCCAGCAGGACCCCTCTCTCGACGACCTTGGCCTCCCTGAGGCCCAAGATCCGAAGTATCTCGCTACCGCGGGGGCGGCCTACGTACGCGACTTTTCGGTGAGTGCCCTCACGGGCCCGATTCGGGGCGGCCGCTGGCGGCTGGGCGTGACGCCCACGGCCGGCGTGCAAAACTTCGTGACGGCCCGCGCCGACGTGCGCCGCTACCTCTACAAGAAGCCGTTCACGCTCGCCCTGCAGGGCCTGCACGTAGGCAACTACGGGGCCTCGTTCGACGACGAGTTTGGCGTCGGCAACGAGTACATCGGCGAGCCCTACCGTCAGGGCTTCGTGCGGGGCTACAATGTGCGGGACATTTCGGCGGGCATCCGCGAGAACGGGGGGTGTACGGAGGTAGCGGGAACCCCCGCCCGCTCGCAGTGCGCCGAGATCGATCGCCTCTTCGGCACCCGCTCGCTCGTGGGGCGCGTCGAACTGCGCGTGCCCCTCCTCGGGCCCGAACGCCTGGCCCTCATCCCGCTGCCCTACGTGCCGACGACGCTCGGCGCCTTTGCCGACGCGGGCGTCACCTGGACGGAGGACGCGGCGCCGGATTTTCGCTTCGAGACCCAGAGTTCGGCCACGAACATTCCCGTCGTGAGCACCGGCGTTACCGCCCGGTTCAACGTGCTGGGCCGCTTCCTGGTGGAGACGTACCTCGCCCGCCCCTTCCAGCGTCGCGATAAGACGTGGTCGTGGGGCGTTCGCTTCTCGCCGGGCTTCTGATCGTTCCCTCTCGGTCCCTGCGACCGCGTCCATTCTCCCGGTGGCGGCACTCGCGCGTTCTCTACGGTTCGTGAAGCGTGAGGAGTGAAACGTGATACGGAATTCGTTCGATAATGTCGGGATGCTGGAGAAGGTGCTCGCCTGAATGAGTGGATCTCTGCCGAACGGTTCCAACGTACAACGTTGAGCGTTAGAACGTTATGAGGAGGAAAATCCAGTCATCCAGGTAGGCATCCTTCTTTCGCGAGCGGACATTTCGAACTGGAAACGGTATAACTATCCACTCCAGGCCCGTTCTCTCGCGTCAGAAGCTGGTTGGCGGAGGAATGGTCTGCCGACCCGCAGCGGTCCGGTCGGGAGTGTTTCTCGGTTCCGGGATAACGAGCTCGGGACGGCTACAAACCGGACTGTATCGCTTGGCCCGCCCGCTCAACGCATGGAAGCCCTTCCGCGATTTCCTCGTTGAGCCCGCCCCCTACCCATGTCCTCGCCCCGCCCTGCGTCCCCCCCTGCCGCCAAACCGGAATCCCCGTCCGCCTCCACGACGACCGTCCTCGTCTGGGGGCCGGAGCACGGCTCCCGGGCTGACCTGACCGCGTTTCTCCGGACCCGACGGGCGGAGGGGTGGCGCGTCGAGCGCTTCGCGCCGCGCGTGGTGGAGGGCCCGGCCTACGGCGCCCTGATCGTGCTGCGCCGGGCCGACCGGCCTTCCCCCGAATTGGATAGACCGTCGTCCCCGGCGGACCGGCGCACCGCCTCGGAGCCCCAACGTCCCCCCGCTTCTCTGCTGCCCTCCCCCCCTGCCGTCCCGGGCGCCCCGGCGAGGTAGGTCCGCCAATCTCATTACGCGTCGGGGCCCGCGTCTCCCACGGCCTCGCGCAGCCGGTCGAGGAACGAGCGCTGCCCGTCCACGATCGTCTCCGCCGCCGTGTCCAGGTCGACGTACGCCGCGCGGTCCAGCTCCGGAACGGCTTGCCCGGCGCTCGTCCCCGTAGGGCTCGAAGATCCGCGTCTTCTCTTGAAATCCCTGCTCCTGAGCTACCCTCCCGAACTCGTGGTACGTCTGCGGCGTGCTGCCTCCTCAGCCCGCTCCAAGTTTCACAGCAGGCGGGAGATCGAGAACAGCTTCAGTAGCGGCCGTGCGAGGGGGGCACGGCCGCGCCAATGTGTAGAACTAAAAAATTAGATGTGAACTCCTTTCGAGTCTGTAGTTTCGCTTCTATCATTTC
>CAYULG010000087.1:0-10161 GCA_964445365.1 uncultured Salinivenus sp. | reverse complement strand
AGAAGTATGGCGTGTGGTACAGCCGCCCGGGCAACGGCGTGAGCCACCCGGTGCATCAGGAGCGGTTCGGCGAGCCGGGCAAAACGCTCATCGGTTCGGACAGCCACTCGCCCGCGGCGGGTGCCATTGGCATGCTCGCCATTGGCGCCGGGGGGCTCGACGTGGCCATGGCGATGGCAGGCAAGCCGTACACCATCAACAGGCCGGAAGTGTGGGGCGTAGAGCTGACCGGAGAGTTGCCCGACTGGGTGAGCGCGAAGGACGTGATTCTCACGATGCTGGAGCGCCACGACGTGGACGGCGGCGTGGGCCAGATTATCGAGTACTACGGCCCAGGCCTCGACAGTCTTAGTTGCATGGACCGCCACGTTATCGCCAACATGGGCACGGAGCTGGGCGCTACCAGCACCGTCTTTCCGTCTGACCAGGAGGTGCGTCGCTTCTTGGAGCGACAGGGGCGGGAAGAGGCCTTCCGCGAAATCAAGGCCGACGACGACGCGACCTACGACGAGCACGAGACCATCAACCTCTCGGAGCTGGAGCCGAAGATTGCGAAGCCCAGCAGTCCGGGCAACGTGGTGCCGGTCCGTGAGGTTGAAGGACAAGAGATTTATCAGAGCTACGTTGGCTCCTCCGCGAACCCCGGCTTCCGCGACTTTGCCAGCGCCGCCGAGATCGTGGATGGCTATCAGGTCGATGACCGCGTCTCGTTCGACGTGAACCCGACGTCGCGGCAGATCCTGGAGAATCTGATGAACACGGGCCACCTCCAGATGCTCACCCGCGCCGGTGCCCGCATCCACCAGGCCGGCTGCAACGGCTGCATTGGCATGGGTCAGGCCCCGGCGACCGGTCAGATTTCGGTGCGCACGGTGCCGCGCAACTTCCCGGGCCGCTCCGGCACGAAAGAAGACGCGGTGTACCTCGTGAGCCCGGAGACCGCCGCTGCCTCGGCGTTGACCGGCGAAATTACCGATCCACGGGATCTCGCGGACCTCTACGACATGGAGTATCCGGATGCCCAGGAGCCGGACGACATCATTGTGAACACCGACCAGCTCGTGGAGCCGGTCCCCGAAGAGGAAGCGAAGGGCATGGAGCTGGACAAGGGACCGAACGTGATCTCGCTGCCCGACTTTGAAGAGCTGCGCGATTCGTTCGACATTCCGGTGCTGCTAAAGGTGGGCGACGACATCTCGACCGATGAGATCATGCCGGCCGGATCGGACATTCTTCCGTACCGCTCTAATATCCCGAAGATTTCGGAGTTTGTCTTCACGCAGGTTGATGAGAGCTTCTTCGAGCGCGCCTTGGAGTACCAGGATAACGGCTTTGCTGTGGTTGGGGGGACGAATTACGGACAGGGCTCCAGCCGTGAGCATGCGGCCATTGCGCCCCGATGGCTCGGGACCCGTGTCAAGATCGCCAAGAGCTACGCCCGAATTCACCGGCAGAACCTGGCGAACTTCGGCATCCTGCCGCTCTTGTTCAAAGACGACGAGTCCTACGACAGCATTGAGCAGGGAGATACGCTCCAGTTGCGCAACCTGCGTGATCAAATCCAGTCGGGGACGGACGTGGAGGTCACAAATGCAGATAAGGACGAAACCTACGTCGTGGAGCACGACCTCTCCGAACGTGAGATCAAGATGGTGCTCGACGGCAGTCAGATCAGCGTGGTGAAGCAGGAGTTTGCGGACGTGACGGTGTAACCTCGTCCGGCATCTGGAACGCGCTACGAAGGGGAAGCCGATCGTCGTCGGCTTCCCCTTTCCTATGTTCACCCCCTTTCTTGATCGATCCATCTACCCGGGAGATGCGTGACGACGGGAGCTCTCATTTGCCACGCCCCTTTTACGACGACTGGTCGTCGCGTCTCCGGCCCGCTGCCCATGCGCTATGGGCGTGGCACTCCGCCCTTGCCGAGCCGAGCCCGGTTCGGGACCATGGGGGGCAGGTGGGCGTCGAGGGACTTTTTGAGGCCGAGCGGGCCCGCGCCGAGGCCGGCGAGCCAATGCGCCTTCTCCGCGAGGAGGTGTGGGCCGACGCGTACGCGGCCTGTGAGGAGCACGGCCTGGACCGGGCGCTGCTAGGGGCGCAGGTGACGGGGGCCCGGGCCCTCTACCGCGAGACGCAGTTTGAGACCGCCAATGCCCTGAAGGATTTTGTTCGCGTCTGGGCGGTCCCGCACGGGCGTCTCCTCGCCGGCTTAGCCGGTGCTGATTATTCTACGCAACTCCGGGCAGCCGACGAGCTTGCGCGGGGTTTTTTTCATCTTGGTCGACTCGTGGCGCTCCCCCGAGACGTGAAGCATGATCGTCTCTTCCTTCCGCTCGAGGATTGTCGGCAGGCGGGCGTCACCGTGAAGCAACTGCGAGCGGGGACCGTGGACGAGTCGGTGCGTCGCCTGCTCTGGAAGCACAGCGTGCGAATCCGAGATGCGTTGGTGCAGGGCCGATCGCTGATTAACGACCTGCCCTTTCGACAGGGATATGCCCTGAAATGGTACTGGATGGGCGCGAGAGCATTACTGAAGGAGCTGGACCGACGCGACTATGATCTCTGGCGTTCGCCTCTGGATCTTGGGAGCTTCCGCCGTGCACAGGTTTACATGCGAACTCTCTTCGGCCGTACGGGGCTTTAGGTTATATCTCGACTGTATGGCCCTCGGCCTATGGCATATCGTTGCTTCGAACCCGTTACCATACAGTGGTTTGTTGTAACCTGAGACCGGAAGTTCCGCTTTGGTAAAGGGGCTCTGGCAGTCGGACATCTCTACGTAGAATCCGTGTCATGAGAAGCGGTACGCCCAGTCTACCATGTGAAGGGCCGTCTTTTGGCGTTTAGGTCAATGAATGGCACTGATCGTGTACATTGGGAGTCTCATTCCCCACGCCTTCCTGCCCCACGCCTTCCTGGAAGGGCAAGCCGGCCTACCGTAATCGCATCGCAGTTTTCAAATGTTGGGGCCTCGGGCCGGCGTAGAGGCATTGGGTGTGCCCCCTGCTCTCCCGGCGTTAACCGAGGAGCCTTCAGAACTCGAGGAAAAGGGGCTTCCAGAGTGCGCCCAAGTCTTTCATGCCCTCCCGGCAACATTTCGAAACAGAAGCAACTTGGCCTCCAACCCCCCACATGTACGGTTTAGAGTCTGAGATGCGATTGTCCTGAGATGCCAGGGCAAGGCGATTGCATCTTAGTCCGGCTGCTCAACACCGCTACTTGCAGACGAAAAGCGTTCTTCCCCACTCTCCGTCTCCCCCATTCTCCCACTCATTCCCGGCAGAATCGAATCATCGGAAGGCAACTGAGCCTCCAGCCTCCGATCAACGCTCTAACATGCGATCGCCCCGGATGCCAGGGCCTCAGTTTGAAATGCACTTCAAGTTTGCCGTATGTTGAATGTGAAAATTACGATATACAAAGTGAGCACGCTTGCTGAACGGCAGAAAATTCGGAGATGGGGATGTGACCGCGATTGCGCATACGTTCCGGTCGTTCCGACGCATCGTGCAGCGGAATGAATCTCCCCGAGTGCATTCCGATTCTTCTTGGAAGCGCTTACGCAAGCGGAGGAGCTGTTTGGTGGATTGATGTGTAGCCGAGCTGCAGTCGAGAAAAATTGCACATGGAGCTCGAATGAGCACCGACGACTGTCGGGATTGTCCGGCCGGTGCAGGGACCACTTTGGATAAGATTCGCGGTGTTTCGGGCAGCGGAACGTTCGCCAGACGCCTTCTGACTCCGTTTCATTCGAGAATTGTCGTCCACCGTCGGCGGTGGCTTTAGGGTGAATCCCGACTCAGGATCTTGCACATGCCGCGGGGTCATAGAGACACCTGGAGAGTGCTACAGCATTCTGCGGGCGGTACGAATATCGTGTTGGGCCTGCGGTTCTTTGTTTTCTCTTACACCAATTCGAAACTACGACCATGTATCTCTCCGTGCGGTTGTTGGCTTCAGTCGTTTTTTCCTTTGCTGTGGGTATGGGAATGATGGGAAACGGGTCGATATCCACGACACCGGGCGATTCCCCTCCCATCAAGAATGGAGCGTCTTCTGTTGAGATTGCGGATCTTAATGGGAACGGCGCGCCTGACGTGATTTCGGCGTCCACCGGAGATGGGGAGATTGCCTGGTACCCGAACGACGGCAGCGGCTATTTCCCCGACAAACGGGTTATTACGATCGGGGGGGTGGGGGCTCAGGACCTTCACATCGCTGACCTTGATGAAGATGGGGACCTCGACATTCTCGGCGCGTTCGGTTCCGCAAACACGGTGGTCTGGTATGAAAACCAGGGCGACGGTACCTTTTCCGACGACCAGAAGGTGATCACGACGAATGCGGCCGGCGCCGTGTCCGTCTACGTGGCGGACCTGAATGGGGATGGGTCGCCGGACGTGCTTTCGGCGTCTGAACTGGATGGAAAGGTTGCCTGGTACGCTAACGACGGCACCGGGTCCTTTTCGGAGCAAATGATTATTTCGAAGGAGGGGGAGGGTGCCCAGTCGGTGTACGCTGCAGACCTAGATGGGGATGAAGACCCGGACGTGGTGTACGCCTCGAGTGTCCGAGGCGGGGGAAGCAAAATCGCTTGGCACCGCAACATTGAGGCTGGGTTCTCCAATCAGAACGTGATCACGAGTGACCGACGGGGGGCCACGGCCGTTCACGTGTCTGACCTGGACGGGGATGGAGATGAAGACATCCTCGCAGCCTTCGATGAGTTAACCCGTGGGCAGGTGGCCTGGGCCGAGAACGACGACGCTACATTCTCTGGAATGAAGGTGATTTCCTCGGAAATGGACGGCGTGGAAGAAGTCTCCACCGTAGACCTGGATGACGATGGAGATCAGGATATCCTTTCGACCTCCCGGGTTGCGGCGACGGACGGAGAGATCTCGTTCATCCGAAGTACGGCCGGGCTCTTTGCCAGCAAGAGCGTTGTGGCGGGAGACCTCGCGCAGGCGTGGTCCGTGGACGCCGCCGACCTCGATGGCAACGGCGTTCCAGATATCGTAGGGGCCTCTCAGGATCTGGATCAGGTCGCCTGGTATAGAAATGATCTGCTGCGAGGATTCGGGTTTCGGGAGGCGACGCCGCTCGGGGCTGGGATCTGAGGGACGGTGAGTGTTATCCACTTGGCACGAGGACCCTGCCGTAGGCAATGGAAGATCAGTGCGGTCACTGAGTCCGAGCAAAACCTCACCGCTGAGAATCCAGCACGGGATATTATAGGGGGCGGGGGTCTGTTCTCCGCTGAGAATCGGCTCAGCCTGCTTTGGCCCAGTCGGCTGGGTCGCTGTTGGGCGGAGGAGACCAAGCGGTTTCTCTGGACCGAATGTGTGTTCTCGGCTGGACCAGCCTTCGCCAGCAGGAGCGACTCGACCTTCTGGCTGCTGCTGTTCTGAAAGAGAGGTCGTGTGCAAGTGCGTAGACCCGGCCGCCGAAGGGCCCCTCCGCACCTGCTTTTGCGAGAAGGCTACGAGCCCTACAGACCGATTGGCGTGCGGGGAAGCGCCTTTGTATGTTGCTGGCAGAAGGGGGCGCTGCGACACCGGGTGTGCGCCTTCGAACTGCCCACGCGCCAATTCTACCAACGACTTCTTTGCTCGATCATGACCACCTACAAGGACGCCGGTGTGGACGTGGAAGCCGGGGAGGAGGCTGTCGATCGGATTCGGCCGATGGTCCAGGAGACCTTCACGCCGGGTGTCCTGTCCGACATTGGGGCCTTCGGGTCGTTTTTTGAGCTCGACGTGGGCAATCTGTCCCAGCCGGTGCTCGTCTCGTCCATTGACGGGGTGGGCACAAAGGTGAAAGTGGCGGCCCGCGCCGGACGGTACGACACAGTAGGGCAGGATTTGGTGAACCACTGTGTGAACGACGTTGCCGTCTGTGGGGCGCAGCCCCTCTACTTCCTGGACTATGTGGGCACCGGCACGCTGGAGCCGGGCGTCGCGGAGGATGTGGTGCGCGGCTTCGCCACGGCCTGTAAGGACAACGACTGTGCCCTCGTCGGCGGCGAGATGGCCGAAATGCCCGACGTATACGCCGACGGCGACGTCGATCTTGTGGGTAGCATCGTCGGTGTGGTCGACAAACCCGAGATCGTGAATGGAAAGGATGTAGAACCGGATGACGTCCTGCTGGGCCTGCCCTCGACCGGCATCCACACGAATGGGTACACCCTTGCCCGCACGGTCCTGTTCGACCGCTACGACGTGGGCGATATGCCCGATGCACTGGGGGGCGAGACGGTCGGGGAGGCGCTGCTTCGCGTGCACCGGTCGTACCTGAAGGCCGTGCAGGCCCTCGTGCAGGCCGATCTTGCCCGGGGCCTCGTCCACGTCACCGGCGGGGGACTACCGGGCAACCTTTCCCGCGTGATGCCCGCCGAGTGCGTGGCCGCGGTAGACTACGAATCGTGGGACCGACCACCGCTCTTTCGCCTCATCCAGCGATTGGGGGACGTGCCGGAGGCTGACATGCGGCAGACGTTCAACCTCGGCGTGGGGTTGGTGGCGGTGGTCCGACCGGATGAGGCCGACAAGGCACGTCGGGTGCTCCGGGACGGGGGCGAGGAGCCCGTGGTGATTGGACGGGTGGCCGAGTCGACAGAATAGCGTGATGATCCCTCGGTGATGGGTTTGCCTTGAGGCAACGGACTTTCTTCTGCGGCAGTCACGCCAGAAGGGAGAGGTGAAGCTTAAGAAGGCGAGTTGTCGAGGCGCTGCGATCGGCCGCTTCCAGGGGTTATAGAACGACTCAGGGGGGAACATTTTTAGGGATTTTCCAGGTAGAACCCCATCGTAGGAATTACTCGCAGGGGCTTTTGCCAAACGTCACGCTGTAGTCATGCTGACCCTCTTTCTGATCGTCCTCATCAGCTACTTCCTCGGCTCGATTCCGGGGGCCCTCTGGTCAAGCAAGGGACTTTACGGGGTGGACATTCGCAACTACGGAAGTAAGAATGCGGGAGCGACGAACGCCTTCCGCGTCGTTGGGTGGCCGGCGGGCGTGCTCGCCACCGTCGTCGACATGGGGAAAGGGTACTTGGCGGCCGGCGTGGTGGCCGAATACATTCGAATCGACCCGCTCCCGGCCCTCGGGCTCTTCGGCTGGGAGACAGAGGCGATTATCGGGCTGTTCGCCGGGTTCATTGCGATCCTGGGCCACATGTTTCCCATCTTTGCGCGGTTTAAAGGGGGGAAAGGCGTGAACACGGCGGCCGGTATTCTCTTTGCTCTTGCACCTCTGGCGACGCTCTTCACGCTCGGCGTGTTCGGTGTCATCGTCTTCTCTACTCGCTACGTGTCCCTCGCGTCGATGACGGCGGCCATTGCCTTTCCCACCATCGTCGCCATCCGAACGTACGGGTTTGGGATTGACCATCATCCGAGTCTGCTGATTTTCGGAATGATTATCGCTCTGGCCATCGTCGTGGCCCACCAGTCCAACATTAAGCGGCTCCTGCAGGGCAACGAAAACAAGGTCGGCTCCTTCTCCCCGGCCCAGGGCATGCTGGGGCGCGGGGAAATCTAGCCCGTACCGACCGCGTTCTCCGAGCCCCGTCTCCTGATTCGCCTTCAGATCTCACATGCCCCCCCCGATTACCCTTTTTGGCGCCGGCAGCTGGGGAACGGCCCTGGCCGTCCACCTCGCGTCGGCGGGACGAGACGTGACGCTCTGGGCGCGCCGCCCGGAGGCAGTGAAGCAGATGCGTCACACTCGGCACAATCCCCGCTACCTCCCCGATCTCCGGATCCCCGAGTCGGTCCGTCTTACGTCCGACCTCGAGACGGCGGCGGAAGCGGGGGGCATCTGGGCCGTGGCCGTGCCGTCCCAGAATCTTCGGAGCGTTGCCCAGCGACTCCAGCCGTATTCCGGACATCAGGAGGTGCTCGTGTCCTTGGCCAAGGGCATCGAAAACGACTCGCGAATGACGATGTCCGAGGTTTTGGGCGAGGTGCTTCCTACTGTGCCGGACGAGCGAATCGGCGTGCTCTACGGCCCCAGTCATGCCGAGGAAGTGGCCGAGGGCCAGCCGACCACCGTTGTGGCGGCGGCGCCGGACGAGTCGGTCGCCGAGAAAATCCAGGATGTCTTCATGACAAAGGGGCTTCGTGTGTACGTCAACACGGACGTGATTGGGGTTGAGATTGGCGGCTCGGCCAAGAATGTGCTCGCCATCGCCGCCGGCATTAGCGACGGGGTGGGATATGGCGACAACGCCAAGGCCGCCCTCATTACCCGGGGGCTTGCTGAAATCCGACGGCTTGGCCTGGCCATGGGGGCTCATCCGCGAACGTTTGCGGGATTGGCCGGCATCGGGGACCTGGTCGTCACCTGCACGAGCGAGCACAGCCGCAATCGCCACCTCGGCGAGCAAATTGGAAAGGGGAAAACGCTGGCCGAGATTCGCGATGAGATGGACATGGTGGCCGAGGGCGTTCGGACGACGGACTCGATCTACGATCTCGCGCAGCGCTACGAGATCGAAATGCCCATCACGGAGGCCGTCTATTCGGTCCTGTTCGACGAGGAGCGTCCCCGCGACGTGGTGAAAGCGCTCATGACCCGTTCGGCGAAGCGCGAAAACTGGCTGCCGGCGGAATTGGAGGAGACGGCTTCGACCTAAGAGACCGTTTTGATTTCACACAATGGGGCCCATGCGGAACGTGACGATTGCAGACCGGCGACTCCTGTTCGATCACGTCCCGTTCTGACGGAGTCGTGAGCACCCGGGCCGACCCGAACGGCGTTCGATTTCAAGACGCTCAAAAACCAAAACAGTCTCTGCGTCGTCCTGACCGACCCGGGGCCGATCCCCCCGCGATTTTTGTGACCGAGGGGCATCGCTCCGGGACCGATTCGGGTCGGTCTGATGTCTTCATGTAGCTGCCTCACGTCCAACGCAGAGGCCACAGCCCGTGGCCGCTGTCCCGTACAATACAGTTCGGCGTCCGGGGGCGCCTCGCCTCCGGAGTTGTCCCATTTACGCACTCGACGCCATGACCCCTCGTGAACTGGAACAACTCGTGGACCTGGGAGAGGGGATCAGTCTGGAGTTCAAGCGACGCGTGCCTCGTTCGGAGCGGATCGCGAAGGAGATCCTGGCGTTTGCCAACACCAACGGCGGGCGCATCGTCCTCGGGGTGAGTGACGACGGCACCATCGAGGGGTTCGAGAACGTCTCCGAGCAGACCTTTCTCCTGCGGCAGGCAACCGAGAGCCACTGCTCCCCCCCGGTCGAGTACGACACGGAGCGCATCGTGGTGGGGGACCGGCAGGATGTGATCGTCGTGACCGTGCCGGAAAGCAGCGACAAGCCGCACTTTCTCGTGTCCGACCCGTCGGTGAATGGGCAGGGGCCGGTGTACGTGCGGGTGGAGGAGCGGAGCGTGGAGGCGAGCGATGACACCGTGCAGCGTTTACAGGAGCAGCGACCCGAGGGAAGTGTCACCTTTGAATTTGGGGAAACCGAGTCGCTCCTGATGCGCTACCTCGACGACTACGGCCGCATCACGGTGCCGCAGCTCGCCCAGCTTGCCGACATTCCACCGGAGCACGCCTCCCAAACCCTGCTCCGTCTTGCCCGCGCGGACCTTTTGCACCTCCACGAGTCCGAGGAGGGAGACTACTTCACCCTCAACTATTGATGCACGCTGACGCGTGCCGACAGCCAACTGAAACGACGCCCGGGTGCCAGTTCCGTTATTGTAAGGCAAAAAAACCGAACCGGCAATCTTCGAAGGGACCGGAAAAAGAGGTGGGCTTTTTCCATCTGATTGTAGAACGTGAGCCCGACGCCAGGAGATTACCGCTGCATTGAGGGCCGTCAGTTCGGAATAGAATATTCGTATCGGGATAGTCGGCGCTCTTTCGCTTGTGCGAGGTCGGACCGAAAGCTCGCGTTCTACCGGATCGCTTCCTGCGACCCCGTCGTACGCCGCCTGGGTTGTATCTCCGAGGACGTGTATGTAAACTATGTGTGCGCCGATCATCTCCGTTATTGAACGACGCAAATGCCTGTTGAAAAAACGATTCCGCTTCACGAGACCGCGCGCAAGCGGTACCTCAACTATGCTCTTTCAGTCATCACCAGCCGGGCCCTGCCCGACATTCGCGACGGCCTGAAGCCGGTGCAGCGTCGCATCC
>CAYULG010000086.1:0-10236 GCA_964445365.1 uncultured Salinivenus sp. | reverse complement strand
ACATCTACGTGGTGCAGGCCCGACCCGAGACGGTTCAGTCCCAGCAGGCCGGCAACGTGCTGCAGACCTACCAGCTCAAGGAGAAAAGCGAACGGCTGGCGAGTGGCCTCGGCATCGGGCGAGCCATCGTTTCGGGCACGGTTCGCGTCCTCGACAGCACCGATGAGGCCGATCAGTTCGAGGAGGGCGAGATCCTGGTGACCGAAATGACGGACCCGGACTGGGGCCCCATCATGGAAAAGGCGGGCGGCATCATTACGGACCGGGGCGGGCGCACCTCCCACGCCGCGATCGTGAGCCGGGAGCTCGGCATCCCCGCCGTTATCGGAACGGGGGACGCCACCGACGTGCTCGCCGACGGCCAGACGGTGACGCTCTCCTGCACGGACGGCAACGAGGGCGACATCTACGCGGGCGAGCTGGACTACGAAACCGACGAGGTGGACCTCGACGCCCTCCCCGACACCGACACGCGGGTCATGCTCAACATCGCCAGTCCCGCCGCCGCGCTCGACTGGTGGCAACTGCCGACGGAAGGGGTGGGCCTCGCCCGCATGGAATACATCATCAACAACGTCATCCAGGTCCACCCGCTGGCGCTCGTTGACTTCGATCAGGTGGAGGATGAGGCCGCTCGGGAGCGCATCCGCGCGCTCACGCAGGCCTACGACGACAAGGGCGAGTACTTCGTGGATCACCTCGCGCGGGGCATCGGCACGATTGCCGCGGCCCAGTACCCGCACCCCGTCATCGTCCGCCTCAGCGACTTCAAGACCAACGAATACGCGGACCTCATCGGCGGGCAGGGCTTCGAGCCCCACGAGGAGAACCCCATGCTCGGCTGGCGCGGGGCGTCCCGCTACTACAGCGACGCGTACCGCGAGGGCTTTGCCCTGGAGTGCCGGGCCCTCAAGCGGGTGCGCGACGAGATGGGCTTCACGAACGTCGTGGTGATGGTGCCCTTCTGCCGCACGCCCGAGGAGGCGGACCACGTGATCGACGTGCTGGCCGAAAACGGGCTGGAGAGCGGGGCGAACGGGCTGGAGGTCTACGTGATGGCCGAAATCCCATCGAACGTGATCGAGGCCGAGGCCTTCGCCGAGCGGTTCGACGGGTTCTCCATCGGCACCAACGACCTCACCCAGCTCGTCCTGGGCGTGGGCCGCGACGCCGAGCGGCTGTCCTACCTCTTCGACGAGCGCAACACCTCGGTGACCCGCATGATCTCCACCCTCATCGACCGGGCCCACGACGCCGGCCGGCCGGTGGGCCTCTGCGGACAGGCCCCCAGCGACCACCCCGACTTTGCGGAGTTTCTGGTGGAGGCCGGCATCGACACCATCTCGGTCACCCCCGACAGCGTCGCCGACGTGCTCCGCCACGTGGCCCGGGCCGAGGCCGCCTGAATGCTCAGAACCCATTCGGTAATGTCGGGACACCGGAGAAAGTGCTTGCCCTGAATGAGCACAGCTCCCGCGAAACGTTTCCGCGTAAGACGTTGAACGTTGGTATCTTACGAGGGGAAACGGCCGGTCATGCAGTGTGGCTTTCCTCTCTCGCAAGCAGACCTGTTGAGGGGGAAACGGGATGAGGCGGTCAACCGTCCGCGGTCAGCCGTCATTTTCGGCATCACAGCTTTGCCTCAACAACCTGGGGTATCTACGAGTACTGGCCCCGTTCAGTCCTCCCCGCCGTTCTCCTCCCGGAGCTGCGTCGCCACGAGCAGGCAGAGGGCCGAGAGCGTCGCGTCGTCGAGCGCGTAGTAGACGTGCACCCCCTCTCGGGTCCGGGACACGAGGCCTTCTTCCGTCATGCGACCGAGGTGCTTGCTCACGTTGGCCTGCCGGTGCCCGGTGGCCTCCACGAGCTCACCGACCGACCGTTGGCCTTCTTCGTGGAGAACGCTCAGCAGCTCCAGCCGCACCGGTTCGCCGAGCACACGGAAGCGGCGGGCAACGGCCTCGATCTGGTCGTCGGGGACGAAGGACTGAGTCATGAAAAAAATCGGATCGCTATCGTGCGGTCCGGGCCGCGGAATAGCCCGCTGGCGATAGTCCGTTTGCTAAAACCCGCAGTCGGGGGAAGCTTCGTCAATCTCGTCCCCAAAGTCGTCGGGGAGCTCGGCCACACTGAACCCGCTGTCCGGGCTTCCGCGCAGGGCCTGCCCGCCGTATCCGACGGTGTTCATGTGTGCCCGCACGACCACCGTCGAGTCAGATTCAATTATAACGGGCCCGCCGGTGCGAGTAAACGGCTGCTCGTCGGCGTGAGAATGCGCGAGGATGCGGCGGTAGATGAGCTCACTCCCGTCGGGCGCGACCACCTCCCACCAGTCCGCGTACTGGTCGCAGCCGGTGTCGGGGCTCTCGACGGTCACCTCGAACGTGTAGTCGCCCACGTCGCCGCTCGTCTCGACGGCTGTCACGTCCGCGTGCTCGTCGGTGCCGGGGGCATCCTCGTTCTCGCCCTGCGCCGAACAGGCCGGAACGGTCACGAGCAAAATCAGCGCGAGCAGGGGAGCAAAGCGCATCGGATCAAGCGAGAGTGTGGTGGTAAACGGCGCATCCGTCGTGGGCGACCACGAGTTCAAAACGTGAGGCGGAGCCGGGCATTGAGGGTGCGGGGGGTGAGGCGCTTGGGAACCCGCGTGAAGTCCTGGGTCCAGGTGTACGCCACGGTGTTGTCCATGTCGAAGAGATTGAGGACCTCCAGGGTCAGGTCGAGGCGCACCGGCCCACCGATGCCCTCTTCCGCCAGCTCAATTTCCTTGGTGGCCCCGACGTCCACCCGGCGGTACGCCGGCAGCCGCCCCTGCATGCGCGAACCGGGCACGCGAGTCCGGATCTCCCCTCCTCCCTTTTTTGGGCCCGGATCGGTGGTCGTGTAGGGCAGGCCGCTCCCGTAGAGGAGCCGCAGGTGCACCTTCCACGAGTCGTCGTTGGGCACGTAGTCCTGCACGAAGGCCGAGAACGTGTGGCGCTGATCCGTGGGTCGGGGCAGCGATCCACGGTCGTTGTACCCCTCTTCCTGGAAGGGCTCCTTGAAGCGCTCGCGGGCGACCATGTAGCTGTAGTTGAACCAGCTTTCGAGGCCCGGCACGAACTCGCCCCGCAGCTGCAGATCGAAGCCGTAGGTGTACCCGGTGGCGTCGTTCTCCCCGGAGTAGTTGACGCGCACGTCCTCGATCGTGTAGGAGATAATGTTATCGAGATCCTTGTAGTAACCTTCGGCCCGCAGGTAGAGGCGACTGTCCGGGAAAAAATACTCACCACCCAGCACGAACTGCATCGACCGCTGGGACTGGATGTCACGATCAAGGAGGGAATTGATGCCGAGCGAATCCTCCGGTGTCCCACGCAGCTCGCGGTAGGTAGGCTGCTGGTGATAGATGCCCCAGGCACCCGTGAGGGTCAGACGGCGGTTGTATTTGAGCTTGGCCGACAGGCGCGGGGACACGGTCCACTCGTCGTTGAACGAGTAGTAGTCCGACCGCACGCCCCCGGTGACGACGAGCCGGTCGCGCTCGGGAAGTACGTCAACGGCGTCCTGCAGGTAGATACCCGCCTGTCGCTCGTTGAAGGTGGCCCGGTCGCGCAGACTGTCGACGACTGTGCGGAACGTCCCGGCATCTCCATCCTCGCCTTCAATCACGTTCTTTTCGTTGAGTCGGTCGTCGAAGTGCATGTCCCGAAGGCTCCATCCCCCCTTGAAGGCCTGCCGGCCGAGCGTCCACTCGTAGTGTCCCCCACCCGTGAGGCGCTGCACCTCGACGGCGTTGTCGGCGAAGCGCACGCGCTCCGTGACGTCGAGGAGCGTGCAGTTGTCGGGGGAATCGGCTCCACCGGGATCCACCTGGCAGACTTCTCCTTCACTGGTGATGTCAAAGTTTTCCGTCTCCCGCGTCCCGAAGTAGGCGAGGTTATGCTCTAGGCGAAGGCGGTCGGTAACGTCCGTATTGAGGCGCACGCCCCCAAGCGCGGTGGTGTACCCGTCGCGCCGCGCCCCGTTAAAGTTGGCCCGCAGGGCCTTGAAGTCGGTGGTCCCCTCCTCCTGCAGGCTGATCACGCCGAAGTAGGTCGTTCGCTCCCTCGGCTCAAGCCGAAATTCGTGGTCGGCCCAGATGCCGAGGGCCTCCACGGAGACGCGATCTGAGAAGCGGTAGGTCAACAGGCCCTGCACGTCCTGGAAGCGCGGGTTGTACTCGCCCTTCAGGTCCTGCGTGTTGAAGAAGCGGCCGGGCTGGGCCCGCCGGGCCCCGAACGCCCACCCCAGGTCGCCGTCCAGGGCCGAGGACTGGGCGTGCACGCTCGCGTCGAGCGTGGAGACGGAGGCCGAGCCGGTGAGCGGCTGATCCTCGGGCTGGGCGTACTGCACGTCGAGGGCCGAGGAGAGCTTGCCGCCGTACTTCGGCGGAAAGCCGCCCGTGTAGAACGTGATGTCCGAGGCAAGATCGGGGTTGAGCAGCCCCAGGCCCTCCTGCTCCCCCTGCCGCGCCCGAAACGGCATAAAGACCTCGAAGCCGTTGATGAAGATGAGGTTTTCGTTGTAGCCCCCGCCCCGCACGGAGTATTGCTGGGAGAGCTCGTTGTTGGTCGCCACGCCGGGCACCGTCTTCAGCGCCCGGAACCCGTCCTTGAAAGGGGTCGGGAGGTTCTGAACGTCCTTCGGCTCCACCTTGTGAACACCGGCGTCCTGCCGGGCCTTCGTCTCCGTCACCGTGACCTCCTCGAGCTCGGTGACGCTCGCGGTGAGTTGCACGTCGTGGCGCGCCGGCTCGCCCTCGGACACCGTCACCGAGTCGACCCGCGTCCGGAAGCCGACCGAGGACACGCGAATCGCGTACGGGCCCGTGGGCAGGCGGAGCGAATACCGGCCCTCTGCGTCGGTCGCCGTGCCAAAGTCGGTCCCCTTTACGATGACCGTGGCGCCCGGAATGGGCGTCCCGTCGACCGAGTCGGTCACCGTTCCCTCGAGGGTGTTCCAGGTCTGCGCCTGTGCGGCGGGCCCGGCCAGACAGAAGAGACACACGCCAGTGAGAAGGACGAGAGCAAAGCGCTTCACGGATGAACAAGGCGCGTTGTCGGGAGAATGGCGAGGAGCAGTATCAGTCGGGCGGAGGGCGACGAGGTCGATTGGGCACAGAATGACGACACAGGAAGAAGCGTCCACGCGCCGGTCCCTTCTCGACCGGATTGCAGAACGGGCAAACGGTCCCCCCCCGGCCTCGGGTTCCGGCGCCGCGTCGGTGTTCCCCGACGGTCCTGTTGGGCCGAAGCAATAGAAACGAACCTCCACCAAAAGGACACGGGCCGCGTGCAAACCGGCCCTATCGTCCCCCTTCCCTCGCCACTTGCTGAGAAGGAATTCTCCAACTGACCTCGATTCTGCTGACGCCTCCGGAAGACCTTCTCCAAGGTCTCCAATTCCATTTCGACGATGGCCCCAGTCCCCGGCGGAGCAGTAGCGGACGCTGTTCCGATCGTCGTGCCAGGCCGGACGACTGGCACCGGGGCACCAATTGCGTTCCGCGCACACGGCCCTGGATCTCGACAGCGAGTGCGAAGACGACCCTCGGATCAGCGCACAACGGTGACCTTGCGGGTTACGGTCTGCTCTGCGGCTCGCAGCCGGAGAAAGTACACGCCGCTCGACAGGTCGTCCATCTCGGGCCGAACAGTGTGTCGTCCCGCCTTCTTCGGTCCCGAAGCAAGGGACGATACCGTTCGCCCGAGCGCGTCGTACATCCGGAGCGTGACCTCTGTCGGCTCCGGCAGGGTGTACGCAATCGTTCCCTGGTCCCCGAGGGGGTTCGGGTACGAGGCCAGCCGCACCTGTTCCGGCAGAACCGTCTCGGACTGGTTCTTGACGTACGCCTCGGTCCCGATCGCTACCTTCAACTGGACGCTCTCGTCCCCCGGCTCCACCTCAACGGTCGACCGCCCCTGCAAGTCGTACACCTCTCCTGCGGCCGGATGAAAGAGTGCAAGCGATCGGCCTTCAATCGCGTCCAGGTTCTCGGCGGAGAGGGTCACCGGGCCGTCCGCCTGACTCCGCAGGCGGAGCCGGAAGGTTTCTCCCTCCCCCTCCATCGGCCGGCGCTCGGCCATCAGCAACGCTGCACGGTCAGATTGCGGATCGTCGGCCGCAATCCGCAGGCTCGTCTCCTCGAACCGGCCGGGCGGGCCCACCAGCGCGCGCCGGGTCTCCGACACGCCCACCTGCACCGTCGAGGAAGAGCCGCCTCCGTCGGCGGGCGTTGCCGTCAGCGCGAGCATCGGCGGCGCCTCGGACGCAGCCTTCGGCGCCGCTTGGTTGCCCGACGCGCCCGGGTAGGGAATCACAAGCGAGTCCCGGTCGGTGTCGTTAAAGAAGTAGTAGGCCTCGCCGGTGGCCGCCGACGCGAACGTGTCCGTTGAGTCGAACGATCCGCCAAACGCCCAGATGGGCTGAAGGTCCGCACCGGTCGCCGCCTCCACAGCTGCCCAGTCCACGTCCTTGTCCAGCGGGTTGGAAATGACGTTCCATCCCTCCCGAAGCCCGATGGCGGTGGCGGAGTCGCCCCGGAGCTCGACCGTCGGGATCGACTCCTCGAAGGTCCACTCGCTGGTGGCCGTCAGCCAGAAGCCGTTGCCCTTTCGGAAGGTGAAGGTGTCCGACCCGTCGTACTCGACGAGGAAGTCGCTGTCCGAGCCGTCGTCGGCGTAGGCCTGCCACTGGACACCGGCCTCCCCGCTCACGGCATCGCGAACCGATCGGTCCACTTGGCCCGGCAGGGCCGCGAGGCGGTAGTCCGAGGCGGTCGCGGCGTCATCGAAGGCGCGGCGAACCGAGACGGAGAGCGCATCCGGGTACAGGAAGACGCGGGTGCCCGCAGAAAACGAACTCTCGGTCCCCGAGGAATCGACAGCTGTCACCCGGTAATGGTAGGTTTCACCCCGTGTGACGGTCGTGTCGGTGTACGAAAACGAGCTGCTCGATACGCTGTCGAGGGGCGTGCGGGCGGCGGGGCCGGCGGCCGAGTCAATCGGGGTCGTGCTCCGATAGATGTGATGCCGGGGCGCACTGGACGCAGCGGCGTCGCCCCGGGCAGATGACGAGCTCTTGGACGTCGCCGACGTCCGCCACTGGAGACGGACCGCCTGTCCGTTTTCTATCTCTTCGGTGGATACCTCAGTCGGCGCCGTAAAGGAAGGAACTGTAGGGTCGAGCACGAACAGCCCTTCCCCAATGCTGCTGACGATGACGATTCCACTGTCGAAGAAGGGATAGTTGCTCCACGCCCCATTAAAGGCCGCCGAGTTGGCGGATGGGTACGTGTCGAAATAGCCGATTTCGACAGGATTCTCGGGGTCGGAGACGTTCAGAATACGGAGGCCGCTCTCGTAGTTGGCCTGGTAGGAGAAAGGGCCCTTCACGTACTGGTTGTGGTCGATGGCCTCCGTCTCTCCGAAGAACCGCGTCACGAGCTCGGGATTATCCAGGTCGGACACGTCGAAGACGAGCGTACGGGTTTTGCCGATCGTGGAGAAGGACTGTTCGTCCGTTTCATCGTCGACGAGAAGGTATTCTTGATCCTCCGTCAGCCAGGCCTGATGAGCATATCCAGTCAAGGGATACGTGGCGTTGGCAATCGTCTCCGGCGCGTCCTTCTCGGTGACGTCGGCGATGTTCAGCTGGCTCTCGTTCGCGTTGAAGCAAACCTCGCGGTCCTGGTAGTCGGTATCGGGCCCCTCATACATCACACACTGCGTGTCGTGGGTATACCCAGGGGCGACCTGCCCGCCCGTCGATTGATCGAGGTGACATCCCGCAAATTCGGGTTGATCGGGGGTGCTGATGTCAACAATGTGGAGCCCGGCCCCGCAGTCCGCAGAATCAGGGACGTCCTGTCCGCCGCCAAGTCCCACCACGTACGCATAGCCACTCTCCGGATTCACGGCGACGTTGTGGGCGGTCGAAAAGCGGTCGTAGTGCGCCGTCTCCTCGAAGGTGGCCGGCGGATCGTCGACGGACCGGAGCTGGGTCAGGTCAAACACCTGCAGGCCGTGGCCGCCGGCCTCACTGACGATGTACGCGTGGTTGTCATACACTTTTACGTCGCGCCACGTGCTCGATCCGGAGTGGGACAGAAGCTCGCCGAGATAGACGGGATTGGTCGGGTCGCTCACGTCGACGAAGGCCGTGCCGTCCGTGCGTCCGACGATCGCGTATTCGTCCCCGGTCTGTGGATCGGTCCAGCCCCAGATATCGTTCAGTTCGGTTGAAAATCCTCCGCCAAGCGCATCGAGCGAGAGGTGGGACAACAAGTCGACGTTCTTGCAGGGATACTGGTCGGCCTCTCCGCCCTCGCACGGCGTTCGCTGGTCGGCGGTGCGTGTCTGTGCGGGGGCCGGCTGCACGCCGGTGGCGGGTCCCAGCCCTAAGACGAGACCCATCAGCAGAACGAGAACAGACCGAGACGACAACCAATGGTCGATCACGAACAACAAAGAGGTTTGAAAACGCAATGACGCATAAAAAGGCTAAAAAAGCCTGGAGCATTCCCGAAAACGCTTCGATGGGCACTCCGTTTCGCCATTGGTTGCCCGCTACCGAAACATGCGGGGACTCTTTCGTGCGCGTCCCCACCCCCCATCGGGACGTCGGCCGGGTCCCTGTGCACACTCGTCTCTATGGTTCCTGGACCTCCTCGCCGGGAACCGTAAGCCGCGATCCGGTGTCGGCCCGGATGGGCGCCTCCTCGTCCCGGTGCTGCAGCGCTTGGAGTTCGGCGTAGCGTCCCTCTCGCGCCAGCAGTTCCTCGTGCGACCCAGACTCCACCAGTTGCCCATCCTCCAGCACGAAGATCGTGTCCGCGTCCTTGATGGTGCTGAGCCGGTGGGCAATGACGATGGACGTAAGCCGATCGCCCCGGGCAAAGAGGCCGTCGAGCGCGTCCTGAATGACCGCCTCCGACTCGCTGTCGAGGTCGGACGTGGCCTCGTCGAGCAGAAGCACCTGCGCGTCCTTGAGGATGGCACGGGCGATGGCCACCCGCTGCTTCTGCCCGCCGGAGAGGCGCACGCCCCGCTCGCCAATCTGCGTCTCGTAGCCGTTGGGCAGGCGCTGGATGAAGCCGTGGGCGTTGGCCATCTCGCCGGCCCGTCGCACCGCGTCGTCGGACGCGTCGGGATCGGCGTACCGGATGTTTCCCGCCACGGTGCCGGAGAAGAGCGTCGGGGCCTGCGGCACCAGGGCAATCCGCTGCCGAAGCGCCTCCAGGTCGAAGGTGCGCAGGTCCACCCCGTCGATGGTGACACGCCCCTCTTGTGGGTCCCAGAAGCGCCCAATGAGGTTTGTCGTCGTACTCTTGCCCGCTCCGGACGAGCCGACGAGGGCGGCCGTCTGGCCGGGCTCCACGCGGAGCGACAGGTCGTCGAGCGCGGGCTCCTCGGCGTCGGGATAGGTGAACGTGACGTTTTCCAGTTCAATGGGGCCCACGGGCACGTCTTCGGCCTCGCCCCCGCCCTCCGGCGCCGCGTCCATGAGGCTGGAGAGCCGGTCGAGCGCCGCCATGCCGGCCTGCAGTTTGTCGTTGAAGAACATCACCGACTTGACCGGTCCCTGCAGCTGGCGCTGATACATAATGAACGCCGTGAGCTCGCCGAGGGTGAGGGTGCCGGTTACCACAAACCACCCGCCCACCAGCAGGAGCGCACCGATGCCGTAGTTCGCGGTAATGTTGATGAGGCCCTCCATGGCGCCGACCTCCTTCCGACGGTCCAGATTCAGATCCACGTACGTCTGGTTGCTTTCGCCAAATCGGTCGCGTTCCTGGGGCTCGCCGACGAAGGCCTTCACCACCCGAATGTTGGAGATGGCCTCGGTGGCGGAGGCATTCAGGTTCGCCACCGTCTTCCGGATCTCACGGGACGCGTAGCGGAGCGGCTCCTGGTAGTACCACGTGATCGCAGCCAGGAGCGGCAGCACCACCAGGTTGACCAGCGCCAGCTGCCAGTTCATCCACACCAGAATGGACGCCACCACCGCGATGGCCACGAGTTGGCCCGAGAGGCGCGAGGCCGCCGCCTGGATCATGCCCTCCAGCGCGTTGGGGTCGTTCACGACGCGGGAGCTCAGCGAGCCGGACTGCTCGTTGCTGAAGCGGGACACGGGCAGGCGCAGGAGGTGCTCGTAGGCCTCCATGCGCACGTCGCTCACCACCTGCTGGGTGAGGGCGAAGCTCCAGTACATGCC
>CAYULG010000085.1:0-10407 GCA_964445365.1 uncultured Salinivenus sp. | reverse complement strand
TCGTCCTCGGCGTTCCAGTCGGCCTGGAACGGGTTCATGAGGCAGGTGCGCAGGAGCGTGAGGGACGCGTCGTCGGCGACGGCCTCCGCCAGCACGTCGGGGGGCAAAAGCCCCTCCAGGACGTGCTCGTACTCGGCCACCCCCACCTCCGTGCGGGAGAGGAGGAACGAGTACTGGTTGATGTCCTCCCGTCCGTCGACGGTCATCCGCTGCCAGATGCGGTTGGTGAGCTCGTTGAGGCCCTCGATGCTCTCGAAGTCCTGGTCCGGCGCGATGACGAAGCAGAACGCCACCGTCTCGGGCGGGTGGAACGGGCGGATCGAGAGCTCGGCGGTCGTCTCGGCCCCGAACCGGTCCGTGAGGGCCTCGACGAGGGCCTGGTTGACCTCGATGCAGTTCCGCATGAAGTGGCCGTGCCCCTCGGGCGTCAGCGGCACCAGCTCCTGCGAGAGGTAGCAGCTCACCGCCGCGGCGCCGGGCCGCGAGCCCTCCAGCGTCCACTGTCCCAGGAAGCCGCCGAAGCCGGCCTGGTCGTCGTCGGCCAGGTAGGGGGCCTTGTAGGCGATGGCGTCGCGGACGTGGTAGTCGCGGAAGAGGACAGCCCCCGCCGGGTACGGCACGTACCCAAACTTGTGCGGGTCGATCGTAAGCGAATCCGTCTCGGCCATCGTCGTGAGGGCTACGGCGTCGTCTTCGGGAAGGAGGCCCGAGGTCCCGTCCGTCGCGACGAGGTCCCGGTCCAACTCCGACGGTGAGACGAAGTCGCCGTCGTCGGTCTTCGGAAACATCGACGCAAAAAAGCCCCCGAACGCCGCGTCGCAGTGGTGCCAGAGCGTGAGGCCCTTCTGCTGCACATCGTCCCGCACCGCTTCGATTTCGTGCAGCGGGTCGATGGCGCCCTCCTCCGTCGTGCCCACGATGGAGACGACGCCGAGGACCGGCTGCTCGTTCGCGATGCACTCGTGCAGCCGCTCGCGCAGGGCGTCGGTGTCGAGCCGGATGCGGTCGTCCACGGGGAGGGTCTCCAGCGCGTCGGCGCCCAGGCCCACGAGGTCCATGTTTTTCTGCCAGCAGTAGTGCGTGGCCTGCGAGATGAGGACCTTCGGCAGGCGGGCGCGGTCGTCGGGAAAGGCCTGGTTGTACTGGAGGAGAAAGGAGGCAAGGCCGGCCTTGCGCACAGTCGGGAGGGCGTTCTGAAATGCCTCCGCCTGGGCAGGATCCCCCTCGCCCAGCGACGCCTTGATGCGGAGGTGCAGGTCCGTGATCGCGTCGATGGGGAGGTTGGAGAGACGCCACGTCGAAAGGGCGCGGAGGGGCGCCCGCTCGCCCCGGGCGGTCGTCACCTCCAGATCGCCGAACGAAGCAAACCGGTCGTGTTGCTTTGTCACAAGCCGGACGGCCAGGGGATAGAGGCGGATGTTGCGCGCGATCCAGAGGGCCTCGAGGTTCGCCACCGTGCCGCCGCTGCAAAGGTGGCCCCAGCTGTAGGCGGCGCGGCGCGAGCGGGCGTCGGCGGGCAGCGTTTCCGGGACAAACGCCGGATACCCCACCATTTGGGCGAGGCTCTTGAAGTACTCGCGCTCCTCCCGCACCGTCTCTGGGGAAACCTCCGAGACGACGTTGTTCTGGTTGTACAGCAGACCGGCAAAGTACCCGACGAGGGCGGGGAGCGAGGGATCGCTCACGATGTGCGCGACCTGACGGGGCGAGTAGAGGGGCGCGGCCCGCTTCAATTCCGCCAGGATCTGAGAGAGCTCGTCCCGCAGCCGGGCGGACATTTCGTCGAAGGCCTCCGTCCGCCGGTCGCGCTCATCGATGAGGCGGGGGTCGCTGGGGTGGAAGTTGCGGCGCCAGAAGACGTGGTCGCGCAACACCTCCAGGAGCAGGCGCTCCAGTTCGTCGGCGTTTTCGCCCTTCGGCCCCAGAAAGGCGGCCTTGTGGAGGGCGTCGGTCGATTGATCGTCCGGCATAGGAGCGGAAGAAGCGATTCCAGGAGAAGCGTGACATCTATCATACGCACCCTCTCCGTAATCCTTTCGGCCGAGGAACCGATCCGCGAGAATTTGACGATCCGCGTCGCGCCCGGCGCCAAGCGTTGGGCCTCATGCGTTCCGTCAAAAAGAAACAGAACGCGAAACGCTCAACGCAGAACGCTTAACCCAAATCATAATGCTCAACGGTTTATTGAGGTGGACCCGTGGCCGTGGGGGTGTCGGGGTGACTCGACCACTCGTACCACCCGCCGTCGTAGACCGAGATGTTGGGCCAGCCCATCAGGTAGGCGTTCATGAAGGCCTCGCTGCCCCGCCACCCCGTTCCGCAGTAGAAGGCGATGTGCCGGTCCGGTGTAATGCCCATCTCCGCCCACTTCTGCGCAACCTCGGGAAACTCGCGCGTCGTGTAGTCGAAGTTGCGGTAGTTTTCCATGTGGTAGGCGTCGCTCCCGCAGTTGCCGAAGACGGCGCCGGGGATGCGGCCCGTCTTATCGATGTAGTGGTAGCCGCTGCGCTCCCCGATGAACTCCGCCCAACTGCGCACGCTCACGAGGTCGCCGTCGTCGGCGTTCAAGAGGGTTTTGGCCTCGGGGAGGTCAAGCATAAACTCGGGGCGGGCAGGGACGTCCACGCCGAAGTTATCCACCGGCTCCGGCGACACCGTGTCGGTCGAGGTGTCGTAGCCGGCCAACGCCCAGGTGTTGAGGCCGCCGTTGAGGATTTTTACGTCCTCGACGCCGGCGTAGAGCATAATCGCCGCGCAGCGCATGGCTCCCAGGTGGCCCGCACTCTGGGCCGGGTGCTTTTGGTCGTAGGTCGGGTACGAGAATCGGCCGTAGAGAACGACGGTCGTGTCGTGCCGGATGCCCCGGTCTTCAAGGGCCGATTTCAGTTCGGCGGGGGAGCGGCGGTTCCAGGTCTCCGGCGACTCCAGCAGGTTGGTGTTGAGGGGAATCGCCCCGGGGAGGTGGCCCTCCTCGTAGTCCGGTAGGTGGTCGAAGTGGGCATGACAGAGCACGTAGTCGTCGCCGTCGGCCTCCTCCGGCTCGTCGCCGTCGAGGAGCGACTTCACCCATGCGGGCGGCACCAGTTGCCGATAGCGCTCCAGGCGCCGGAGGGGACGGTCCGGGTCGACCGCCCACTCCCGTTGAAAGTCCGTGTATAGGCTCACGTCCTCGAAGCCCAACCGCCTGAAATTGTCGGCCATCTCCTCGACCTCTTCGATCGTGCTCCCGTAAACCGTGATTGGGGCCTCTGGCCGAATGTCCTTTTCCTCCGGGACCTCGACCCAGTCCATGAACTGGGTCCACTGGAAGGGAATGCTCTTCGCGCCCGGCACGTGCCCGCCGCGGGGCTCGCCATTGAGGCGCCACCCGTTGTAGGCGGCCATCGGGCGCACGTCGAGGATGTTGTGGTCGGGTTGATTGATGCGCTCGGCAAAGGTCTCTGTGGAAAGAGACGTGATCGTTGAGGCCATGAACCAGAAGAAGTTGATCGAGGAGCGTGAGATCGTTTGTACACCCTCAGAACATCGATAAACGAATGGGGATCTGCAACCGGCAGGATGACTCCTATGGTAAAGATCCTGAACGATTTGAGTAGATGCATCAGGAGGGGAGCAGCTGCTCCGTAATCGCGTCCGTGACGAGGCGGCCCTGGAGGGTGAGGCGCACCGTGTCGGCGTCGTCGTAGATCAGGCCCTCGTCGCGGAGACGAGAAAGCAGGCTGGACTTTCGGGTTCGGAGGTCGACGCCGTACTGCTGGGCCAGGTGCTCCAGGTCAATCCCCTCGTCCGTGCGAGCAGCCAGGAGCACGTACTCCTGGGCTAAGGCGGTTTTGTCGAGCGTCTCCCGATAGGCCACCGGGGGGTAGCGCTTCCGGAGGAGCGCGGCGTAGCGCTCTAGGTCGCTCACGTTGGTCCAGCGCCGGGCCCGCGGGGACGTGCGATCAGACCACCAGAACGACTCCGCCGCCGGCCCGATCCCGAGGTAGTTGCCGTGCTCGTAGTAGTTCTCCTGGTGCGTAGACCGGTGACCCGGCCGGGCGAAGTGGGTGAGCTCGTACTGCTCGTAGCCCTCCGAACGAAGGAATGTCATGGCCAGCTCCAGCTTGTCGGCCCGGTCGCCGTCCGCGGCCGCGGCGGCCGGGGGCGCCTCTGTGATGGTGACGTGGGACAAGTCCATTTCGACGGCCTGGCGGAGGGTGGCCTCCCAGGCGTCTAGCGACTGGCTGGGACCACCGAAGAGCAGGTCAACCGAGACGGCAAAGTTGGTATCGCGGGCAATCCGCAGGACGCGCATGGCGTCGGCGGCCGAGTGGGGGACGTTGAGTGCCTGTAGCGTATCGGGAAAGAAGGAGAGCACCGGGAGGCTGAGGCGGTCGAAGCCCATGCGCTTGAGCCCGTGGAGGTAGCGCCGGGTGGCGTCCGCCGGACTAACCTCCGCCGTGGCCTCCTCGAACGCGGAGGCGTCGAACACGTCAACGAACGTCGTGAGGATGGCGTGGATCGACGAGAGCGGCAGTAAGGACGGGCGCCCGCCCCCAGCGTAGACCGTACTCATCTGCTCTTCGGACGCGTATTCCCGGGCGTAGTAATTCAGCTCCCGGCACAGGGCGGTCTCGAACTGGGAGAAGTCGGTGGCACCGGTCACGACGGTGTCTCCGTCGTCCGTCGGACGCTCGGCGCGTCGGAACGGAACGTGCACGTAGAGGCCGGCCATGGAGTGATCGCGGTACGGTTACGGGGTCGAGGAAGAGGGCGAAGCCGCGTATTCTTGCTTCCACTGGCGAATTTGAACGTGGTCCTTCACGACGTCGAGCGACTGAAGAACGACCGATCGGGCCAGATTATTGAGGCGCTGGTCGTACTTTGGGCTGAGCAGGGCGTCGGTCGAGATGGACGTGACCTCGGCGATGGCCCGGTCGTTGTCGAGGGAGGCAACGTCGGCCACCATCCGGTCGATGACATTAAAGACGATATCACTGATGGCGTGTTCGAGCAGGTTGGCCACGGGACGCCCGACGCCCGGAAGTGAGGCGATCGTGCTAATTTCCCGGTTCCGGTCGACGGCTTCGGAAATGACCTCGTCGAGGTACGCCTGGAAGTCATCTTGCTGGCTGCTGTAGGCTACCGCCGTCGCTTCCTGGATCCGGTGGGTAACGGCCTCGATGAGGGCCTCGCGCTGGGGCGCCAGCACCTCGTCTGTGATCCGCTGCGTCACCTTCTCGCTGCCTCGAATCTCACTCTGAAGGCCCTCGATGATGCGCACGGTCACGCGGTCGCTAATCTCCTCCAGCACGATGTCGCGGTACTTCTCGAACTTGCGGTACGGGTACGTTTCCCGCAGGTCGAAGAGGCCGATGCGCTGCATCTTCGGGATCATGGCGATCACCCGCAGGAGCCGCAGTGAGCGGAGGGAGCTGACGGGAATGCAGCCGAGCACGTCGTACCAGTGCACAAACGGGTAGAAGAACCACCGGTGGTAGGTCTGGCGGTAGATGGCCAGGCCCCAGCGCACCAGAATCTCCGCGACGAAGACCGCCACAAAGGCGAGGTCGTAGAAGAGGAAGTGCTGGTGGATCGTGCGGTCGTACCAGCGGTACACCTCCGGGGCGTAATACTGAAGCTGCCGCTGGACCACGACGCTCTCGAAGCCCCAGTCGATGAGGATGAGAAAGAGATTGGCGATGATGAGGATCACCATCACCACGTCGACGATCAGCGAAACCCGCTCGCGCGTCTGTTCGGAGTACATGGGTTGGGAGGAAGATCTGCAAGCAGTCCTCTGGAGGCAAGCCTGAACCGTTCGACCCGTCACGGTGCACTCTGCTAGGCCGGACCGGGGACGGCCGACGGCGGATCGCCGGATGGAAAGTACGAGGGACGGCCGGTCGTTCAGGGGTCCGCGGTGGTTCTCGGGCGGAGCGCCGAAACTTCTGAATTCGTGGCACTTCACAAAGTTCGGACCGGCCATGCTCGACCTTTCTCGTCTACGCGACCAACTGGAGTCGTTCGAAGAATACGAGGCCGAGGTCCGCGACCGGCGGGCCGAGCAGCGCCGGCGGGCCCGGGCCGCCCTGCAGGCCTGTGCCAAGCAGTGGAGGGCGGTCCAGGAGGCGGTGGAGGCCGCCGAGCCGCGCCGTCTGGTGGCGGCGATGCGCGAGTCGCCCACCACGACGACGCCTGCGCCGGCCCGCCCCACCCCCGTGACGGTCGTCGCCACGGACGGCTCCCAGATCTACCCCGACCGCCACGTCGATCCCCTGTTCTTCCTGCTGAACGTGAGCCAGGTGGGCTTTCAGTACGGCACGCAGGAGGAGCCGCTCCTGGACACGGAACCCCGCCTCCGTTTCCAGGACGACCTGAGCGCCCACGTCGACGAGGTCCTCGGCGCGATGACGACGGAGCTCGTGTCCGCCCTGCGGGACGAGATGGAGCTGGAGCTGCTGCTGGACGCCGCGCGGACGGCGCAGGTAGATGGGCGGCCCCTCGTTGCCCTTGCGGACGGCACCCTCATCCGGTGGATGATCCGGGGGATGAACGACGAGGCGACGGAGGACGAACTGATCGCCCGCTACACCGAGTATCTTGACGCCTTCCAGCGCGAGGGGCTCCCGCTGGCCTCGTACGTGAGCATGCCGGCCACCACGGAGGTGGTAAATCTGCTGCGCTTCGTGGTGGGGGAACTGGCGGCCCCGGCGCCGACGGGCGTGGCCGTCACGCCCGAGGCGCCGCCGCTCGACGGCCTGCTTGACCGCCACGTCTTTGACGCGGTCCTTGACCCAGGCGAGCGGTCGGCCACATTTGCATCGACCTCCCACATCCAGCGCTCGTACCCGGCGGGCTCCGAGGTGTGCTACTTCTACCTGAAGGTGCCGTCCACCCCGGGATCGGGGGAGATGGGACGCGTGGAGGTGCCGCAGTGGGTGGCCGCCGATCCGGCCCTGCTCGACCGCATCCACGCCACGGTCCTCCGCGAGTGTGAAAAGGGCGAGGGCTATCCGCTCGCGCTATCGGAGGCGCACGAGCGCGCCGTGATCCGGGGATCGGAGCGGGAGGCCTTTTTCCGGCTCATGGAGCGGCGCTTGCGCCGCGCCGGGCTGTCGCCAACCGACTCGCGGAAGCGGCGGTCGAAGGAGCACCCCCGCGTGTGAGGCGAAAACTCCGGGCGAGGCAGATCAGGCCGCCTCGCCGGCCTTGGGTCGAATCAGGATCCACGCCTCGCCGGGTTGATCGACGAGCATCCGCACGTCGACGAGGGTGGGACGGATGCGGTACGTAAAGGTGTAGGCAAAGCTCACGTCCAGGCTTCCCTCCCTCAGCCCCCGTTCGAACCGTCCCCGGAACAACCGATCGCGGGTACAGGGGGCCACCTCGTCGAAGAAGGAGCGCCCGATTGTGTTCTCCGGCGCCCGGCCCGAAAAGCGCTGCTCAAAACGATTATAAAAGGTTACGATTCCCTGATCGTCGATCTGGATGATGCCGAAGGCTGCTTGATGGAGGACACCGTCCGATGCGCTCTGGAGCGTCTCGGCGAGACCGTCGTCGTAAAACGTTGCCTGCACAAGAGAGGCACTCGACACGGGAGAGTTGGTTGGGGTCACGAAATCGTTTTCCAGTTAGGGCAAAAGAGGAATTGATGTCGGGAATGAAGCCGTCTACACTATGGTCGATTGGGGAGGGATCGCGGTCACAGTGGTTATCATCTGTTCCAGTTTACAGGATGGTAGTTTTTCTACCCGTTTTGTAACATCATCGTACATATGAACACAACAGGTTACATATGTGTTTCATTTGCCGTTCCCAATATCATTTACTGCCAACCACGGCCAATTCGGCAGCTGGTACAGAATACAAAGAGTTGTGCTGACATTCCTCACGCAGTGATGTGTCGCCAGAGAGCGGGTGGCGGACGAAGCATTTCCGGGTGCAGGTTCTGATGGGCCGACGGTGCTTGCGTTCAATACGGGAGCGCTGCCGTTGCTGCGGGCACCGGTGCTTGTTTCGCGATGGGAGCATCTTGTGCCCACGGCGGAAGAAAAGATTACGGTGGCCGCGAAACTAGACTTGGGGACCAGAAATAGAATTCGCCTCGGAATTTACGCGTTCGGGGTGTATTCTTCTCGGCTAAATTTTTCTCGTGTTTGACTATGACCACCCTATCCGCATCGGAGCGGGCGGGCCCCGGCGCAGCGGACGGGCTCGTCCGTGATGAGGACCGACTGGATGCCCTCCATCGCTCCGACATTTTAGACACCGACCCGGAGCCCGCCTTCGACCGGGTCGCCACCCTGGCGACGCACCTCTTCGATACCCCAGCCGCACTCATTGGACTTGTCGACGCGGAGCGTCAGTGGTTTAAGTCCACGGTCGGTTTCGAAAAAGATCAGACCGGCCTCGAGGCCTCCCTTGGGGTCCGCACCATCGAGGAGGGGGATGTCCTTACGGTTGAGGACCTGTCCGCCGCCGAGCGATACGTGGACAACCCGGTCGTGACTGAGGGCGGCTTTCGGTTCTACGCGGGGGCGCCGCTCATCAACCCGGACGGCTACCGGCTCGGGGTTCTCTGCGTGTTCGACACCAAACCCCGCTCCCCGTCGGACGACCTCCTGGACCGACTTGCCGATCTGGCCGATGTAGTCGTCGACGAGATCGTGCTGCGAAAAGAAAAAACGGAGCACGAGCGCGCCCGCCGCGAGCTCGAGCAGAACCAGGAACTGCTCCGTCACGCGGAAGAGTTGGCCGAAGTCGGGGGCTGGAGTTACGATCCGCAGGCCGATGAGCTCACCTGGACGGACCAGACGTACCGCCTCCACGACCTCTCTCCGGACTCGGAGATTGGCGTGGAGGAGGCGATCGACTTCTACACGCCCGAGTCGCGTCCGGTCATCCGCTCGCACGTCGAACGGCTGATCGAGGAGGGCGGCACCTACGACCTGGAACTCGACATTGAAACGGCAGAGGGCCGACTGCGGCGCGTGCGCACCCTCGGTGAAGCGCACCGGTCGGATGGGCAGACCGTCCAGATCGATGGAGCGATTCAGGACGTGACTGAAGAGCACCGGACCCGGCGCCTGCGGGAAAAACAGAGTATGTTCTTCGAACGCCTTGCGGCGGGGACGCCGGTCGAGGACGTTCTCGACAAGTTTTGCCGGTTTGCCGAGGGAGAGATCGAGGATGAGGTGTCCGTGTCCATCCTTCGCCGGGACGACGACCGGCTCACTCATGTGGCGGGGCCGTCGCTGCCGGCCGACTACGTCGAGGCGATCGACGGGGTCGAGGTTGCGGCCGCTGTTGGGACCTGCGGGACGGCGGCGGCGAGGGGCGAGGCGGTCGTCACCGAAGACATTCGGACCGACGCACGCTGGGAGGGATACCGGAATCCGGCCGACGCGGCCGGGCTCCGGTCCTGCTGGTCGATTCCCGTCTGGGGCGAAGACGAAGAGATCCTTGGGACGTTTGCCATCTACGGCCCCGAGCCGCGGACGCCTGACGACGCCGAGCGAGGCTTCGTGCACCAGATGGCGTACGTCGCCGGCGTGGCCCTGATGCGGGCCCGGAGCGAGCGGGCCCTGCGTGAGAGCGAAGAGCGGTTCCGGACGGTCGTCAAAAACGCCCAGCCCGTCGTGTTTATGGTGGATCGGGAGGGAACCTTTCTCCTCTCCGAAGGGCAAGACCTGGAAGCCCTCGGGTTCGAACCGGGTGAGGCGGTGGGCGAATCGGTCTTCGACCTGTACGAGGATGTCCCCGGCGTTCTGGACGGCGTCGAGCGGGCGCTCGACGGGGCCTACGTGGACGATGAGGTGGAGGTCGGTGACCGCGTCTTCAGCAACTGGTACTCGCCGCTCTACGACGAAGACGGAGAGGTTAGAGGCGTCATAGGAATGGGGGCGGACGTGACGGAGCGGAAGAAGCAGGAGGAGCGCCTCCGCGTGCTGTCCGAGGCGGTCACGCAGGCCGAAGAGGCGGTCCTCATCACCGAGGCAGAACCCATCGACGAACCCGGGCCGCGCATCGTCTACGTCAACGAGGCCTTTGAGGCGATGACCGGCTACGCGGAAGAGGAGGTCCTGGGGAAAACGCCTCGCCTTTTTCAGGGATCGGAAACCGACCGGGCGGTGCTGGATGAAATTCGGGAGGCCCTGGAGGCAGGGGAGACGTGGGAGGGCGAGACGGTCAACTACCGCAAAGATGGGACGCCGTATCGCCTGCAATGGGATCTGGCGCCGGTCCGGGACGAGGACGGCTCGATCGAGTACTGGGTGTCCGTGCAGCGGGACGTGACGGAGGAACGAGAGCGAGAGGACACGCTCCGGCGTCAGAAAGCGCTCCTCGAGCAGACCCAGCGGCTGGCCGGGGCGTGGGAGACCGATCTGCGGACAAACCAGGTCCGGCGCTCGGAGGAAGCCCTGC
>CAYULG010000084.1:3027-10535 GCA_964445365.1 uncultured Salinivenus sp. | reverse complement strand
CGTTCTCGTCTCCGATGAGTCGTATTTGGCAGCCAAACGTAAGATGCAATCGCCCGCCCGCTTGCATAGGACCCGCCGCGGTGCTCACGTTCACGGGTGCGACCTCGACGAGCGGGCTCGTCCGATCCGGAGGGGCGAGGCATTGCCTGGAGGGAGGCACGTGTTGGACTGTTGGCCCGAGATTGGAAGGGGCGCGCGGAAGGCTACAAAGCCCCGGGCACGAGGAGAGTGGCCACCAGGCCCGAGAGGACGATGCCGTCGAAGGTGCCGGCCCCGCCGAGGCTGGCCATCCCCGTTCCGATCTCCGCGATCTCGTCGAGGTGGAGGAAATCGGCACCGATGAGGGGCCCGAGCACGCCCGCCATGAAGGCGACGGGCGGGGCCCACTCGGGCGCGAGGAGGAGACCGCAAAGGGCGGCGGCCCCGGCGGGCACAAGAGGCGGCATGGTGATGCCGACGCCTTGCTCGGGGCGGGCGACATAGTAGCAGAGGGCGACGTTGAGGGCCAGGGCGGCCCCGGCGGCGGGCAGCACCGTGGGGGCCTGGATCGCGAGGCGGGCGGCCTGGTAGCCGGCCAGGGCCGTCGGCACCAAGCAGCCGCCGACGTTGACCGCGATGACGGTGTAGGAGCGGCGTTGGGGGGAGCGGGAGAACAGCCGGTGGAGGCCCAGGAGTCGATTTGGCAGGTAATCGACTGGGGACCGCCGCTCAATTCGCGTGACGGGCACGTTTATGGCGCTGCCCAGGAAGATGCCGAGGGCTGCGAGGAGCGAGGTCGCAGGGCTGAGCCCCAGCTTGCCCAGGGCCGCCAGCATCGCGTTGGCCAGGAGAAAGGGCAGGAGGAGGATCACCCCGAGAACGACGAATGACAAGCAGCCGGGGGGAGCCGATCGCATTGGTGGAGGGTTGGGTTGAGGCGAGAGAAGGGAAAGTGGAACCAATCATGCGTCGGACGGCAGGGACTTTACCCGTACGCTGTCGATCTCGATAAGAGACACGAGTTCGAGGGCGTCGTCCGTCCAGAGCTCCGGGTAGAGGTGCATCCGGTCGGTCGCGAGCGTGTCGGCGGTGTAGTTTCGGTAGTCGGCCACGCGCACGCCGCTGATCCGGCGTACATTGTAGGCCTCGCGGAAGCGAGTGCCCGTGTCCGTGTCGTTCGGGGCAAGGCCGAAGGCGTAAGACAGGTAGTCCATCGCGTAGGTGTCCGTCCGAAACCAGTACGTGAACACGTCCTGCCAGTCCTGCCCTCCACTGTCCTTGCGGAATGTGACCCGGACGCGGTGGTGAGGCACGCCGTCGAGGGTGTCGCGCCCTCGATACTCGGGCTGGACGGCTGGATCCTGAAGCGGATAAGGAAGGAGGGCGAAGTACGAGACCGAGTTCACGGTCGTCTCAATCGTGCCCCGCTCCTCCTCCGACAGAGAAACGGTATCTCCCTCTACCATCCGGTAGACCCCGTCGTTGCTCAGTCCCTCCGTGACCGTCCGATCCAGCGAGTCGGTGTAGGTGCGGCGGTAATGGAAGCGGCCCTCGTCGTGCCGGAGGCGGTACTGATCGCCCCGAAAGTCAAACGACACGACGGCCCGGTCAAGCACATCGCCCCCGTGGGCGACCACTGCACTGTCAATGACGGCCTGTGCCGACGGGGGCCCCGACGCCGGATCGTCGGTTGGCTGGCATGCGCTGAGAAGCAAAAGAGCGACGGTCGTGGCGGCGGCAAGAAGACGCATGAGGGGCTGTGTGCTGTCGGTCGGAGGCAGGATTCTGCGGGACATGCTCTGGAGACGTGTCACATCTCCGACTTCCAGGTCTCAAGCTGATCCTCCAGTTCCGACATTCCATTCGGAGACTCTTCCATCCCCTCCGCCTGCCTGAGCGCCGCGTTTGCCGTCTCGACGGCTTGCTCGTGCCGGCCGGTGGACCCGAGGACGTAGGCCTTCATCCGGAGATTCTGGAACGTTTCCTCAAGCTCGATAGACCGGTTGACCCATGTGAGGGCGTCGTCGAGCAGGACCTCGTTCTCGAGAGCGTAGCCCACGTACCGGAGCGGCGCCCGCCAGTCGTCGGCCTCGTCCATCATCTCTTCCGCACGGGTCCGGAGGATCTCCGGTGTGTTGGCGGAAATCTCGAAGGATACCCGGGTTTCGTTCCAGTGGAGGAAAGCGGTGGCCGTACTATCCGTGACGTTCTGGACGTAGAAGCTCATCATTTCGCGTTTGGGCGCGGACTCTGGTTCAACCTGGACCCGGAGGGCATCATTGCTCGACTCGTAGTTGTAGGCGCCCCACTGCTCGGCCGTCTCGTTGAAGATGAGGGTCCACTGGTCCGGGCCGGGAACGGTGAAAAAGCCGTAGGTGCCGGCGTCCAGGGTGTTGCCCTCGACCCGGACGGGCGTCGAGAAGGAAATCGTGGTGGCCTCGTTGGCCCCGGTGCGCCAGACCTCGTCGAAGGGCACGAGGTCCCCATAAATGTCACGCCCTCGGACGCTGGGACGGCCATAGGTGATTTTCACGTCCGTCACGCCTATCGTCTGGCTTACCGTAGCGTTCGGGCTTACCCGAGGAACGGTGTTATCCCGCTCCTGGGCATGGGAGGGGGACGTGGCGAGAAGATAGAGCAGCCCTAGGATCGCGAGAGGAAGACTGGAGGAGCGAGCGAGAGCAGTCATGGTGTGATCCACGTCAGTTCCGAAGAGGAAGCAGGAGAGATACCGTATGATCGTCCTCACGGGGCCGAATTGCAACGGAGCCATGCGGTGGGGGTGAGCCGTCGGAGGGGGACGTTCGCAGGAAGGAGGGTTTTTTCCGAGCAGATGAGAATGTGGGACATCTGCGTTAAACGAGGAACATGAAAGTCGTCAAGGTTAAGGATCGATTGTTCGTCAGGTAAGAAAAAAGCATTGCCACGCTGGTTATTTCTTTCTATCATGATGCTTGTACCAACATCCACGCTGTAATCGTCGTCACATGCAATGCGTTTACTCGTGGGGTGGGTACTGCTGACCAGCGGGGTTTTCCTCGGGGTCTCGTGTTCGGGGCCGGATGCGCCCGGTACAGCCGAGACAGCTTCGCGTGTCCACTACGTTCAACTTGACCGGACGAAACAGAACGTAGAGGCCAATCGGATGGTCGGTCGGGCCCTGGAGTGGTGGGACGAACGAGCTACTTCCGTGGGGCCTCGTCCAGTGGACACCGTGTCGTCGCCCGTGAGCGTCGCCTGGCGGGCGCCGTTCTATCGCGTACAGCTCGGGCCCTTCGCCTCCCGGGCAGCGGCCGATTCGGTACGGAAAGCCGCCCAGCGTACCTTCCCCGAGGCCTTCGTACACCCCGGCTCTGCATCGTCGACCCCGTAGCCCCGTTCGATTCGACCGTCGCAATCTTCCGTTTCCACGCCGACACTGATTCAAACCCATGGACATTGCCCTTGCCCAGCAGTTTCTTCCGGACAATCCCCTAGAAGCGTTTCAGGAGGGGCTCAGTACCATCAAGGACGCCGCCCTTGCCGGCGCGGATCTGGTCATCTTTCCAGAGCTCTCGTTTTCGCCGTTCTACCCGCGCGTGCCGCGGGACGGGCGGGAGGAAGATGTGCTTGACTTGGCCGAACCGGTTCCCGGGCCTGCGACCGAGTCGGTGGCCGAGATTGCAGAAGAGTTCGGGGTGGTCGTCATCTTCAACCTGCTGGAGCGAGACGGCGACGAGACCTATAACACCTCCCCCGTCATTGACGCCGACGGGACCCTGCTTGGATGCACGCGCATGATGCACATAACCGAGTACCAAAACTTCCACGAGCAGGGCTACTACACCCCCGGCGATACGGGTGCACCCGTCTACGACACGGCGGCGGGCCGGGTGGGCGTGGCCATCTGCTACGACCGGCACTATCCCGAGTACCTGCGGGCCCTGGCCCTGCAGGACGCGGAGATTGTCGCCGTCCCGCAGGCGGGCACGGCAGGCGAGTGGCCCGAGGGCATGTACGAGTCTGAGCTCCGCGTGGCGTCGTTCCAGCACGGGTTCTTTGGGGCGATGGCCAACCGCGTGGGCCAGGAGCGGAGCCTGCTCTTTGAGGGCAGTTCGCTGATCACCGATCCGTCCGGGCGCATCGTGGCCCAGGCCCCGTCCAACGAGGCCATCCTTCTCATGGCCTCCATCGACCTCGACAAGTGCGAAGAGGCCCCGGCCCGGGACCTGTTTCTCAAGCACCGCCGCCCGGATCAGTACGAGCGGGGCGCCGTGACCCTCAGCGGCTCGGTGCCGGCCAATCAGGACGACCTCGTCCAGCCGGACGAATCAGTTGAGGAGGCCGAGTAATACACGCGGGAGAGGGGCATCCCTGAAGGGCGTGTCGCTACAGGGCCGCGCCGAGCCGATCGGCAAACATCAGCCCCAGAAGCACGAGCCAGAGCAGGTGGCCCACACCCGTTCCGATCGCGACGCGCGTCTTGGCGCTCTGGGCGTCGTCTGCGCTCGCGCCGCCGGTGCCGGTCGCGAACGCCTGTAGCGTGCCCCACCCCGGTCGGATCACGAAAAGCTGGTCGAGCGTGAGCAAGACGATGAGAGTAATGGAGGTATGGTAGGCGGGGCCGTAGACGGCAAAGTGGCCCCCTGCCACAAAGGCCCCGATCGAAAAGACGAGGGTCAGGACGATGAAAATGTTCATCAGCCAGACGGACTGTCCGCCGTCCTCGGCGAGCGACGCCTGGGCCTGTCCCTCCAGCGCGAGCACAGTCCGTGCCTGACCGGCGAGGCGCAACCCGATGCCGAACCAGGCCGCGGCCGTAATGATGTGGAGAATCACGAGAATCCATTTCAGAAGCATGGCAGCGCGTCGGTTGCGGGAAGGGAGTGATAAACTGCTTCTCTCACGAGCGACGCCGCCCAGAGTTTACCCCGCGTCGGACGGTAGCCGCGAAGTGATTGTGAACGATGGGTCCCTTTGGGAATCGGCGCCCAGAGAATGCACGTATTCGTGAACCGGCAATTCGGAAAAGCAGGTTGAATCATGGATATAGGCACATTGGGGCGAGGGCTGGTCTACCTGGGACTGGGAATGGCTGCAATTGGGGGGCTTGTGATGCTCCTGGGACAGGTGATCGATGTGGGCAACCTCCCTGGAGACCTTGTCTACGAGGGCGACGACGTTCGAGTCTACGCCCCAATCGGGACGATGATCGTGCTGAGCATCGTGCTTACTGCGCTACTGAATCTTGCGTTGCGGTTGTTTCGCTAGGGACGGACACCCGTCGTGCGGGCTTACGAGCCCCCGGACAGGCCAGGGAGTACACGGGGCACGGCAGCGAGAAACCGAGGGGGGTTGTTTCCGTTTCCTGGACGGAGCCGTGAGGCTCGACTGTCCCGCTACGTATTGCTCCGTTTTCACCGCCGATCATGTGCTCCCGGCTCCGCCTTGCCCGATTTGCTGCCGTCCTGCTGGCGGTTCTACTCACGGGCGGTCCCCTGAGCAAAGGGCAAACGCCGATCACCGACGACACTGAACGCTGTACCGATGGGGAGGCTGCAGGCCGGTATCCCTGTGAAAACGTCGACCTCAAATCGTATCTGCCCATCAACCGCCTCGGCGGAACAGCGAATGTCGAGCTCAATGACATCTGGGGCTGGACCGATCCGGAGACGGGAACCCGATACGCGCTCGTGGGCCGTACGGATGGTGTGGCCTTTGTGGACGTGAGCACCCCGACCGAGCCGGTTTACATTGGGGACCTGCCCACGCATTCCAGGAAGAGCACCTGGCGGGACGTGAAGGTGCACGAGAATCACGCGTATGTCGTCAGTGAGGCCTCGAATCATGGCCTGCAGGTGTTCGACCTCACGCAGTTGCGCTCTGTGGACGATCCTCCGGTGACCTTCACTGAGACGGCGCACTACGACCGGTTTGGAACGGCCCACAATGTTGTCATCAACGAGGAAACCGGGTACGCCTACGCGGTGGGCATCTCGTCCGGACAGGACGTTCCGCCCTCCGCCAACTGTGGCGCAGGGTTGCACATCATTGATTTGAGCACTCCTGACCAGCCCGAGTTCGCCGGATGCTACACGAATTTTTCGAGTGGGGGGGACGGGTACACGCACGACGCCCAGTGTACGATCTACCGGGGGCCGGACCCGGACTATGACGGGCGGGAAATCTGTTTCAATGCCAACGAAGAACGGCTCAACATCGCCGACGTCACGAACAAGTCGGAGCCGGAAACGATCACAAATGCGACATATCCGAACCGCGGATACGTCCACCAGGCCTGGCTGACGGAGGACCAGGAGCATTTGCTCGTAGACGACGAACTCGATGAGGATCGGCCCGGTAATGGAGTCGACAGCACGCGAACCCTCGTGTTCGACGTGGCTGATTTGGACAATCCTGTGCTCGTAAAAACGGTTTCGGGAGAGACGACGGCCATCGATCATAATCAGTATGTGGCAGGCAATTACTCGTACCAGGCCAACTACACGGCAGGACTTCGGATTTTGGACGTTTCCAATCCGGAGGCCCCAGAGGAGACCGCCTATTTCGACACGTTCCCCGCCTCTGATCGGACATCGTTTGCTGGTGCGTGGAGTGTCTATCCCTTCTTCAGAAACGAAGTTGTTCTCGTGAGCAGCATTGGGCAGGGATTATTCGTCCTGCAACATGCGCCTTCGCCCCTTCTCAACCCCAGAGTGACCGTTCAAAATCGAACCGCCACCGTTGAATGGCGCATTTCGTCGTCGGTGGACACCCGGGAGGTGATCGTCGAGCGCAGACCTCCAGAACGCTCTTCCTGGATGGTAGAGAAAACCGGACGGAAGGCAGCCAGATATGAGGCAACCGATTTGCGGGTTGGGACCCATCAGTTTCGGATCCGTCACGTGGCGACCAACGGAGACGAGTTCGTCAGTGACCCCATTCCCGCCCGGGTATTGCCTGACGATCCGTTCAAGATCAGTGGTCTCCCCAATCCGATCCAGAACGGGCAAACGCTTACGCTAATCTCGCGCATGGAACAGGATGTTCAGGTTGGGCTCTACGACGTACTGGGACGGCGCGTCGTTTCGCTCTACGACGGGATGATCGAAGCCGGAGCTCGGACGACCCTTGCGCTCGCGCCCCCGTCCAGCGGTGTCTACTTCTTGCGCGTGGAGGGGGAAGAGGCGTCAACAACCCGGAAGGTGGTCGTGACCCGCTGAGGGGAATCGGTCGACTTTCCTCGTTCGTTTTCCAATTCGATAACACCCCGACATGATGGTCCGTTTCTCCCGGCTTACTGGACTGGTTGTGCTCCTTCTCCTGGGCGCGGCCGGCTGCGATAGCACCGAACCGGAGGTGCAAAAAAACCCGCCCGACGCCCTGTACGTGTGCAACCAGGCGAGTGCGACCGTATCGATCATCGATACGGACGCGAATGCCGTCCGCGAAACCGTCAACCTTACGGAAAAGGGCTTCTCGGCGGATGCCAAGCCCCATCACGTGGTCGTAGAGCCGGACGGGTCGGCGTGGTACGTGTCGCTGATCGG
>CAYULG010000084.1:0-2927 GCA_964445365.1 uncultured Salinivenus sp. | reverse complement strand
GACCGGTCGGACATGAGCCGCACTGAGGTGCTGAGCGTGCCGTTTGAGCGGCCCCACGGGATGAAGGTGGCGCCGGACGGCTCGTTTGCGTATAGCAGTAGCCTCTCGTCGAATCGCATCGTGGCCATTGAGGCGCAATCTCCCGAGGTGCAACGATCGTCCTTCTTTCCCGAGGCGTCCTTTCAGCGGTACGTGCAGATGGACATTACGGCCGACGGGGATACGGCCTACGTGACGGGGCAGGAGGCCGGCCAGGTGCAGGTCCTGAGCCTCGACGAGCCGGCCTCCCCCACTCTCGTCGACAGCGTGGAGGTAGGTGCCGAGCCCTGGCACCCCCAGCTCTCCGACGACGGCGAAACCCTGTACTTCGGGAGCAAAGTGACCAACACGATCTACGCAATGAATACGGAGACCTTCGCCACCACGACGATTGAGGGCGACGGCATCGCCCAGCCCCACGGCAGTGCCCTCTCGCCCGATGGACAGACGTTGTATGTGTCAAACAACAACAAGAACCGAGCCTACCCGTCGTCGAACGGCACTGTCGTCGCGGTCGATACGGAGACGAACGAGATTCAGACGGTCATTGAGGTGGGCGAAAATCCGGCAGGCATCAACACGAGGTGGCAGCCGTGAGGATAGGGGGGAGAGTGTGCGTGCGTGAGTGAACACGTTTTCTCTCCGCTCGGAAGAAGGAAGCGAAATTGAACAGATCGCTCGGCTTTTTTCCCTCATTTGCCCGATGTTCTTCTCTCGTCTTGTCGTCGGCGTTGCCCTTGCTGTCCTCGTAGGTGGTTTGGCGGCACAGCCAAGTCACGCGCAGGCCTTCGAGCAGTCGGTCACTCCGTTTCCGGTTCGCGACACGGCGGGCACGGCCTATGACATGCCCTTCCTTGGTGGGTTCGATACTCCCCGTCCCCAACTCGTGGACCTGGACGCCGACGGGGACCGGGACCTCTTCGTGCAGGAGCAAAACGGGCGCCTTGCTTATTTTGAACACGTGGATTCGGAGGACGGCCCCTCGTTCGAGTGGCGCACCGATTACTTTCGGGCGTTAGACGTGGGGGCGTGGGCCCGATTTGGCGATCTTGACGCCGACGGCGATCCCGATCTTCTGGCCGAGGACCCCATCGGCAACGTCCGCTACTACCGCAACGAGGGCACGGCCTCGGCCCCCGACTTTGCGCCCCCCGTGGGGCCCCTGACCCGGACGGACGGGGAGCGCCTCTCCGCCGATCGGCAGAACGTGCCCGCACTGACGGCCCTCGACTGTGACGGCCCGCCCGACCTGTTGCTTGGCCGGCAGAACGGCGAGTTGCGCTACCTCCGCCACACGGGCACGCGCAACGGCGGGACGCCGGCCTTCGAGGTCGTGTCCGACGCCTACCAGGACGTGTGTGTGGGCGACGGGGCCCCGTGCGAAGGGACTGGAGACAAGGCCGTGAAGAGGGACGGCGCCTCGGCCGGGCGCCACGGGGCAAATGCGCTTGCCGGAGGCCGCTTGGACAGCGACGGGCCGCCCGATCTATTGTGGGGCGATTTCTTCAGTGAAAGTCTCTACGTGATCGAAAACAAGGGATCCTGCGACAGCCCGCAGCTTGAGGTTGTATCCAATGCCTACCCAACCGATAATCCGATCCAGACGAGCGGGTACAACGCCCCCTTTCTTGGAGACGTGACGGGCGACGGCGACCGGGACCTGCTCGTGGGCGTACTGGACAACACCCCGGTCGAGAATCTGCTCTTCCTCGAACGTACCGGTGCGGGCGCGCAGCCGGCGTACACGCTCCGTACACGCCGCTTTCTCTCGACGATTGACGTGGGCGGGGTCAGCGCGCCCGCCGTCACGGACCTCGACGGGGACGGAGACCAAGACGTGGTGATTGGCAATGATCGGGAGCCGGGAGCGTCCTCGGCCCGGTTGCACGTCTTTGAAAACGTGGGATCCCCGTCGGACCCGGTCTACGAGCATCAGCCGACCCCGCTGCTCTCCGATCCGGAGACCGGCACCAACTTTGCCCCGGCCTTCGCCGATGTGGACGACGACGGGGACCCGGATCTCTTCGTTGGGACGTTCTTCGGGACGGTGCGCTTTTACCGCAATACGGGAACGGCCACGGACCCACACTTCGAGCGGGATCGGCAGATGGACGTGGCCCTCGAGCGGGGAAACCGTGCGACCCCGGCTTTGGCCGACATCGACGCGGACGGGGACCTCGATTTGTTCGTCGGCTCCAGCAGCGCGGAGGGGGTGATCTCGTTTTTTCGGAATGAAGGGACGCCGCAGGCCCCCGACTTTCGACGAGCGTCAACGGAGTACGCCGGCATCCAGGCCGACCGACAGCGTACGCACCCGGCCTTCGCCGACGTGGAGGGCGACGACCGCCTCGACCTGTACCTGGGGACGAAGGGCGGGGTGGTGCGGTATCCGAACACGGGGACCCCGGAGCAGGCCGAATTTACGGACGGGCCCGACTCGCTGGCCTTCCCGTTCCGGTCGAGCGCGGCACCCGCCGTCGCCGATCTCGACGGAGACGGGCGCTCGGATCTGCTGGTGGGGGGAGATGGCGGTGGACTCAAGTTCTTTGCGGGGCCGGATTCCACTTCTGGATCGGAGCAACCCTCAGAACCCGATGTGCAGGTCCGCCCCAACCCTTTTCGCGATCGAACGAAACTTACGGTGTCGGTAAGCACATCGGTGCCCGTGCGGTTGAGCGTGTATGACCTCATGGGGCGTCGGGTGGTTGAAAAGGACTCTCCCGCGGCCACTGAACACACCATTCCGCTTGAGGCGGACGGGTGGGCGAGTGGCATGTACTTCTACGTTCTGCGTGTGGACAACCGGGTGCGTGACCGCGGCCAATTGGTCCTCGTCCGATAGGGCCTGCCCTTGAGGAGGATCAGACCCGTTTCTCGTTCTGAAACGG
>CAYULG010000083.1:0-10797 GCA_964445365.1 uncultured Salinivenus sp. | reverse complement strand
TCCTGCCAGGAGCTGTTGGCTCGGCGCGCCCGCCACTTGATGAAGCCCGCCCACCCCGGAAGCGCGGCGAGGTGGTGCGCAATAATCGACTCCCACTGCTCTTCCGGATAGGTTGCCAGCACCTCCTCAAGCGCCGCCCCTGGCGTTGCGGGCAGGTCCGAGGGGCTCGTGATGTCGGGCACGGCGCCATCGTACGGGGCCACCGTCCGCCAGGCGGCAAAGAAGCCGTCCTCCCGGTTCGGCATCGGCCAGCTCGCCTGTCCCTGATCCAGGAAAGCCGCCAGCCACTTTGCGATCACGCGGTTGAGCGCATGATCGGTGGACGGGGCGTCCTGTCGCTCTCCTTCGTCGCTCGCCATGCGGTCCAGGAGGACCTCCGGGCGCTGCGTGATGCCGTGCTCGGCGAGCCGGTTCGTGAGAATGTCCGGGTCAATCTCCCCCCGTTCCCACGCCTGCCGAAAGATGCTCGCGGTCGGATAGCCCTGCCCCCCGAACAGCTGCTCGGCCTGCTGTACCGCCCGGTCAAAGGGCTCATCCTCAAAGCCCATGAGGGGATTGGCCGCGTTAAACGTCTGGAGGGGCCAGAGTGGGCCCACGTGCTCGGCCGCGTTCTCGATGCGCGCCCGAAGAACGGAGCGATCAATTGGCATTGTACTGTTCGGGGTTGTGCAAGAGGGTCGTCGGAACCGGCTGAGAGGTGTTGAGGAGCGTCACGTAGAGTCGCGTGCTCGCTCGGTGCCACCCCATCTCGATGGCGACGTACGCGAGAAGAAAGACGGCGAGGAGGCCCCAGTGCAGCGGCGTAAGTGCGGTGGGCGCCACAGCCATCGGCAGCGATCCGAGGAGCGCCGTCACGCCGTTGTAGACCGCCGCGTACAGCCCGATGGACGGGAGCAGTGCGGCGGGCACGGCCCACAGGCGGACCGTAGCCGAGAGCGACGCCCGTCGCACGAGCGACTGGGTGGCGTGCAGCACAGCAATCACGACAAAGACCGTGAGCAATGTACCGCTGTTGAGCGCCGTCAGCGACTTGCCGGTGAGCAGGGCGAAGAGCGCACCGCCCCCGACGGCGGTACCAAGCGTCACGAGGCCACCAAGAATCGTGGGGCTGGGGCGGTCGCCCGGTTTGGGCTGGGTGGACTCCACCACCGAGCCGGAGGCGAGGAAGAGGTACGCCTTGTAGAAGCCGTGCAGAATCAGGTGTGCGATGGCGGCGGGGACAAACCCGAGGCCGCCCTGCAGCACCATGAAGCCCATCTGCGCCACCGTCGAGGACCCAAGTTGTCGCTTGATGTCGGTCTGCACGAGCATCCACGCCTGCCCCAGCAGCGCACTCACGCCCCCCACGAAGACAACGCCCAGCATCACCGCCGGCACCTCGTACACGACCGGTGCAAACCGGGCGAGGAGCACCCCGCCTGCGTTGACGAGCCCCGCGTGCATGAAGGCCGAGACGGGGGTGGGCGCCGTCATGGACGACAACAACCAGCGCTGAAAGGGGACGAGGGCCGACTGGATCATTGCGGCCAGGAGAAGCAGGCTTGCCGCAACCACCACGACCGATGTCGAGAGCGATCCGACCGCCGCCAGCACACCGTCGATGGACCAGGTGCCTGCCTGCACGCCCAACAGACCGAGGGCGGCGGCGAGGAGCCCACTCCCACTCAGGAAGAACTGTCGGGCGTACCGCGACGCCGCGCGAGCCTGCGCCCATCCGCGAACGTGTCCAATCAAGTCGGCTAACACCCAGCCCATCGCCGCCCAGGCGAGGGCGAACAGGACGAGATGATTGGCCGCCGTTAGCAGCAGCACGACGAGGGTGAGGCCGAAGAGGCGGGCGAAGAAGCGGTCCAGGTGCTTCGCCCCCGCCATGTACCGGCGCGAGAAGCTGTGCACGATGCCGCTGACAAACGTCGTCACGAGGGCCATCACGTGCGTGAGGCCGTCGACGTGCAGGATCGTCCCCTGCGTCCATCCAAGGTCGGGCGTCCAGAGGAGCGCACCCAGGCTGAGCGCGAAGAGCGACCAGGTCAGGCGCGTGAAAACCGTCGGCATACGGTCGGTGCGGATTGATTCAAACAGACCGATGGTGGAAATCGTGCCTCTCGTCGGAGGCGCCCGGCCACGCCCGCTTATTCAACAAACGAAAAAGGCCGACACGCAGCGCCGCCGGGGCGCTGAATGTCGGCCTACAGTCGTTGCACCCGCCCGTGACGATCCGTGCGGTCGTGGATCGGCGTGAACGTGTGCGCGGCTTGTGTGCCGGGGCAATATGTGGCTGCAGATTCGGCTCGCCAAAATGACGCTCCGTCTCAACAGCGATGGCTAATATAGTGCCCGGATCGGGTGAGGACAAGGGGGACCCGTTGCCCTTACCAAAAGTTCACGGCTCATCCCGACCGATTTTCCAGGGCAGCCTCCAGATCCTCATCGAGGGTGAAGACGAAGACGCGCTCGCCGGTCCGGGCGCTGATGTCGGCGTGCATGCTCACGACATCGATGCCCGTCTGCTCCCGGACGAGGCTAGTAAGGTCCCCGCTGCACCCCTCGATGACGCGTCTCCGCATCTTCTTGATGAGCTCGACCCCGCCCTCTTCGTGGCTGAGCCGGCGCTCGGCCGGCCCCAGGATGCCCTGCAGCTTCACGACGACGAGGTTTTCGACGATGAACGACTTCGCCTCCTCCGGCCCGCGGCCCAGGTACTCGCGCTCAAACTGCGTGATCGCCTCGGTGACCCCGGCTTCAATTTGTCCTTTCGTTTGGTCGGTCGGAACGGAGGCTTCTGCCATCAAATCAGACAGGTCGAATGAGCGTCTGCGGAAGTGGGGAGCGTGAAGCAAGGTACTCAAATCCCCGATACGTCCCGTTCGGGGGCTCTGTTCATTGTCCGCCGCTCAATCGGGCGAACTCATCTCTCGCGGGTGGAGCGGGCCGACTCCACCTCGGGACCGGGGAACGGAATCGCCTCGGTAGACCGGAGGAAGGACAGGAGCACATCTCGGGGCACGTCGGTGTCCGACAAATCCAACTGCAGGAGGGACTGCTCACTTCGATGTTCGACGGTCGTGAGTACCGGCGGGACCGGCCGGAGCGCGCGGGCCGCGGCTCGGTTTACGACCAGTTCTAGCGTCCATCCGTCGTCGCGGAGGCGGACAGCTCGCACGCTGGCCCAATCCAATTGAAAGGTGGTGTGACCGTCGGCCCGCATTGTCGCCCGAGATTTGGTGAGGCGCACCATCACGTCGGTCGCCTCGTCGGGGAACTGTTGCGCCGCGAGCAGGGCAATGGCCCCGGCCATAAGCGACGCTGCCCCCACCGCCAGGGTAATGGTCCAAACGTCGGACGAGGCCCACACCCCCATTGCTTCGAGCACAAGAAAAAGCCCGAAGGCCACCATCCCGGCCAGTACGCGCCAGACGTATCCGCCGCACCCAGCCGGCGCTTGCTGGTTAATGGTGAGGCCGCTGGGGAGGCGCTGGCGGGCCGCTCGCTCGTCGTCGTACTGGGCCCGGCGGTCCGGATCGCGGAGGACCTGGTAGGCCTTCTTCACCTTTTGGAAGCGTTCCCCGGCCTTCGGGTCGTCGGGGTTCCGGTCCGGGTGCGTCTCACGGGCCTTCTCGCGGTAGGCCGACCGGATCTCGTCGGTCGAGGCGGTGGGCCGCACCCCAAGCTGCGCGTAGTAGTCGGGCGGTGACCGGTTGGAGTGGTCAGTCATGCCGAGGCGGAGAGACGGGCCGAACGGGCCCTGTCGTTGCCGATCGGTTCAGCCGATGTGGATATGGGCGTGTGTGGGTGACGCACTCGTAGTTTTTGGCGCGGAACCAGCCCGCTCCCTTCTTTGCGGTTCCCCCGCTTCCAAGCCCCCCGGTGCGGCGTCTCAGGCCAGGGCGTCGGCGGGCGTTCGGACGTCGAACGCCTCCGGGTCGGGGACAATGGTGTCGAGGACGCGGGCCGAGGAGAGCACGCCCGGCATGCCGGCACCCGGGTGCGTCCCGGCCCCTGCGAAGTACAGGTGGTCTACGTCATCGCTCTCGTTGTGTGGACGAAACCAGGCACTCTGCGTGAGCTTCGGCTCCACGCTGAAGGCCGCGCCCTTGAGCGACTTGTAGTCATCCCGAAACTCCCGCGGGGTCAGCATGCGCGAGGTGACGAGGTGATCACCGAGGTCCGGCAGAACGGTGTCGGCAAGATAGTCCTCGACGGCCTGCCGGTAGGGCTCGGCCTGGGCGCGCCAGTCGACGCCGCTCTCCAGGTGCGGCACCGGCGAGAGCACGTAGAACGCATCGTGTCCCTCGGGCGCCATCGACGGGTCGGTCTTGGTCGGGCGGTGCAGGTAGAGGCTAAAGTCGTCGGCAAGCTCCTTGTGGTCGAAGATGTCGTCGAGCAGGCCCTTGTAGCGCGGCCCAAGAAGAATGCTGTGGTGCTCCACGTCGTCGTAGACCCGATCCGTGCCGAAGTACCAGACGAACAGGCTCATTGAGTAGTCCATGTTCTCGACCTTGCTGTCCGTCCAGGTCGTTCGGTGCTCGGAGGAGATGAGCTCGCTGTAGGTCCAGCCTACATCCGCGTTCGAGACGACGAGATCGGCGGGAATGGTTTCGCCGGTCTCGAGCTGCACCCCGGACGCCTGGCCGTTCTCCACCATGATTTCCTCGACCTCCACGCCGTACCGCTGGGTGCCGCCGAGATCATCGATGAGATCGGATAGGCCCTGCACGAGCGAGCCGGTGCCGCCCATCGAGTACCATACCCCCCACTTGCGCTCCAGGTGTGCGATAAGGGTGTAGATGGAGGTCGTGCTGAAGGGATTGCCGCCTACGAGGAGCGGGTGGAACGACAGCACCTTTCGGATCTTGGGATGGGAGATGTACTTCGACACGAGCCCGTGTACCGTGCGGTGGCTCTCCAGCTTCATCATCGCCGGCACAATGCGGAGCATGTCGGACAGATTCTGGAACGGCACGTGACCGAGTTCCTCAAATCCGACCTCGAAGATTTCCTCGCTCTTCTCGAGGAAGCGCTCGTAGCCCGCCACGTCCGTCTCCGAAAACCGGGCGATCTCCTGTTTCATCTCCTCCGTGTCGCCGGTGTAGTTGAACGCCGTGCCGTCGTTGAACCGGATGCGGTAGAAGGGATCGACCGGCACGAGGTCGACATCGTCGGCCCGGTCCCGCCCGCAGAGCGTCCAGAGCTCGTCGAACAGGAACGGCGCGGTGACGACGGTGGGTCCCGCGTCGAACGTGAAGCCGTCCTGCTCGAAGACGCGGGCCCGTCCGCCGGGCTGATCGAGGCGCTCGACAAGGGTAACCCGAAAGCCACGGGCCCCCAGTCGGATCGCGGAGGCGAGCCCACCAAACCCGGCGCCGATGACGACGGCGTGGGGGGCGTCGGGCGCCGTGGGCACGGGCTCGGTGCGGGTGTTGAGGGAGGCGTCGTCGCGGTGGGCAAGGCTCGTGAGCCAGCTCATGCGGTCGGGGACAGTGGCGAAAGGAAAACTAGAATGTCCTTAACGACGGGAAGGGAGGGCCGTTCGGGCCGTCTCGCCACGGTTTGGTTACGTCCCCCGGACTGCCCCCGACGAGCAATTGCTAACACCGACGACCACCCGTGATCTGCAGCCGACCGTCGGGAGAGAGGAACGATCCACCCTGCATGCGAGCCGTTACTGCCCCGCCGCCTCGCCGCTCGCGTGAAGGACTTCGTACAGCGCCCCCTGCAGCTCCTCCTCACTAAACGGTTTGGCCAGGAAGGTCTGGGCCCCCGACTGAAGGGCTTTCTCGGACCGCCCGTCGGCCATGCCGCTGGCAGCGATGACAGGCAGGTTGGGGTGCCGGGCGCGGAGGGTGCTGATGAGGTCAAGCCCGTCCATGTTCGGCATGCGGAGGTCCGTGATCACGGCGTCGATCTGTTCGCCATGCTCCTCGAGTTGACGGAGTGCCTCATCTCCATCCTCGGCCACGTGAACCCGATACCCCGCATCCCGAAGCGCCGCCCGCGTCGTTTCGAGGACGAATTCTTCGTCGTCGACCACGAGGACCCGCTCCCCACTGCCCGTGCCGGCGGGGACCACCTCGTCGGACCCGGAGCGACGCGCCTCGGGCTCCTCACTGACCGGCAGATGGACCCAGAACGTCGTGCCCTCGCCCTCCTCGCTCGCCACGTCGATGAAGCCGTCGTGGCTCTGAATGATACTGTAGGCCGTGGACAGCCCCAGGCCCGTACCCTCTCCCTCCTCCTTCGTCGAAAAGAACGGCTCAAAGACTTTATCCACCACATCGTCGGGCATGCCCGCACCGGTGTCCGTCACCCGAACGCAGACGTACGGACCCGGCTCGGCGTCGAGGGTGCGCTCCGCCTCGTCCTCGCTGAGGTCGACGGGCTGAGCCTCGATCGACAGGGTGCCGCCCTCCGGCATCGCGTCGCGGGCATTCACACACAGGTTCATGAGCACCTGCTGGATCTGCGTTGCGTCGCCCACCACCTGCGGCAGGTCGTCGGCCACATTGACGTGCACGTCGATGGACTCGGGAAACGTCTCGTCGGTTATGCTCTCGATCTCCTCGACGATGGCGTCCACCTGCAGGGCCACGCGGTCTCCCTCTACCCCCCGGGCGAAGGCGAGCACCTGCTCTACCATGTTGCCGCCCCGCTCGGCGCTCTTCTGAATCATGGAGAGCGTCTTTTCGATTTTCTCGTCGGTCTGCTCCAGCCGCCGCCGCAGCACTTTCACCCCCAGCGTGATGGGCATGAGCAGGTTGCCGAGGTCGTGCGCAATGCCCCCCACGAGCCGTCCGATGCTCTCCATGCGCTGGGACCGCAGGAACTGCTTCTCCAGCCGCTTGCGCTCGGTGACATCGGTGTTGATGACGAGGACTTGGTTGGGCGCTCCGGCGGCGTCGCGGACCAGCGTCCAGCGGCTTTCTACGATGCGCTCGTCCCCGTCTTCGGTGCGCATGCGGAGCTCGCCCACCCACTCCCCTTCCTCCATCATCGTCTCGTGGCACCGTTGGAGCTTGTCCTCCTCTCCGGGGTCGTAAAGGCACTCATGGGCCCATTCGCCAAGGATCTCGTCTTGGGACCAGCCCGTGAGCCGCTCGGCTCCTTCGTTCCAGTAGATGATCTGGCCATCCATGTCGTAGGACAGGATGGCGTCACGCGCTCGGTCCAAGAGCTGAGCCTGCTCGCGGATGCGGCGCTCGGCGGCTTCCCGCTCCACGGCGTAGCGAAGCGAGCGCTCCAGCAGGGGGGCGTCGATTTGGTCCTTCGACAGGTAGTCGGCCGCGCCGGCCTCCATGGCCTGGAGGTCCACTTCCAGGTCCCCCTGCCCGGTGAGCAGGATAATGGGTCCCTGCACGCCCCCCTGTTCGTTTACGTCCTCCAGAAGGTCGAGGCCGGTTCGGGCCCCCAGCCGGTAGTCCACCAGGTACGCGTCGTAGGCATCGTCGAGCATGGCCTCATGCCCCTCCTCGTAGCTGGCGACCCAGTCGAGGCTGCAGTCGATCGTCTGGGCCTTGTCCAGAAGGGCCTGCGTGATGAGGTAGTCGTCCTCATCGTCTTCAACGAGCAACACGTCGAGGGTCTCGGTGACAGCGGTCATTCGTCGGCGTCGTGCTCGGGGGGGAGTGTGGCGAGATCGAACCAGAACTCACCGAGGGCCTCCATCGCGTCGGTGAGGTCGTCGAAGTTGACGGGTTTGGTGATAAATGCGTTGACGCCCAGATCGTAGCTCTCCAAAATGTCGCGCTCCGCCTCGGAGGTCGTAAGCACGACAACGGGAAGACGGCGCAATTCCGCGTCCGTCTTGATTTCTCGAAGCGCCTCGCGCCCGTCCATCCGAGGCATATTAAGGTCAAGCAGGATGAGATCCGGCCATGTCCCCCCTGCTTCGCCGTTCTCTCGGTACTCGTCCTCACGACGGAGGTACCGCATGAGTTCGGCCCCGTCCTCGACAGTCGTCATCGTCGCGGGCATCGGGCTCTCCCGAAGTGCCCGGCGCGTCAGGAGCCGATCGTCCGGGTCGTCCTCCGCCAGCAGAATATGGATGCCGTTATTCTGACTCATCCAGAGCGTGTGGTGTGGTCGCAGAATCGCTCGCGTCCGTCCCTACCGTTGTCCTAGCGTCCGTGCGCTCCACCGGCAGCAAAATCGTGAAGGTCGTCCCCTCCTCGGGCGTGCTCGACGCGGTGATGTCCCCACCGTGGCGCTCAACGATCCGCTGACAGATCGCCAATCCCATGCCGGTGCCCTCGTACTCGCCCCGACCGTGCAGCCGCTTGAATGGAGTAAATATACCATCCGCGCGGCTTTCTTCAAAGCCAATGCCGTTGTCTGCCACCGTGAGCCGGCACATTTCGGTCGAGGCCGGATCCAGTCGGCCCTCCCGCTGGAGCTCTCGGGAGGGCGATTTGACGGTCGCTTCGACCTGCACAAGGGGCGGCTCGTCGGGCTTGTGGAACTTGAGTGCGTTTCCGATGAGATTCTGCAGGAGCTGGCGGACCTGCGTGGGGTCGGCCTCCACGGTTGGAAGATCACCGATTTCTACGGTACCGTTTGTATCCTCGATCTGGAGGTCGAGATCCCTGCGCACGTTCCGGGCAATCTCCTGCAGATCGACCGGCTCGAAGGGCTGGGCCCGGGTCGTGATGCGGGAATAAACGAGCAAATCGTTGATGAGCCCCGACATGCGCTCGGCCGCGTCGTGCATACGCTCGAGGTAGTGATGGCCGGTGTCGTCCACCGCGTCGGCGTAGTCGTCAAGAACCAGGTTCGAAAACGACCGGATCTTACGGAGGGGCTCCTGCAGGTCGTGGGAGGCAATGTAGGCGAAGTCGCGGAGGGCCCGGTTGCGCCGCTCGAGCTTCGCATTGGCGGCGGCCATCGCCTGCTCGGCCTCCTTGCGCTCGCTGACATCCCGAAACGTGACGGCCACCCCGTCGTCGACGCTGACCGCCATAACGTGAAACCACGCGTCGACGCCCTGCGCCTGGTAGTGAAGCTCCGTTTCGTACGGCTCCCCCGTCTCCACGACCGACCGGTAGGCATCGACCAGTCCCATCTCTTCCTGCTCGGGCATCACGTCCATCAGACACCGGCCCACCAAGTCGTCGGCCGTGCGACCGATCAGCTTTTCAGCCTGCGGGTTGACCAGCACGCACTCGAAGTCTGTGATCGCGTTGTCCGCGTCCCGCACAGCAGAAAGAACGGTGATGCCGTCGAGCGAACTGGTGAGGACGCTCGACAGCAGGTCGCGGGATGCCTGAAGGGCCTCTTCCTTGAGCTTCTCGTTGGTGACGTCGTCGAAACAGACGAGGACGGCGTACGGGGCGTCCTCGTCGCCGCGAAAGAGAGGTTGGGCGTTGACGCGAATCCAGCGGGGCGGGGCATCGGGGGGGTAGATGCCCATGACCTCGTCTGGCACCGTCTTGCGCTTGACGTACGCCTGCCAGAAGGGGAACTGGGAATTGGGCAGAGGCGATCCATCCTCGCGGAGGCCGCTCCAGGTATCATCGTCGAAGCGAGTACCGATGATGTCCTCCGTTGGACGCCCCAGGATCTCTTGTGCGGCGTCGTTGCAGTCACGGAAGTAGCCGCGATCATCCATCAGCAGCACCCCCTCGCTGACCGTATCGATCAGGGCATCGAACCGCTGGCCAACCTGCCGGCGCGTCATCTCGGCCCGGTGCTGCCCGGTGCGATCGGCCAGGCTCACCAACACGCCGTCGGGCCCCTCGTCCGCTGGGTCCGATCGCCAGGGGCGCATCTCCCAGTCGACCCAGTACGACGTTCCGTCCGTGCGCGTCAGTGGACGGACGTATCCTCGGCGCGTGGTGCCGTCGGCGAGGCAATCGGAAAACGTGTCTGCCCACGAACCGTCCGGATCGGCAAATAGATCAAAAAAAGAGGCGACCTCTCCCTTCTCGGGTCTCGATTCATCGTTCTCTCCCTCAACAGGCGGTCCTCCCTCCCCTGCTTCGAACAGGTGGGCCCATCGGTCGCTGTGGGCAACGACCCGTCCCGTTTCGTCGAGCATGACGATCAGGGACGGCATCGTAGCGACAAATTGCTTCAGCGCCTCGACCTCTTCCACAATCGGAGGAGGCGTCCCGTCCTGGTCCGATGACCATTCGGTTCCCATAAAACGACTGCGTCGATCTGCGGTGAACGCACGTTCTCTCGGGCGAGAGCGCCGAGCACTCGATGATACGCACTGAACGAGCCGGTCTCCCGCAGGTTTTGGGGGAATCCCGACCTGCTACTCGTCGCCCTCCAGCGCCGCCCGGTCGGCCTCAACGTGGCGGCGGATGGCCGGCACGCTGTCGCCCCCGTACTTTCGGAGGAAGGCATTGGCGACGGTGTACGCAACGGTGGCCTCGGCCACGGTCGAGGCGGCCGGCACGCTCGTGATGTCGCTCCGCTCGTAGCGGGTGGGCTGGGGTTCGCCGGTGGCGGTGTCTACCGAGTCGAGCGGTTTGATGAGGGTGGGAATGGGTTTCATGTAGCCCCGGACGACGAGGGGCATGCCGGTGGACGTCCCGCCCTCGGTGCCCCCCGAGTGATTGGTGCGGCGCGGGTATTCCCACTCGCCGTCCTCCCGGGGCTCGATGGGGTCGTGCACCTGCGAGCCGGGGCGCTGGGCGTTGAAGAAGCCGTCGCCCACCTCGGCCGCCTTCTGCGCCTGGATCGAACAAATCGCCTGCACGAGTTGCCCGTCGAGGCGTCGGTCCCAGTGCACGTACGACCCGAGGCCCGGCGGCACGCCCGTCACGACGACCTCGTAGACGCCGCCGAGCGAGTCGC
>CAYULG010000082.1:0-10883 GCA_964445365.1 uncultured Salinivenus sp. | reverse complement strand
ACTGTGTCTCGGCTTCGAACCCATCCACCAAACAGCTTCTGAGGGGATGTGTGGAGAGGAGGGCGTTGGGAAGCCGGGCCCCTTTCTTTCCCGTTCGATTGCTCTTTCCCGTTCGATTGCTACCAATGCGGGCCTGGTTCGTACCCGTCGACCGCTCAACCCAAAACGCTCAACGCAGAACGCGAGTTAGTAGCCTTTGACAGTTGCACGCATGTCGCGGACGGCCTGGTCCGTCCCTACGAGTACTGACCGGGCCACGACGGCGAACCCGATGGACACCTCTGCCACGTGGGGGACTGTATCACGGAAGAGCGGGACGTTGCGGTAGTTGAGGCCGTGCCCGGCGTGGACGCGGAGGTCGGCCTCGTAGGCGGTCTCGGCGGCTCGGGCGAGCCGTTCGGCTTCCTCGGTCTGAGCCGCGTCGGTCGGCGCGTCGGCGAAGTCGCCCGTGTGGAGTTCGACGCAGTTTGCTTTGGTCTCGGCGGCCGCCTCGATCTGTTCCGGAACGGGATCGACGAAAAGGCTGACCTGCTCCACACCCGCGTCGAACAGCCGTGGGATGACGGTGTCGAGCCGCTCGCGATTGGCCGCCACGTCGAGGCCGCCTTCCGTGGTGACCTCCTCCCGCCGCTCCGGCACGAGGGTGGCAAGGTCGGGGGCCACGTCGCAGCAGATCGAAACGATCTCCTCTGCGGTCGAGAGTTCGAAGTCCAGTTTGCCCTCTACCGTCTGATCGAGTAGCCGCACGTCGCGCTCTGTGATGTGGCGCCGGTCCTCGCGGAGATGAAAGACGATGCCGTCAGCGCCGGATTGCTCGCAGCGAGCGGCCGCGCGAACAGGGTCCGGGAAGGACGCCTGGCGGGCGTTTCGCAGGGTGCCGACGTGATCGACGTTGATCAGCAGATTCATCATTGTGAAGCCCAACTGGAATCAGAAAGCGGCACGAGAGGCAATCGATTCGAACACCCCGGGGGCCGCTTTGTTTTTGACGATTCGACGCAATTAGGGGCCGCGGCCGTGCCGCCGAAAACCACTGCCTTACGGGTGCCGAATCCTCGCGTAGGGCACGGCGGTCGAGATTCCTGTGTCAAGAACGTGCGACTGGAAGCGCGGTACAGGCGGTCCCGTGCCCGGATCGAGGCGATCTTGGTGCGTCAGGGGAGAAGGGGGTTTACCCTGCTTCCTTCCGTCGAACGCTCCTGGGGGGAGCTCCAGATCGAGCCCCGTGAGACTTGATTCGGTAAATCTCAATCCAATCACCGCGAACGCCCCGTGCTGCCGGAATTGCAATTCGAACGGGTTCCTCCTATTTTCGCCGTGGTACCGCCCCGTTGTCGCGACAGGGGTTCCCACGAACACCGGGACGTACGCCGGCCCGGAGCGTGGCACTCTACGAGCGTTCCCGTCATCACCCAATGGATTTCTCATATGGCAACGAGTAGCGAACAGGTTCGACTTGGTATCCAAGCAGTGCTGGTGCTTGCAATCCTCGGGCTTTCGTATTTCCTGTATTACTCCATCACTGAGCCCTACGAGCGCATCGAGCGCCAGCAGCAGCGGATCGAAGACACTCGCACCCGTATGGACAACCTCCGCACAGCCCTCATCGACTACGAACGAGACAGTACCGCTTTCCCAGATTCTCTGGCCACGCTCCGGTCCCACATTCAGCGAGACTCGATTCTTTCCACCGAACAGGACAGCGTCTTTGGCGGTCCGTTGAATCTCGACTCCCTGTTTCATTCCGCCCGCTCGGGCGAACGGTTCGAGTACGCCGTCAGTGATACGGGACGGGTAGAGACGTACTTGCTCGAGGATCCGGCCTCGGACGACGAAATTGGGACGCTGACCGGCGATCCGACGATGACGAACTCGGCCAGTTGGGAGTAGAAATCCCCGTAGCCGCGACGCGCCAGGGCACGCCCTGATTGTCGGTTCCATGAGAACCTTTGCACGACGCCCCGCTCGTTCGAGAGCACCGCAGTTCGTTGTGTCGTGTCTCTTCTTTTCCCTGCTCGAATTGAAGGGGGAATCGACCCCATCATTCCTCGCCGCACTCATGCACTCGCATCCGACGGCCGATGACCGCCTGGAAGAGGTGGAGAAAGAGGTGTACGGATTTTCTCACGCATTGGTATGAGCGAGTCGGTCACCGCAGCCATTACCATTCAGGACAATACGCTCCGATACGCTGAGGTCAAGCGGACGGACCAGAGCCTTCGACTTCTTCGCGTTGGACAGGAGGAGTTTCCCTTCGACCTGGCGCGAGCGTTGCTTCACGAGGAGGGAGACGAGCATCAAGTCGGACAAGTGGGCACGGTGCTGGCCGACGCGTTTGGAGGCACGGAGGCGCGCGATCTGCGGGTGAGCGTCCACCCACCGGACGCGTACAGTTTCTTCACGCCCATCTCCTCGGACATTCCTGTAAGCGACCGGAAGCGGAAGCTCACGCAGCAGGCTTCCCTCGTTACGGGGGCTCGCTCGGGCGATGAGCTGCACATGAGCTCCCAGACGGTCCGAACCACGCAGGATAGCGAGGGGGAGCCGTTCATGTGGGTGCACGTCTTGGCCGTGCCTGCCGCCGTGGATGAACGGATGAGCGAAATCGTGGGCACGCTGCCGGTGACCCGGTTCGACTGGATTGTTAGTTCGGAGGCCACTGGGCGCGTGACGAGCCGCCTCGAACGAACGGGTGGGTCAGCACAGGAGGCGCTGCGCCCCTACACGCTGGCCGTGGGCCAGTACCCGAGTCACACCGAGTACGCGCTTTCTCGAAATCGGGAGTGGTACCACGCCCACTACGCCGAACAGGCCCACAGTCCGGAGAATCGCGCGTATTTTGCCGTTGGGTTCATGAACCGCGTAGATGTCCCGCTCGACGCCGTCGGGCGGATCTACGTGTATGGAATGGACGTGGACGTGGCGGACTACGGGCCGTTCGTGAGCATCTTTGATCGGGCGCCGGAAATCTTGAATCCGTTCCGGGTTGTGCAGAGTCGATCGACCCCGTCCGAAGAAGAGGGCTGCGCGTATGCGCCCTGCATCGGGGCCAGCATGGACGAGTACGTGGGCTGAGAGAGTACGTTGAAGGGACTCGTGATCGCCATTGAAGCGCCACCGCACCGCCTCCGGGAATCCGGCGCACGCGAGAGAGGGAGGGTCGATCGACCGGTGCCTGGCCCTGATGTGATGCTTCTGGCGCCGAGGTGTAAAGCAAAACAGTTGTTCGGGGAGTTCTGGTGATGATCGGATCTCTTGGCCGGTCGCTCGTTACCATATCCCCCCGGGCAGCGACGGGCCCTGATCTGATGGGCGCGCTGGGGCCGGCGCACGTCCCCGATCGGGGCGTGCACGCTTAGCGTCTGTTCCCAGGAGACGGTCGCCCTCCTCGCCCGGCGGGACGGTTTTTACACGCCAAATTGTTAGGTCTACCATGAGAATTATTGCCGGTGAGTTTGGGGGACACGGTCTCAAGTCGCCCTCCGGCCACGAGACGCGTCCCTCCACGGCTCGCGTTCGCGAGTCGCTGTTTAGTCTGGTGGACGCGCGGATTTATCTCGACGGGGCGGAGGTGCTCGACCTCTTTGCGGGCACCGGGGCACTGGGGCTCGAGGCCATCAGTCGGGGCGCGTCCCTCGTCACGTTTGTGGAGGAGAAGGGGCACGTGCTCGATTACGCCCGTGCCAACGCCGAAAAGCTGGGCGTGAAGGATCGATGTCTCTTCATTCAGGCCGACGCGGTGGAGTACATCCGCCAGTACGAGGGGCCGGAGCTCGACCTGATCATGGCCGATCCGCCCTACAAGCTCGACGCGATGCAGGAGATGCCCGACCTGGCGGTCCCGACGCTGCACGTCGATGGGGTGTTCACCCTAGAGCATAGCTCCCACGACTGGTTCGATGAACACCCCCACCAGATGACGAGTCGCCCCTACGGCCGTACCATCGTGAGCCTCTTCCGTCCGCCCCTGCCGCCGGAAGAGGAGGACCCCGAGGAAGCCACAGCCGTCGACGAGCCCGCTTCATCGGCCGACGATTCTGGGGACTCGCCTGCCTGACTGTTCGACGTGTCCAACTTTTCTCTGATGGACAACGACTTTGCCCTCTATCCCGGAACGTTCGATCCTTTTACGTTCGGGCATCGCGACGTGCTGGAGCGCGCCCTTCGCGTGTTTGAACGGGTAGAGGTGACCGTGGGCGTCAACGTGGAGAAAGACACGCTCTTCTCAACGAAGGAGCGCACCCAGCTCATTCGCCGGTGTACGCAAGACCTTGACGGGGTTCGGGTGGTGGCGCACGAAGGGCTCATCGTGGATCGGGCCCGGGACACCGGGGCCGCTGCCCTGGTCCGGGGCCTGCGACAGGTGAGCGACTTCGACGCCGAGTTTCGCATGGCCTTCGCCAACCGGAAGCTGGCGCCGGAGCTGGAGACGGTCTTCTTCATGACCTCTGAAGAGTACGCCCTCATTAGCTCGTCGATGGTGCGCGACGCCCACCGGTGGGACGGGGACGTGTCCAAGTTTGTCCCGCCGCCGGTCGTGGAAGCCCTGGAACAGAAGAAGGCCGGTCGTGCTTGATGATGGGGGCGATTGGTCGCACGACCGTCCGCCCCTTCGGTTTTCCTATCCTTGCTTGATCCGTGCCTATGTCTGCCCCAACTCGTTCTCTTCGCCTGAACGAGCGCGTGGCCGAGATGCAGCCCTCCGCTACGCTCGCCATGAAGTCCCGCGCCGCCGAGATGCGGCGGGACGGCCACCCGGTCGTGGCCCTGAGTGCGGGGGAGCCCGACTTCGACACGCCCGAGCCCATCGCCGACGCGGGTGTCGAAGCCATCCGGAACGGCTTCACGCACTACACCGAAAACCCGGGCACCATGGAGCTGCGTCAGGCCATCTGCGACAAGCTCCAGCGCGACAACGACCTCGACTACACGCCGGGGCAGGTCGTGTGCTCGAACGGGGCGAAGCAGTCGCTGGCCCTCGCCATCCACGCCCTCTGCGACGAGGGCGACGAGGTGCTCGTGCCCGCTCCGCACTGGGTGAGCTATCCCGAGATGGCCCGCTTCGCCGGGGCCGAGCCCGTGGTGGTTCCCACCGGGGTGGAGGAGCAGTACCGGCTGTCGCCCGAGCGACTGGAGGACGCCCTCACGGAGCAGACCCGCGTCGTCATCCTGTGCACGCCGTCCAACCCCACCGGGTCGGTCTACCCCCCGGAGGAGCTGGCGGCCCTCGCGGCGGTGCTTCGGGGCTACGAGGACACGTTTGTCATCTCCGACGAAATCTACGAGCACGTCCTCTTTGACGCCGACCACCGGGCCTTTGCCTCGTTCCCGGGGATGAAGGAACGGACGATCACGGTCAATGGCTTCTCCAAGGCGTATGCGATGACGGGCTGGCGGCTCGGCTACATGGCGGCCCCCCAGCCCATCGCCGATGCCTGCGCAAAGATACAGGGCCAGTTTACGTCGGCGCCGTGTAGCATCACCCAGAAGGCGGGCGTGGCGGCCCTGGAGATGGACCCAGAGCCCGTTGAAGAGATGGTGGCGGCCTTCCGCCGTCGCCGCGATCACGTGCTGGAGCATCTGCGTAGCATCGACGGCGTGCGTTGCCCCACGCCGCAGGGCGCCTTCTACCTCTATCCCGACGTGTCGGCTTTCTTCGGGGCCGAGACGCCCGACGGCGACACGATCGAAGACAGCAGCGACCTCTGCTTTTACCTGCTGGAAGGACATCACGTGGCTCTGGTCCCGGGCACCGCGTTTGGCGCACCCGACGGCCTCCGGCTCTCCTACGCCTCGTCGATGGACGACCTCGAAACGGCCCTCTCCCGCATTGAAGCCGGGCTGACCGCCCTCCAGTAACCTGCGACCCTGGCATCCCGACGGCTACCGCATCGGCCGTCTACTGTGCATCAATTCCGTTCTTCGTGGCCTCCTCTCGCTCCCCCCGTTCGTCCTCTCCCGACGCCGACGCCCCGTCGTCCAACGGCACGCCCGACGTGCACCCGGAGGACGTTGATCCGCCGAGGGACGGACCGGCCGCGACCGTGCCAACCCAGGAGGCCACCGACCGGCCCTGGCTGCACCTGCTGCTGTTCGGCCTCACGCTGGTCTCCACGGTCTACGCGGGGGCCTTCTGGGTCAATCGGGTGCTCTTTTACGAGGCACAGGGAGAGACGGTCTCGCTCCTCTTTACGAGCGTGCCGCAGGGCTGGCTGATGGACGGCCTGCGCTACTCCATTCCCCTGCTCGGCTTCCTGACGGTCCACGAGTTTGGGCACTACTTTGCGGCTCGTCATCACCGCGTGAACACGTCGCTGCCGTACTACATCCCGTTCCTCCCCCAGCTCAACCTCATCGGTACCTTCGGGGCCGTCATTAGCATCCGGCAGGCCATCCCCAGCACCCGAAAGCTTTTCGACATCGGGGTGGCGGGGCCGCTGGCGGGCTTCGTGGTGGCGCTGGGGGCACTCCTCTACGGCTTTTCAACGCTCCCGCCGCCGGAGTATCTGCTGGACCTGTCGGGGCACGAGATGCTGAAGGAGCACATTCGCCAGTACGGCACCTTCCCCGCCGCGCCTCCCGAGCCGTCCCCGGGGGCAATGGTCATTGTCGTGGGGCAGACGCCCCTCTTCTGGTTGCTGTCGCAGTTTTTTGCGAACGTCCCGCCGATGTACGAGATCTACCACTATCCGGTGCTCTTTGCCGGGTGGCTGGGGCTCTTCTTCACGGCCCTCAATCTCCTGCCGGTGGGGCAGCTGGACGGCGGGCACGTGCTCTACGCCCTGCTCGGCGACAAGTGGCATCGACGGTTCGCCCTGGCCTTCGTGTCTCTGCTTCTGTTGTCGGGGGGCATCGGGTTCATTAAGGAGGCCCAGCCGGCCCTGTCCGAGATGGGGACGCTCTGGGGGCAGCTCTCCTGGATCATCCTGGCGGCCATCTACTACGGGTATCTCTACCGCATCTTCGGGGGGGCACATCGGGAGATGATGGTAGGGCTTTTTGGGCTCCTCGCGGGGGTGGGCCTCGCGAAAGCCATCGGCCCCGCGCTGATGCAGTTCGGGTATACAGGGTGGCTGGTCTTTTCGCTACTCATTGTGTTTCTGGTTCGGGTAAGGCACCCGCCGGTGGTGCAGGAGCAACAGTTGACCCCGAGGCGCCGGGTGCTCGGGTATCTCGCCATCGCCATCTTTGTGCTCTGTTTCAGCATCCGGCCCATTTCGGTACTGTAACCGTGATCCGTACACTGTGACTCGTGACCGCTTGGAGGTCGTCGTGCCCCTGCGCTTCGGGGCTGCGTTGTCCCGCTCGTTTTCAGCTTGTTGACGTGACGCTCGTTCCTCGCCCTTCCACACTCGTGCTGCTCGCCGCGTTGAGCATCGGGGCCGTGGTTCTCGGCTGTGATCAGGTCTCGGCGCCGGGCGAGAAGCGCCCCCCTACTGTGTCGCAGATTGCAGTGTCGCCGGACACCTTCGATGCGGCCACCTTGGAGCCCGTTCCGGACCGAGACTCGCTCGTCCGCGATACGGTTGGGATTTCGATTCGGGCGGACGATCCCGACGGAGAAATCGAGCGAGTCACGTTTATCGTCGAGCCGGCGTCGAATCCGCGGGGGACCGTTGCGGGGCCCATGAGGCGGGTGAACAACGATCTTTACGCTGGGGGAGCGATCCTTACCGTGCCGCGCTACCGAGAAGCGACGTATACGATTCGGGTGTATGCCGTCGATCAGGACAGTCTCGCCAGCAATCAGGGCGTCGGACGGCTTCAGGTGATTCCCGAGTCGTAAGTGACCCTTCAGAGTCTTAACGACCTCGATCTCGTAAAGAGTCATTCTTCTCGCCGGGCGACCAGAAGCCCCCGATCGATGAATCCGTTCTCGTCTTCGTTCCTGATTGTGAAACGCCTTAGCGTTCTTTTTTTGGTCGTCGGACTGACCGTCCCAACGGCGTGGGGCCAATCGCCGTCCTGGCAAAAGCAGGCCCGGGATCTGGTGCCGCTCCCGGATCTCGTGAGCAATCAGGTGCAGGTGCTGGAGGCAGCCGGGGATTCGCTGTGGGTTGGGCCGTTGCTCACCGTGTACGTGGAGGACGCCGGGGAGCTTCGGATTGCCGACGAACCGACGGTGAACGAGGGGGACGACGTGGTCTTTTCGATTGCGGCCCGCAACGATGCCCCTCAGCGCGACCGCGTGTGGGCGGGTCTGGCGTTCGATACGGGCGGGGGCGTGGCCGGGGCAGGCGGCTTTCTGGTGTCCGATGACGGGGGCGAATCCTTCACCGAACGGCCGGACCAGCTCGACGACCCGCCCGACACGACCGTGGCGTACGGGGACACGACCCTGCCGGCCGTCCCCGTCACGCAGCAGGCCGACAGCGCGCCCCAGGACCTGGCGTTCGGGCCCGACGCCGACACGGCCTGGGTGGCCGGCCTCCGCAGCGGGATCCGCTGGGTGCACGTGGACTCGACCGACTGGAACCGGGCAGTTCTGCCGCCGGACACGAGCCAATCGGTCGATCCGGCCACGTCGACTGATGTTTTGATTTCGCCGCCCCGCGAGGATGGGCGTGGCTCTCTGAACCACGTGGGCCTCAGCGTGCTGGTGGACGAGACCGGGGCGATCTGGGCCGGGACGCCACAGGGCGTGAATCGCTCGGAGCCGGCGTCGGTCACGACTGATGGGCGCCGGGCGTGGCGCCGGTTCGGGGTGACAGACACGACCAGCAGCCTGACGGGAGCGTCCGTGGTTGCCCTCGCCGAACAGCCGCGGCCGGGGCGCAATCCCATCTGGATGGCGACGTGGGCCGGGCAGCAGCAACAGGGCCCGCTCCAGCGGTTCGGGGTCACGGTGACGCCGGACGGCGGAGACACGTTCCGGCAGACGCTCATTGGCGAGCGCATCTTCGACCTCGCTGCCCGCAGGAGCCAGGTCTACGCGGCCGCCGAGAGGGGCCTGTTTGTCTCCGACGACCAGGGGCAGACGTGGCGCTCCGTCGAGGACTTTCCCCTCCGGACTGACGATCGGGTGTTGCCGCCCAATGTGTCCCCCCAGTCCGTGGCCGTGACGGACGCGGCCCTCTGGGTCGGCACCTCCGACGGGCTTCTTCGGCTCGACCGGAATCAGGAGCCGGCCCTGCTCGACGGGAGCCCTGAGTGGCAGCTCTTTCGGGCCGAGACGCCGGTCAATCCCGAGGATCCCAGCGAGGAGGTGCCCGACGTGTCGACCTACGCGTACCCGAATCCGTTCGTCCCGTCGGAGGACCAACTCGTCCGCATCGTTTACGAGCTCCAGGAGCCCCGAACCGTCGAGGTGACGGTGTACGACTACGGCATGAACCGGGTGTGGAGCACCACGGAGCGGAAGACGGCCGACCAGCAAGAAACCGTCTGGGACGGCACCGACGACCGCGGCCTTCGCGTGCCCACCGGCACCTACTTCTACCGGGTGGAGTTTGGAAACACCACCCTGGACGGCAAAATCCTCATCGCCAACTGAGCCGTTCCGCCTTCGTTCGCGTTCTTCTCCCAGCTCGTCCGTTCTGATTGATGACTGCGGCCTCCTTCGGTTCGTCCGGCTCGCGTGTCGTTCTGGTCCTTCTCGCGCTCCTGTTGCTCGGGGGCGGGGCGGCGACCCCTGGCCATGGGCAGGACGTGGGGGCGGGCGCCTTTTCCCGGCTTGGGTTCGACGCACGGGGCATCGCCCTGGGCAACGCCCTGGTCGGCACGGCGTCGGGCAACGTAAGTCCCTACTACAACCCGGCACTCCTGCCCACGGCCGACGGGCAGCGGGTGTCCGGCTCCGTCGCCCTGCTTGCGTTCGATCGGCAGCTGCAGTCGCTCGAGTTTACGACCCCGCTGGGTCCGTCGGCGGGGGTGGGCCTGGGGCTCATCCACGCTGGGGTGAGCAACATCGACGGGCGCGACGCCTCCGGCGACCGCACCGAAACCCTCTCGACCGACGAGTTTGCCCTCTCCCTCGCCTTTGGCAACCGCTTCGGCGAGCGCCTGTCGGTGGGCGTGAGCTTTACCCTCTATCAGTCCGACGTCCTTCCCGACGCGGATCCGGTGCGCGGGTTCGGGCTCGAGCTTGGGCTGGCGTATCAGGTGTCCTCACAGGTAAAGCTGGGGGCGCGCGTCACCGACCTCCTGGCCAAGTACGAGTGGGATACCTCCTCGGTCAACGGCCAGTCGCGCACCGATCGGTTCCCCGTTCGGATCCTCGTGGGCGGAAGCTACACGCTGCTGAACGGCCGGGTGGAGCTGCTGGGCGAGCTCGAATCGCGCTTCCAGGCCCGGGACCGAACCGTGCCGGCCCGGGTCATCCCAACCTCGGGAGGCCCCCGACAGGAGACGCGGACGGAGGATGCACTTCTCCACGGCCTTCGCGGGCGGATAGGCGCCTCCTACCGGCCCATTGACATTCTCTCGCTACGTGTGGGGGCCGATCGGGTCGGGGTGGCGGGCGTCGACGGGCTGCGTCCCAGCGCGGGCTTCGGGCTCCGCCAGCAAGTTGGCGAGCTGGACGTACGGCTCGGCTACGCTGCGGCCCTGGAGCCCTACGTGCGCACGGTGGTGAACCTGGCGACGGTCGAAATATTTCTGTAGCGACCGGGGGCGTCTTTCACCAGTGTGCGCCCCGAGAAGAGAGTGAGGCGTGAAGCGTGATGCGTAATCAGTGAAAAGGGACCTCGACGGACGACGCCCCCGCCACGAAGTGTGCCTCTCTCCTCACAGCGGTCCTCGTCCATGCAGCGCATCGGGGGCTCATCCGCCCAGCTCGGCAATGACCGTGCCCAGGGCCTCCAGGCCCACGCCGGAGGCGCCGGTGCGGACGCGGAGGGTGCACCACAGGTCCAGGAGCATCATCTGGGCGGCGTGGATGGGCA
>CAYULG010000081.1:7179-10934 GCA_964445365.1 uncultured Salinivenus sp. | reverse complement strand
GTCGCGGTACAGGTTGTACGTGCCACGAAACCGATCCCCCATCCCGATGGGCCAGGAGAGTGGGACCGTCTCCAGGTCGAGCGATTCTTCGACGTCCTCCAGGATGTCGAGCGGCTGGAGGCCGTGCCGGTCCATCTTATTGACGAACGTGATGACCGGCGTGTCTCGCATCCGGCAGACCTCCATCAGCTTTTCGGTCTGCTGCTCCACGCCGCTCGCGTTGTCGAGGACCATGATCACGCTGTCGACAGCGGTGAGGACCCGGTAGGTATCCTCCGAGAAGTCGCGGTGGCCGGGGGTGTCGAGCAAATTCATCTCGTAGCCCCGGTACGGGAACTTCATGACCGAGGAGGTGACGCTAATGCCCCGCTCCTGCTCCATCGTCATCCAGTCACTCATGGCGAAGCGATCGGCCTTACGGGCCTTGATCTCGCCCGCCTCGTGGATGGCCCCTCCCTTCAGGAGGAGCTTTTCGGTGAGGGTGGTCTTCCCCGCGTCCGGGTGACTGATGATGGCGAAGGTCCGCCGCTTGTCAATCTCCTTCCGGCGCTTTTCGTCCACCATTGGGGGATCGGCTACGGGGGCGGCGGTATCGGTCGTGCTCACGGGTCAGAAAATACTCGTGTAATGAACAGCGAAGTCGATCGGCAGAATGGACACTTTCTAACGTCAGATTTGCTGATACAGTTTTGCATTTCTATCCGACGGGCAGCGATCTCCACTGAGCCTTAACCTCTACGGGACTGGTCCGGCCGAAGCCGAATCACTTCGATGCCCCGTAGCCCTACCTCTCCGAGGCGACGCTGGTCCTCGAAGGGGACCCAGAAGAGCCCACTCTTTTCGCCGGTTTGCATCTCGCCGGGCTTCAGGGTGCCTCTAACCTGCACACTGGCTTGGGCCTCGGGCCCTCGAAAGATGACTGTAAACGTATAGCGCACACGATGATCGTTGCCATTACAGAGCCGAAGCACGACCCCATCATTGCGGTTGTCGGCCTTGCTATAGAAGATGTACGAGATCGTGAGGCCGTCCCGCTCCACGATGTGCGTCCAAGCCCCCTCATGCCAGGACCGCGTCGTGTCGGCGGCCGTGGCGGATGAATCTTGGGCACACGCGGGCGATCCGCTCAGAAGGACGAGCAGAACGAGCAGGGTCCAGCGGGGAGTCATGGCGAGCGCTGATTCGATCCGAATACGGATCAGCCTATACGCCCGACTCCCGTCAAAAGATGCCCTGACTTATACCAGCATCACGGCCACCGCAGAAGCGAGAACGATCAGGAGAAGCCCCGGCAGCACGGCCCGGCGCAGGCCCCGCGTTCCCGTGACCGCGACGATCCCTCCCTTTAGCACCGTGTTGGCCGCGGCGGCGATGACGATGGCCCGCGTGGCGGTCTGTGAATCGAGATCGCCTTTCTGATTGAGCTGCGCCATGGAGAGCGTAATCGCGTCCACGTCCGCCAGTCCGGCGACGACGCTCGACAAATAGACGCCCGCGTCGCCGAAATACGATTGCGCCCCGTTCGACAGCACGAGAATGGCGGCATATAACACACCAAACGTGATGGCCGGCGCAAGCCGAAAGGGGTTGCGGACCGTTTGCGGCTCTTCCTGCTTCTCGACGGGCTCGACGACGTAAAGATACACGCAGTAGGCAAGACTGGCGGCACTCACACCGACGACCGGTGCCCACACGATCGCAAGCAGCGGGGAATGCACGACACCGACTTCCACCAGCACCCGCGCATACATGATGGTCCAGGCCAGCAACACGGCGAGCGCAAACGGGCGGTCCAATCCTTCCGAGTCCCGACTGCGCTCGGCCACGCTCAAGGTAACGGCCGTGCTCGAGGCCAGCCCCCCGAGAATGCCCGTGAGGCTGACGCCCCGCCGGGGCCCCACAACCTGAATGAGCACGTACCCTAGAAAGCTGATCCCGGAGATGAGCACCACCATCAGCCACACGTTGTACGGCACCAGCACGTCGAACGGCGCGGGACCGTACCCTTCATGCGGAAGAAGGGGCAGGACAATGACCGTAATGACGGCGAACTTCAGCGTCGCGAAGACGTCCTCGCTGTCAATCTTCTTGGCAAACCGGTGGGTTTGCACCTTTAGCGAGAGCAAGACCGCCGTTCCGACCCCCAGCGCGGCGGCGAGGCGAAGGTAGCCCCAAAAGCAGAGGGCCCCCGTAAAAAAGGCAATCAGCGCCGCCATCTCTGTCGTCAAGCCCATTTCTCGCTCGCGGGACTGCCAATAATGCCCGATAGACAGGAGAAACCCTACTGCAATGACGGTTACCGCAAACGGCCAGGCGCTCTCCAATTCACCGGCCCCGAGAGCCGATGCCGCCCCCAGTAGGGCGATGATGGGAAACGTTCGGGCCCCTGCGATGAGTTCTCCCTCCTCCACCTGCTTGCGGTAGGCATATTCCCGCTGCAGGCCCATGAAAAAGCCCAGGACGACGGCCACCCCGAATCGATAAAACAGCTGCAGTTGATCAGGCTCCATAGGGTACCTCTATGCGCTGCGTGACAAGCGGCCAAACACGATGGGCGAACGACAAAAGTGCCTTGAGCGATCCTGTTCTCTCGCGGCGGGCCGACACCGACGGCGCATCTGGGTCCCAGCAATCCATCCCCGCCAGTTATAGACCCAGTAGCCCACGTACTCCCGAATCGCACCTGTACTTCCGGCCAGCGCCGCCGCGTTCGGCAAGAGGTCAAGAAGCGTCTTGGTCCCTTCCACCACTCTGTAGTCCGTGGCCGCCGGAATCGCGTTGACCCCAGCACTCCGAAAGGTGGCGAGGGCACGGCGCATGTGGAGGGCCGACGTCACCAGAAGCACGCGGTCAATATCTCGATCCGATGCGAGTCGGGCCGTGAATTGGGCGTTTCCGTGGGTGTTGGCACTGGACGACTCCAGCAGCACGGAGTCGGGCGGTACGCCCCAACTCTCCAACAGGCGCTGCATCACGGGCGCCTCCCGAAACCGCTGATCCTTCCATGGAACGGTGCCCCCGCTGGCGATGACCAGGGGCGCCTTGTCCGCCCGGTACAGCCGCGCCGCGTGCCAGACCCGATCAGACGAGTCATTCAGGTCCGGATAGACCCGCGGCGGCCGCGGAGCGCTCACTGCCCCTCCGAGCACGACGATGGCGTCGGCCGTCGGAGCTGCCTCTACAGACGCGGGCGGAAAACGGGACTCGAGCGTTTCTTGCAGCCAGTCTGAAAAGACGGGCGTGGACGGAACCCACACGACCATCAGTCCTGCCCCGACCACCGCGAGTCCCAGGTGCCGCCACCACCAGGCGGCGACTCCGCCCCCCAACAGCAGCAGAAGGCCCAACGACAGCGGGTGAATAAACAGGCTCAGGAGCTTCGTCAAAAACAGCGACACGACACCACCTGTGAGGTCCGAAGCGATAGCGTAATCTTCCAGAAGCGACAATTGCTCGTGCCTGCGCTCCCAAACAGGTTCGCCAACCAAAACGGTCGAACTGCTCTTAGTTGCAGCCAGCACCTCGCAGGCAGTCCTGTGGGTAATGGGTGAGAAAATGCCAACCCCCCTTTAGTTGCGAAAGACCGGTTGGACCGTTCGGGCCTGGGGGCGAACGGACCGCCAGACGGCCTTTCGAAAGACGAGCACCGGCAGCGCGGTATTGGTGGGATCGGTGCCATCGGCCGGAGGCGCGTGCACCGGTAGATCCGGCGGCCGAAACACCTCCGAAACGCCGTCAGCAACCGAAGCAGCAAT
>CAYULG010000081.1:0-7079 GCA_964445365.1 uncultured Salinivenus sp. | reverse complement strand
CCCTCTTCTCGGCGGAGCGCAGCCCGCCAGCCCTCCACCACCTCGGGTCCGTCCGCCGGGCGGATGACCGTCACGTTCGGGGTGGCCCGCAGCATCGCCAGGTGCTCGATGGGCTGGTGCGTCGGCCCGTCCTCCCCAAGCCCGATCGAGTCGTGCGTCATCACGAACGTGACCGGCACCTCGGAGAGGGCCGCCAGGCGCAGAGACGGGCGCAGGTAATCGGTAAAGATGAGGAACGTCGCGACGTACGGACGAACCCCGCCGTGCAAGACCATCCCATTGGCCGCACCGGCCATTGCGTGCTCGCGGACGCCAAAGTGAAAGTACGCCCCCCCAGGATGCTCCTGTTGGTGCGGCGAACGCCCCTCCACGTCCGTCCGATTCGAGCCTGTCAAATCCGCGGACCCCCCAATCAGATAACCGTCCGTGGAAGGGGCAATGGCATCAAGCGTGTCGCCGCTAGCGTCGCGAGTTGAGACCGAGGCGCCGGGTTCGTACGTAGGCAGGGCCTCGTCCCACCCGTCCGGCAAGTCGCCGTTCATCCACCGCTCGAACCGGGCCGCCTGCTCCGGGTGCCGCTCCGCATAGGTCGACTTGAGCTTCTCCCACTGCTCCTGCCGCTCGGCCCCCTCGTCCAGCGCCGAGCGCATGTGATCGTACACCCCGTCGGGCACGTGGAACGGCTCGTCGGCCGTCCAGCCCAGCTCCCGCTTCGTCCGCTCCACCTCGTCGGGGCCGAGGGGCGCGCCGTGGGCCGCGGCGGTGTCCTGCTTGTTCGGGCTGCCGTAGCCAATGTGGGTCGAGACCACGACGAGGGACGGTCGGTCCGTCTCGGCCTCTGCTGCCTGGAGGGCCGCGTCGATGCCCTCCAGGTCCGTCCCGTCGTCCACGTGCTGCACGTGCCAGTCGTAGGCCTCGAAGCGTGCGCCCACATTCTCCGTGAAGGCGAGGTCCGTGTCGCCGTCGATGCTAATTTCGTTGTCGTCGTAAAGGTAGACCAGCTTCCCGAGACCCTGATGACCGGCCAGTGAGGCAGCCTCGGACGCCACGCCCTCCATCAGGTCCCCGTCGCTCACGATGCCGTAGGTATGGTGATCGACGAGGGGAAGATCGTCTGTGTTGAACTGGGCCGCCAGATAGCGCTCAGCGATCGCCATCCCTACGCCGTTGGCGAAGCCTTGGCCGAGCGGCCCCGTCGTCACCTCCACACCCGGTGTGAGGTGGTTCTCCGGGTGTCCGGGCGTCTGGCTCCCCCACTGGCGAAAATTTTTCAGCTCCCCCATCGGCAAGTCGTAGCCGGTGAGGTGGAGCAAAGCGTATAGAAGCATCGAGCCGTGTCCGGCCGAGAGGATAAATCGGTCGCGGTCGGGCCATTCCGGGTCCGCCGGATTGTGCTTGAAGTAGCGCGTCCAGAGGACGTACGCCATCGGCGCCGCCCCCATCGGCATACCGGGATGGCCACTGTCGGCCCGCTCCACGGCGTCCATCGCTAAGCAGCGGATGGTATTGATGGTGCGCCGGTCGATGTCGGTGGGATTTGCGGTCTCGGCAGTGGAGAACGTCATGATGGGTCGGTCGTGCGGACGAGGCGAAAAAACGAGAACCCCGAACGACGAAACTGCGTCCGGGGAAACTTTCTGACCGGAGGCGTTACTCCGACGAGGTACTGCTGCCAAGGGTCCCTTCCTCGGCACGCTGAATGAACGTTTCCAAGCAGTCCTGGGTGCGGGACTCCGACGCCAAGAAGTGTCCATTCACCAACACCGTCGGCGTGCTCTTGACGCCGATCTTTGTGGCCTTATTATACTGTGCGACGACCTTCTTTCGGTACTTGCCCTGGTCGATCTGCGACATGAGCACGTCCGGGTTCATGTCGATCTGGGAGGCGATGGCCTGTAGGTCTCGCTCGCTGATGCCGGAGCGATCCTGACTTGCATACTGCGCCTCCAGCATCTCCGAAAATTTTCCCTCCTCGTTGGCCACGTAAAGCGCCTGAATTTCGGGAAGGGACGAGCGTCGCAGCGGAAACGGCTTGTAGACGAACCGCACCTCATCCTTGTACTCCGCAACCAATTTCTTCATGGTCTCGTGGAAGGTCTTGCAGTGTGGGCAATTCGGATCGAAGTACTCAATGATCGTCACTGACGCATCCGACGGCCCCTTGGTCACGTCCTGAAAGTTGACGAGGGACGATCCGTTATCCGCCACGGGCTCGGCAGTGGCGTCGAGCTCACAGGCGGCCGGACGTTCCGATCCCTGCTCGGCCCGCTGCTGGTCGTCGGTAGCCGACGGGAATGCATTGAAGTAGGTAAGGTCGGCGCCAACAAGTACAGCCGTAAAGGCCGCGAGGTAGACGTACACCGTAAGATCGCGCTTGAACAGTCGTGTAGTCATGGTGGTCTCTAATGCTGAATCGTCGAGAAAAAGAGCGGCACCCTGCGTCCCAAAAAGAAGAACAACGAGCCCGGCAGACACCAGGCAGAGGGCACAAAACGCCCCAACCATTTCCACCTGAACGAACACCAGGTAGCCGGAGTAAATCAGGCCAGCGATCAGACTGGCGGTTCGGGCTCCCTGGAGCCAAAGCCGAGGCCTCTTTCCGATCTGAAAGACCGCAAAAGTGAGAACCGCTACGAAAAGATAGAACCCCAGCCCCCACGTGATGTTTGATAGCCCGAGGAACGTTCCGGCCCCACTCGACACGACCGCCGAGCAGTTAAAGCTCATCTGCCCGGCGTCGAGCCCGGAAAACCCAAAGCATCCACGTTCAAAATTACGCCCCTGCTGAATCCACAGGTGGGTAACGGTGAGCACACCGAGAAGCGACAGTCCAAAAATGCTTTTTTCCAGGACCCGGTGGTAGGACTGCAGCCGCTTTATAAGAGGCGTGAGGACGGCCATCTCATTCGTGCAGGTCGTCAGCGACGGCGAAATGTTCGGGCATCACGAGACCGAAATCCTAACCCGACCGGAGGTTCCAGCCGCGCCCCTCAATACATCTCTCTTTTCTGCAACGACATCCGTGTTCTTCCCTTCACCCCGAACGAGAGCGTCCCTCCGTGCCAGCTATCACGGAATCGCACGGGTCTACGATGCTCTCGTCCCGTACGTCTCCAGCGAGGCCCGGAAAATCGCTCGATACTGGCTGGACGTTGACAACGGCGAGCGCGTTCTGGACGTGGGCACCGGCACCGGACTCGCCTTCTTCCCCCTGGCAGAAGCCAATTCGAGGGGCTGGACAGAGGGCATCGATCTCAGCCCAGCCATGCTTGATCGCGCCCGTCAGCGAATGACGAACGGTTCCCACGCCCGATACGGTTTGCGCTACGCCGACGCCAGGACCCTTCCCTTTCCGGAGGCGACCTTCGACGCTGTTTTCTCCAGCTACCTTCTTGATATTCTTGCCCCCTCCGACATCCGGGCGGCCCTCCTAGAGATGCAGCGTGTGCTTCGTCCAAACGGGCGGCTTGTACTGGTCTACCTGACGAACCCAGAGCGAACGGTCGAACACCTGTGGACCAGACTCGCCTACGCCGCTCCTCCACTGGCTGGCGGGGCGCGTCCCGTTACTCTGAAAAAGCTTCTTCATGAGTCTGAGTTCGAGATCAACGCCCAGACCACTCACAGCCAGGCCGGGCTCCGCTCTGCCATTATTCGCGCAACCCCAATAGCAAAACGGAACGATGGGCTCGGCCTATAGACCTCGAACTCTCTCGTCATGAGGGTTCTCGATGAAGCACCAGCACGGATGCGCTGAGCGATCCGCCGCGCAACTCCTTCTTCCGGAAGGTGATCCACAAACGGAATTTTCAAACCACTACCTTGAACCAGCGCTCGCTGTGTCGTACCCTGATAGCGTCATGGACAACACACCGTATATCACAACACCGGATTGGCGGCACTGGTGGCCCAACTCTCGGGTCGAGAGCCGCCTGTGCGCATAACCACCGCATCGGTCTCGCTTTGTACTTGGCTCTGGACCCGCTGCTCCCGACGGCAGCGGGTTTTTCTTTTGGCTTCTGTTTTTTTGAGTTCCTCCGATGACCTTCGACGAGTTCCGCTCCCACGTTGAAACGGCCCGCGAGCAGGAACACGATCGCCTCGTGGTCCCTGTGTCTGCGCGCCGCAGCGCTGATCTGCTGACGCCCGTGTCGGCCTTCCTCTCCCTGCGGGAAGGGTCCACCTACAGTTTCCTTTTCGAAAGCGTAGAGGGCGGCGAGAAGCTAGCGCGCTATTCTTTTCTTGGGCGCGACCCGTACCGTGTCGTACGAGGCACAAATTTTGGGGCCTCGGTAGAAGTCGACGAGCGCCGCACGCCCAGCCCCGAAGAGGGGCTCGACCGGCCGGAGGGCACCGTCTTCGACGTGCTCGACGCGTACGTGGATCGCTACACGGAAGTGGATCTGCCGGACCTTCCCCGCCTCCGAGGGGGCGCCGTAGGCTACCTGGGGTACGATGCGGTCCGCCTCGTCGAAGACCTTCCCGACGCCCCGCCCGACGACCTCGACCTCCCCGACGCCGTCTGGTGCTTTTACGACACCGTTGCCGCCTTCGACCACGTGCGACACCAGCTCGTGCTGATGGCCAATGTCTTCGTCGACGGGGACACCAATTTAGAGGCCGCATTCGACGACGCGCAGACCCGCCTGGCCAACCTCGAATCGGACCTAAAACAGCCCACGCCCGACCCGGCCCCCGTCGAGTGGACGGACGACGACCTTTCCTCCAACGTGGAGCGCCCGGTCTTCGAGGACGCGGTACAGACGGCCAAAGCGCACATCGACCGGGGCGACATTTTTCAAGTTGTTCTCTCCCAGCGGTTTAGCACCAGCTTCGAGGGAGAACGCTTTAACTTGTATCGCGCGCTCCGTCAGGTTAATCCCTCCCCCTACCTCTTCTACCTCGACCTGGAAGAGCTGGCGCTCGTGGGCTCCTCCCCCGAAGTGCTGGTCCGGGCGGAGGGCGACACCGCCGAGGTCCTTCCCATTGCCGGGACGCGACCGAGAGGCGACGACGAAGCGGAAGATGCGGCCCTCGCCAACGAACTGCTTTCCGACCCAAAGGAACGGGCCGAGCATCTTATGTTGGTCGACCTCGGACGCAATGATCTCGGGCGCGTCTGCCAGTACGGAAGCGTAGAGGTGGACCAGTACGCCTACGTCGAGCGCTACTCGCACGTCATGCACATCGTGTCGTCGGTCCAGGGCCAACTCGACACCGACCAGGGCCCGATGGACGTGCTGGCCGCCTGCTTTCCCGCCGGCACGGTGAGCGGGGCCCCCAAGGTGCGGGCCATGGAAATCATTGACAACCTTGAGCCCACGCGGCGCGGCATCTACGCCGGCGCAGTGGGATATGTAGACTTCTCCGGCACCCTCGACACCTGCATCACCATTCGCACGATGCTCGTGACGGGCGATACGGCCTACGTGCAGGCCGGCGCCGGCATCGTTGCGGACAGTGATCCGGCGAGCGAGTACGACGAAACCTGGAATAAGGCCGCTGCCCTGCGTCAGGCAATGAACGTCGCCGCCGATGGCCTCCTGTAACAACGTCGTTGCTCTCACCGCCCGACCAAACCTCGCTCCCCCCTGCCGGTACGACTCCGTCGATTAGGTTTGTACGGTACCGCCCTCAACCTTGAACTCTTAACTTTTAACCCGTAACCGCCGATGCCGAACCCAATCAAAGAGGCTCTTCTCAACCGGGGCTGGGCCGGCCAGACGATCACCCGGGCCGAAACGGTCGAGCGCCTCAATCCCTTGATCCACCAGTTTCTGAGGCTAAACCACAACTACGAATATGTAATCCGGTCGCACAGCGAGCCGGCCGTGACCGAAGCTTTTGAGCGTGTGCAAAAGACCGCACGGGCCGATGTTGGCAAACTGTCCGAGACCGTCCTTAGCTGTGGCGGCACGCCGGAGAACGGCATCGACCTGAAGGACGACGATGTCGATCTGGACGGTGACGACCTCACCATGATTCACCAGCTCAGGGAGCTCGAGGCGGCGTTTAACGAAGCAATCACGGAGGAAGTCGATAACGTTGAGCATCAGATGCGAACCCGAGGCATCCTTGAGGCCGTGAAGAGCAACAGCGGCGAGCGACTCGAACTGCTTTCAGACCTGATCGACCGGGCCGACGCTGCGACGGGATAGAGAAGTCCTCGTCCAAAAATCCAGCTTTGACGGATGTCTTGCCCTAACCGCCTGGCGCATATTCTGTGTGTCGTCTGCTGAGCCGACTCACCGAGTAAGAAGAAAACGCCCTCGGGCAATCCCTCATCTGCTTTCAGCCCACCCACTCACGAGCACATGCGCATGCCTGGTGACTCTCAGCCCCCCATTCCTGACTTCTGCTCCGTGAAAATATAGCGGCCACGACTTGCCAGCACGAATCGAACACCAATCGCCCATTCCCATGGAAGCTCCAGATACAGCCTCTGGTTTTGAAGCTGATACCGCGGCCTCCGATGACACTGTGGTCGTGTCTGGCATTCAGCCCTCCGGGCGCCTCCACCTTGGCAACTACTTCGGGGCCATCCGGCAGCACATTGCCCTCCACGAGCAACACGAGGCGTTTTACTTCATCGCGAACTACCACGCGATGACGTCGATGGATGACCCGGCCCGGCTCCGCCAGCACACCGTCGACGTGGCGCTCGATTACCTGGCCCTCGGCTTCGATCCGGAGGAGGCAGCCCTCTTCGTACAGAGTGACGTCCCGGAGGTCACAGAACTGACGTGGATCTTCTTCAATCTCCTCCCCACCAGTCGACTGGAGAAAGGCGTCGCCTACAAGGAAAAGATTGAGAACGCAGGCATCACGCCGAATGCAGGTCTGTTCAACTACCCCGTCTTGCAGGCAGCAGACATTTTGATTTACGGCGGGTCTCGCGTCCCTGTGGGGTCCGACCAAAAGCAAAACATCGAAATCGCCCGCGACATCGCCCGGCGCTTCAACAACCGGTTCTGTCCGGATGAGGAGCCCCTCTTCCCCGTTCCGGAGCCCCACATCCTCGACGACGTGGCCGTGGTGCCCGGCATCGACGGACAGAAGATGTCGAAGAGCTACGACAA
>CAYULG010000080.1:0-10956 GCA_964445365.1 uncultured Salinivenus sp. | reverse complement strand
GCTGGCCCCTCATCGAGGTGGCAAACGCCTTCGTCCACAACCAGGCCCTCATGACGGTCTGTACGGTGCTCCCTCGGGAGAACGCCGACATTGACGAGAACCGGGAGACCGAGGATATCATTCGCGACTACCTCAACGAACGAGGCGTGCAGAGCCTCGTGCGCACCACCACCGCCGAGGATCCCTTTGAGGGCGCCGAACGGCTCGTGGGGGACTACGGGATCGGTCCCCTCCGCCCCAACACCATCATGATGGGCCACACCGAACAGCCGGAGCATCAGGACCGGTACTGCGGCCTCATCACAACCCTGTACGAGATGCGGCGCAACGTCGTCGTCCTCCGGGGCGGAGAGAAGGGGTTCGGAGACCGGGAACGCATTGACGTGTGGTGGGGCGGGCTGAAGGGCAACGGCGGGCTCATGAAAATCCTTTCCTACCTGCTCCAGACGAACGTCCGGTGGCAGAACGCCACGATCCGTCTCAACGTCATGGCCCCCGACGAGGACGTGGCCGAGCAGCGCCGTGATGCCCTCGGCCCCATTGTCGACCAGCTCCGGACCGGGGCCGTTCTCAACGTCATCACGGCCGACGGCCGCACCTTCGACGACGTGCTGCACGAGACATCGACCGACGCCGACATTGTGTTTCTGGGCATGGCGACGCCCGAGGAGCAGCCCGATTACCCGGCCTACTACGCCCAGTTGCAGGAGCGCACCGAGGGCCTGCCGCCGACGGTGTTCGTGCTGGCCGCCGAGGAGATCTCGTTCCGGGAGGTGCTGGCGTGAGCAAGAAGCGCGGGTCGATCTCAGCTCCGCCCGCTTCTCTGGTATGAATCCGGGAACATTCGTCAGGCTCAGAGTCGAAAGGGGCCTCGTTCCCAGTGGTCTTCCGTGCGGTTTTGCCCCTGGAAAGCACGCCTCTGCTCAACGGCAGTCCATCGCCGCCCGGGGTCCGATTTGAAACCCGTAGGACGAGGCCCTCGGAGCCTGTACTCAACCGGAAAACGCGTCCGCACCAGGTCTGCCTTCCGGGAGCGACACGGCACAAATCGGAGCTCGAGACGCCCCTCAAATGGCCCCTGAGTGTGCGTCTCGCTCCTAGTGCAGCTTCAAACGATCTTTTGGGGAGGGCAGTTTGCTATAGCTCCAATCTCCAGCGTGAGGTATGGACGGACGGGGTCCGTCCAGAGCCCGATTGCAAAACGGACCCGTTGAAGCTGCACTAGGATGTGTGTATTTTTGGGAAGCCGAAACGAAAGAGGGTCGCGCGTGTCTATGTCCGCGGTTGGCAAGCAGTAATTGCCCTTGTTGCCTCCCGACTCATGGCCGACGCTTTTTCTACAGTAGGGTCGACCTCTCCTCTTACCTCTTCTTCTCCGAAGGAAAAACGCCCCGACTTCTTTCTCCTCGGGGCAGCAAAAAGCGGGACGACCTCTCTTCATCATTACCTCCGGCAGCACCCGGCGTTGTATCTGCCCGAGGTAAAAGAACTCGACTTTTTTAACGCTCCAGCCGAGCGGTTCGAGGCGAACCTGGACTGGTACCTGCGGTACTTTCAGGATGCAGGGGAACGCCTCGCAGGAGAGGCCACCCCTCTTTATTTTCGGTGCCCAGACCTCGTGCCGCGCAGAATGAGGCAGCTATACGGGGATACGTCCCCACAATTTCTCCTTCTCCTTCGAGACCCGCCCGAACGGGCCTATTCCCACTACCTGCACAAGGTGTCGCAGGGCACCGAACCGCTTTCGTTCGAAGAGGCGCTTCGGGCCGAACGCGAACGCCCCAAGCAGAAGCGGCGGGCATGGAAGTCGTATTTCCAGGACGGGCTCTACGCCGAGCGGCTGGAGGCGTGGTACGATCAGTTCCCGCCGGAGCAGTTTCTCATCCTGCTCTCGTCAGATCTGCGGGAGCATCCCCAGGTCGCCCTTCGTTCGATCTTCCGGTTCTTGGGGGTGGACCCAGAACCCGAGATCGACACCTCGTCTCGCCTAAACCGCACGACGGAACGGCAGAGCCGAACCCTGGGCATGCTCCTCTCCGTCCTGCCGTCCTGGATGCCTCCTCTCCTCCGATCGTCGACCCCAGAGTCCCTCCGCCTCTGGATCGAACAGCGTGTTCGACGGGGAGCCTCCTCAGGAGGAGACCGCCCCGACCTCGACCCTCAGATCGAGCGTCGGCTCCGCTCGGCGTATGAGCCTGACATCCGTCGACTTGCTCACCTGACTGATCGCGATCTCTCAAGCTGGCGTCCCAACCCGGACAGAGCGGCCTCTCCTACAGAGTACAGTCGGGCCCCAAATTGAGGACGGCGAACTCCCCCTTGGTTCGTCGGTTGTCCTTTTCGGTCTGTGGGTCCTCAAGTCCCCGCCGAGATGCCCCTGACGGGATTCCGAGCCGTATGCGTGTTGATGTCATTTCGCTTTTCCCGGTTCTGCCCAGCACATGAGCCTTTTTACGACGATTCTCGCCTACGCGGGTCTCGCAATCGTCTCCACAGCCGTTGTGTGGAAGGGAAGTGAGTGGTTAGAGACCTCTAGCGAAAAGCTCTCGGCGTACTATGAGCTTCCGCCCCTCGTGCAGGGAGCCGTCGTGCTCGCCGTCGGGTCGAGCTTCCCGGAGCTTTCCACGGCCGTGCTTGCGACGTTTCTCCACGGGGAGTTTGAGCTCGGGGTGGCGGCCATCGTCGGATCGGCCCTGTTCAACGTGCTGATGATTCCGGCTCTCGCGGGCATTTGGTCCGACCACAAGCTGGAGTCGACCCGCGACCTCATATACAAAGAGATTCAGTTTTATCTGCTCTCGATTGCGGCGCTTCTGCTGATGTTCGCGTTCGCCGTCATCTACAATCCCGTGGGCGGTGCAGGGGGGACGATTTTCGGCGAGGTGACACGAGGGATCGTGCTCTTTCCGCTCGGACTGTACCTGTTTTACGTGTACCTTCAATATCAGGATACCATGGACCACGAGCCGGCGGAACCACCCGCGGCCATGTCGGCCCCAAAACAGTTTGGCATTCTGGCCGGCGGACTCCTCGTCATCCTGGTCGGCGTGGAGGGGCTCGTCCGGTCGGCCATCGGGTTTGGGGACGTGCTCGGTACGCCGAGCTTCCTCTGGGGAATCACGGTCGTCGCGGCCGGCACCTCCGTTCCGGATGCCTTCGTGAGCGTGCGGGCCGCCCGTGCGGGGAAGGCCGTCACGAGCGTCGCCAACGTGCTGGGAAGCAACGTCTTCGACCTGCTCGTGTGCATTCCCGCCGGGGTGCTGGTCGCGGGCACGGCGGTCATAAATTTTTCGGTCGCGGCTCCCATGTTGGGGGTTCTTACGCTGGCCACCCTCATCGTCTTCATTGTGATGCGTTCCCAGATGGTTCTCACCACCACTGAAGCCTGGGGGCTGATCGCCGTCTACGTCGCCTTTGTCGCCTGGATGAGCGTCGAAACGTTCGGGATCGTCGACGTTCTTCCGAAACTTCCTCCGGCCGCGTCTGCCATTGGCCACTAACCGAGGACGTACTCGCCCGTGCGAGTCGCGAACGGGCATCCTGTCTCATAACGTACCCGACCAGCATCCAACTTGGCCCTTTTTCATTGCAAGACTTGCATCTGAACCCCCATGTTCGGCATCACGGTATTCGGTCAGATTGCGATCGTTGTGGGCAGTCTCTTTCTCGGGCTCCACTACGCCCTTATCGAGTGCACCCAGCCGGTTCTGGGAGACGCAATCATCGGGGCCCTGGGCGGCATGACGGTGCTGGGATACGGGCTCATCAAAGCCCCCCGAAACGCACTCACCCGCTTCTTGGTGCGAGCGGCCTTCGTGTGGTCGGGGCTGGCGTTTCTGGCCGGCCTCGCGTTTGCGGGCCAATTTCTGCTCAGCCTTGCGGGCTTTCTCATCGGAGACGGAACCGCGTGGCTTTCGGCCGGCCTCCTCGGCGTCGTGGGCTTTCTCCGAGCCCGGCACCCGCAGGCCTGCTACCGTCGCGTCGAGGGAGACTACGCCCACTCCGTCCGCCTCCTTCAGCTCACCGATCTCCACATTGGGGACATCTGGTCAAAGCGGGACCTTGCCCGCATCGTCCGCAAGGCCGAGCATTATCGCCCCGACTGCGTCGTAATTACCGGAGACCTGCTCGACGGCATGGAGCCGGTGAATCCCGACCTCGTCGCGCCCCTTCAGGCGTTCGACGTGCCCGTGTACTTCGTGTCGGGCAACCACGACAGCTACACCGAACGCGACGAGCTTCTGGACGCGCTCCGAGATGTGGGCGTGACGCCCCTGGAAGGCGCCATTGAGGAGGCCGGATGGATGAGCGTGCTCGGCATTGCATACGGCATGCCCGATGCCCAAAGCAAAGAGCGAATCCAGACGTTTCGGGACGCCGAGCGGCCCCGGATTGCACTGAAGCACAAACCGGAGAAGCTCGATGACCTGATCGATTCGGACCCGGATGCCATCCTCTGTGGACATGTGCACGGGGGACAGGTCTGGCCCCTGGGGTATCTGGCGTACATTGAATTTCCGCAGGTGGACGGCACGCGGTGGCACGAAAATACGATGGTGCACGTCAGCCCGGGCACGGCCACCTGGGGGCCGCCCTTTCGGTTAGGCACGCGAAGCGAGTTCACCATCGTCGACTTCGTGCCGAAAGGACGCGACGCACCGGCCCGGCGCGACGGCGAACCAGAGGAGCGTCGCTAAAAGCCGCCAGCTGTTTTCTTGGGACGAGGAGCGCGCCTGGGCCTGATGGAAAAATTCGTCCCAGTGGGTCCGCAGGCGCTCGATTTTTTCGGGGAGCGAATACCGGTCGTCGTAGAGCGAAAGGTCGAGAGAAGACGAGCCGTTGGCCTCCAGCACGTAGAAGTTGCCTTCCCGAAGCGCATCGAGGGAGCGGGCCTTCACGTCAAACCGCCCGAAGCGAAGCCCAATCTGATCGGCGGCCTGCTCGCAGGCCCGGCGGAGGGCCGGGGTGACGGCGTCCGTGCGGTCGCAGCAGGTCGCTCGCCCGGCAGGATCGGCCGCCACTTGAAGAGGCACGTGCTGCCCCTCCGAAGGCGTCCAGTCGCCGTGGTCGATTCGGGCGGCAACGTCTTCCCCGTACCTGCCGCGGGCCAGGGCCCGCAGGCTCTGCTCTCCATCGCCCCAGACGGACCGAATGGGCACTTCCGTAAGGCTGTAGATCCGAAGGCGATCTCCCACCCGCAAGACATTGATTCCGTACTCCTTCGGAGCGTCAACGTAGGGCTGCAGGACCATCGGTTCCGTCCCGATCCCCTCAAGGAGTTCCTCAACGCTCGTGATCTTTCGAATCCCGCGACTGTGCGCCCCGAATAAGGGCTTGAGAATCAGAGGAAACGAGTGCTCTTTCGCAAACGTCTCGACGGCCGCCTCGTCCGGGTCTTCCTGAATCCGGAGGCTCGGCAGGTACGGGGGATCGGTGCCGTAGCGGGAGAGCTTCGGTGCGATCGGCAGTCCCCCAAAATCGAGGGCGGGATTGGCGTCCAGAAAGGGTCGCAGCGGCAGTTCACACTCGAAACTGCGACGGGCGAACCAAGGAAGGAGGTAGAGATGCGCCAAAACGAGCTGAAGCTTCTGCGTCGGCACCCCGCGCCCGAAGACCTCCTGGACGGTCAGACGGTCCGGGGAGGGGACCACCCCGTTGGAAGGGGGAGCTTCCTCATAAGAGTCATCTTGCATTACGCACGGAAAATAAACTGGTGGGGATCGGTGGGAGCGGCGTTCCCTGATCAGACGTTCTCCCCGGTCGGGAACAAGCTGCTTACTGCCCTACGCACTTAAACAGATACGACCCCCGCATTATTGCCCCGATCTCTACTGCCCCTCCGCTGGAGCAGAACGATTCTTCCGCATTTGAAGATCGAATCGATCGCCCGGCTGGAGAAAGAAGTACCCCTTCTCGCCTGGCCTTGCCTCACGGTTTTCTCGTTGCTGCTGTCCCCCTATCCCCCGGGTTGCTTCTGTTCGCTCGGGGTCATAGATCGCCACAAGTCCCTCTCCCACCACGCGCAGCGTATCCCCCTGAACGATCGCGGCTGTGCCTTCGTCGATCCCAATCCCGAGAAGGTCGGGGCGTTCTTTGACGACGCCGACGAGGTCCTCCTCTCGATTTCGGGCCCGCAGGTGCTGATCGATGGCTGAGTTCGGCAGGAACCCAAACCCTTCCGTGTATTTTCCGACGACAATTTTCTTGCTCTTCGGATCGCCTCGAACGAGAAAGGAGCCCTGGATGCTGGCCCCGGCGGAGGTCCCTCCAATGACACCGCCCCGCTCCAGTACATTGTGAAACGCCTCCAGCGTTCGGGTGCCGGCATACGCCTCAACGAGTCGCCACTGGCGACCGCCCGTGAACCACACCGCATCGGCCGTGCGGAGGGGCCCGGTGAAAAACTTCCGATCGGCCTTTTTCGACTTCCGCGTGTGCAGGACGACGCGATTGGCTTTCGGAACGCCTGCCTCCCGGAAAAACCGCCGGCACCATCCGCTGAGTTTTCCGTGCGGAAGTGCAGTAGGGATGCACACGATTTCGGGATCCTCTCCCCCAGCGAGCTCGACGAAGCGGCGACGGAGTGACGTGGTGATCTCGCCCCCAACAATCATCAGCGTTCCGTTTGGGACAGCAAGGTCCGTCTTTTGAGGCGCGGCCCTCTTCGCCGACTGGGTTTGCGGTGAAGCGTCACCCGGAGACTGGTCCTGTGCGTATGCCCCTAGGGCCGCGACGGAAAGCCCCCCGAGGAGGAGAACAAATTCCTTCAGGAAGAGGGCAACAGGTCTCTTCAGCAGATCAACACGTACCATCCGGATACGGAGATCGTGACGGGAGCAGAATTCCGATCATGTGGTGGGATATACTCGTTTCGATAGGGAGACGGCCCCAATTCGATCCACAGCTGTGGAGGAAGTGGGAGTTCTACCCTGTTTTGGGCTGTACGGGTCTCTTCTATGCAGTTTTCGTTTGTGTGTGGTTTTCGTGTGCGAGTGGTAGGTTCTCCACACAGGCCGCCCGCCGGTTCTTCCTCCTCACACAGTGAGGTCGGTCTGATCGAAGCGTAGCGTTGTGTTCTATTCCCCGTCGCGAGTTCCGCACCGCTTCGCCCCGTGCCGACGACCACGTGACGAGCACACGGTGCGTCTTTCGTTCTCGCCTGTCACAAGGCGATTGGAATACGCGGGGACCTTTCGGGATACCTGCGATGTATCGTCAGCGATATGTCCCCATAGGAGACCCAAGCCGGGGCAGCTCACCAGCCCCGTGAACGTATCGGTTCTTTGTTCTGCCAAGGCCCTGCATGTTGCATTACGTTCTTCTTTTCCTGTCTGCCTTCTTCATCGTTGGAACGGGCGTGCCCCTCCTTGGCCACGACCATTGGGCGATTCGCGTCTTCGACTTTCCGCGCGTACAACTGGCTGGCGGTGCTACGGTCACCCTGTTCGCTTATCTGATCGTGGGCCCCGACTCCCTTGTCGAGTACGGAGCAATGAGCCTGCTTGCGGCGAGCATCGTGCATCAGATTGCATGCATTTTGCCGCACACGCCCCTGGCTCCCAAACAGGTGTCTCGCGCATCGTCCCCGGACACGGGCCACACACTCTCCCTTCTCGTCGTAAATGTCGAAATCGACAACCGCGACACAGAGCCCCTACTCCAGCTTATCGACGAGACGCAGCCGGACCTCGTCCTTACTTTGGAACCGGACGACTGGTGGAGCACCCAGCTCCGGATCCTCGACGACCAGTATCCCCACACTGTCTATCATCCCCGTGACAATGCCTATGGGATGACGCTTCATTCACGCTATCCCCTGCTGGAGTCGGAGGTGCGCTTCATCGTGGAGGACGACGTGCCCTCCATCCACACACAGGTCGAGTTGCCAGGAGGAGAGCCGGTGTTTTTCCACGCCATGCACCCGCGCCCACCGCACCCAACCCACAAGCCGGATACGACTGAACGTGACGCCGAGTTGCTCCTCCTGGCCCGCGAACTGGAGGACCGGGAGGCACCAACGATCATAGCGGGCGATCTCAACGACGTCTCGTGGTCCTACACCACACGGCTTTTCCAAAAGGTCAGTGGCCTGCTCGATCCCAGAAAGGGCCGCGGCCTCTACAACACCTTTCATGCACGGTACCCACCGTTCCGGTATCCGCTCGACCATGTCTTCCACTCCAACCACTTCGCGCTGGCCGGGCTGGAGGTGCTCCCATATGTCGGCTCCGACCATTTTCCAGTCTGGGTGGAACTTCAGTACCATCCGGATCAGTCGTCCGAGTTGCGACACATAGGGGCCGACGATGTCGACCAGCAGCAAGTCGACCGCGAGCTTGAGCGGCTGCAGGAGAAAACGAACGGAGATAGGTAACGCCCCCCTGGGGGCTAGACTCCTCGGGAGATGGTTGACAAGTGGGAAGGCCCATTTCGAGCCCGTCCGTCCGATCGCGACGGACGAAAGCCGGAACGAGGGGAATAATCGGTAGGGAGATTCTGCTAAAGGCGGAAGGTGTACCCCATCAGTTTGCCTCCGGCTCGTCGGAGGTGTCTCTCAAGTCTTCGGGGACGTTTTCGGGAACGGCCCAGAGGTAGACGGTCTCGTCCCCGGTGTTTCCCCGGCCAGCGTTGACGGTCGAGTCGGGGACCCATTCTCCCATCCGGAAGTCGTGGGAAACAATTCGGTCCCCCGGATCCAGCTCCCGAAGAAGCTTCGGGCGCAGCTTGCGGTTGATCTCCGGCCAAAGGTAGAGGGTCACGACCGTGGCCTCACTGAGGTCGGCGTTGAAGAAATCCTTCCGCCGGAACTCCACCTTATCTGTAACCCCTTGCATTTGGGCCTTCAGCCAGGCCTGTGCGACCAGGGCAGAGTCGATTTCGAGCCCGACGCCCCGTGCCCCAAACGTTTTGGCGGCCATGATCGGGATGCGCCCGTCTCCGCTGCCGAGGTCGTACACGACGTCCCCTTCTGTGACGCCGGCAACATCGAGCATCGTCTTCACCACCGACGGGGCCGTCGGAACGTACGGAGCGTCCTTGTCCGTGGTGTCGGCCGTAGGTTGAGCCGACCCGACATCCGTCCCCGCCAGCAATTGCGGAATCGCTAGGATGAGAAACGCCTGCCTCCCGGAAAAACCGCCGGCACCATCCGCTGAGTTTTCCGTGCGGCAGGGCGGTGGGAACGCACACGACTTTTGCGTCTGCACCTCCCGCCAGCTTGGCGAAGCGGCGATGGAGCCCCTCGGTCACCCCACCCCCTACGATCATCAGCGTACCATGCGGAACGGCCTCCTTCTGACAGGCCGTCGTTCTCGCCGAAGAGCAATCTCGTATCGAGGCGTCGACCGACGACGGAACCTGACCGGATGCCGCAAGGGGCAGCACAAAAAGAAGTCCGGCAACGATCACGAAGCCCCTCTTCCTGGAGACCGTCAAAGGGAGGAGGAGCCTCCTGAGCAAACCTTCTGAGCAAACGGAGGGGGCCATTGACACAACCGCTATGGGGGAGATGCTGATGCCCCTCCGGGGAATGTTCGGGCTCCCGCCTGCGTGCCGGAGGGGACAGTGGATCTCGCACAGCCAAACCGGGAACCAACCGTCGGCCCCAAAGGAAAACGAGTCCTGCTGCACCTACGAGAGTAAGACAATTCGCGGCCGATCGTTCGGCTCGTGGTTCGGTCTCCCTGCAGGCTTAGCCCAACCGCAGCGGATCTTTCGTCACGACACGGGCCCTTCGCCCCCTTCTTGAGGGGCATCATGGACGGCAAGTGGTGCGTGCTCACACGTGTCCATCACTCGACAGATGAATCGGCCGCCGTCCGGAGCATCTCCGCACAGGACTCGAGCCTCCGGACCACGGAAAGAGCGTGACGACGGGGCGTATTCTCCTCCCCATCTCCCCGAAGGTCCTGCTCCTTCGGCAGCGTCCCTCGAAGGCGACGCTGAAGTCTGTCAAGTTCGGCTTGGCAGCCTCGTAGGGCTCCCTGTACGGCCTCGGCCGATTCGGTAAGAGAGGGGGAGCGGGACTGAGAGGTGTCTTGAGACGGGGTTTCGGAGTCGCTCATCGCGCTAAAAAGTCTTTGACGCTGTTACTGAACATGAACCCACGGACGTTGAGCGTCCCTCGCCCGTTATTCCCAACGACTGAGGGCCCGAAAAAATTGCCCCCGGCTCAAAAGGATCTCTCTGAGCTCGATGCAAAGCCGGTCTGAAGCCGACGTGCCGGCCTATGAGGGCGACGGAGCCAACGTCGATATGCTAGACCTCAGGGAGGTCGAGGCGGATCTCGGGATTGGAAGCACCAGCGACGACCGGCTGCGCCAGCACCGACTTTGCCGTGCGGGGCAAGAAGGTCCTCGTGATCAGGGGCACGGGCCTCGTGGCGGTCGACGCATACTGGGTCGGGGTAGAGCGTCCGCTCGTAGAGACGTTTTCGAGGGCTCGTCGTGCAGGGAAACATTGGACCCGGATTCGACGCGCTCGGTCCCATGGGCACCTTCGCCCCCCTCCCGGTGCTGACAAAGCTGTTCATGTGCCTCCTGATGGTGCCGAGCGCCCGGAGGTGACGACAGCGCTCGCGATGCTGATTCCAAGCTACTGGGAGGGATAAGTTCCTCTCTCAACGAGTTGCAGATGAACAACGATAAGAAAACAAGTCGATAAGGCCACGCCCGGCCCCGCCCCTTCACCGTCCTCTCGGGTTTCTTCCTTCTGCCGTGTCGTTGTACGTCCTCATCGGAAGCGCGCTGGTGGTCACGGCGATTCTCAGTACGCGCTTCTCCCAGCATTTCGGGGTGCCCGCCCTCGTGGTCTTCGTCGGGATCGGCATGCTCGCCGGCAGCAGCGGGCCCGGCGGGATCGTCTTCGACAACTATGAGCTGAGCCTCAACGTGGGGCTGCTTTGCCTCGCCGTGATTCTGCTCAGCGGCGGGCTCGACATGGACGCCCGGCTCTTTC
>CAYULG010000079.1:0-11020 GCA_964445365.1 uncultured Salinivenus sp. | reverse complement strand
CGCTCGGTCAAACTCTTCCTTGGCCATGACGGATGAGAGTATTTTCTTGTTCGTTGGACGTGCGAATACAGGACGGATGCGGGGCCAAAACTCGGGCCAGCCGCAAGCATTTTAGGGGAGAGCGTTGATAGACGCCCCAAGCAAGAGCCGCCTCCCGGATTCGAACCGGGGACCCCTTCCTTACCATGGAAGTGCTCTACCCCTGAGCTAAGGCGGCGAGACTCAATGGCGAAGTACGACTTTCGGGCTGCGAATGACAGCTCGCAGGCCAGAACTCGCAGCTCGGAAATCGCAATTCGAAAGTCGCAACTCGTAATTCCCTGGAGCGGGAGACGGGATTCGAACCCGCGACGTTCACCTTGGAAGGGTGATGCTCTACCCCTGAGCTACTCCCGCAAGGAGTGTAGAATACGGCGTGGTCGAATGCAACTCAATTCCGTATTCGTAAATCCAAACTCGGAAAGCAGTGGGCCGGGGAGGATTCGAACCTCCGAAGGCAGAGCCGCCAGATTTACAGTCTGGTGCGTTTGGCCACTTCGCTACCGACCCTGAAACTCATAGAGTACGTTTCTCGAAGACAGCGTCTGAGACGCCTCTTCTTGCAGTTGCAGTTCAAAACTTATCGGCCGGAAAAGTTGCCCGGGGAGGGGTCGAATTTCAAATGAAGAGACTACTGGAGATGCGTAGGACAAATCCAAGTGTCATTCTAATCCTAGCACATATCTGTGACGCTCCTCTTATTTCGACGAAAATCGGCTTGGCGCACAGTCCCAGAAATGGTCGTTTGTTTGCGAAGCCGACAGAAAAGTAAATCTCTCAAGTGAATTGGGTCAACCTAAAGAAGATGTCGATAAACCATAATCTCCGTGTTGAAAACCCCTTACAGTCAACCGATAAGCAACAATTTTATCGCTGGGAGGGTTGTTTTTTAGTTTCGAGTCAATACACCTTACTAGTGTTAGTTTCTGTCAGGAGGATCGATGCAATAGTTCGTCATTGCATAGAGGCCAGCTAATTTTCTCACAATAACATCTCGCTGACAAGACTGGCATGCCGTGACTGCAACATCCAGGAAGGGCCTGCACCCGAGACTACAATTTCACTAGACTAATAGAATCTAGGGTGCGACTCGTCACGAATATTCGTGGCGTTTCATCTTTGAGCATCAAACCTGTCTCAGCACAAACTAGCGTCTCTAGTCCACGCAGCGTGAGTTCTGGCGGCGTCTAGGTCACTCTCAAGAAGGTTCTGCTAGAGATCGTCGGCTCAGAAACCAGTCTGGAGGAAGGATTCACGCCAAGGCTGAAGGCGACCGGCGGAACAGAGGTTCAGATCTGGTTCAATCTGGGGCTCGTGCTAGAGTCTTGCCACGTCAAGAACACTGAGCGGGTGGGATCGGATCATCCCAGTTTGGGATCGGCGGCGCATGACATCACCTTCCGCTGCCACCACAAGGTTTCAGAGTTCCGGTCCGCCCTCCGAGACATGCTGGAGTGAGACCGTACCTCGATGGTCTCAACGGAGCTGACGAGCGGACTTGAACCGCCAACCTGCGCATTACAAGTGCGCTGCTCTACCAATTGAGCTACGTCAGCTTAAAGTGCCGTGATGTTTCGCTGGATGGTTCACGACTACAGGCTCGGAATGTTCGGCCAAGGGAAACACTAAAGGGATGGGCGCACCCCATACCGATTTCCGAAGATCATCGAGCACTTTTCGGGCTTTTTCAATGGGCAGCGTCATCTCCGTTCGAATCCGGTCCCTCCCAGACCTGGCACACCGGTGTGCCTGATCTGAGATCTTACCCGGTACAAGAGAAGCAGCCCCGACGGATCGTGGGCACCGGCAACGTACACATCGATCCTGCATAATTGGTATCATCTGCCTTGACCGCACCGCAAGTAAAACACCCCTCCCGACCTTACCTGAGCTCTTCCACGACCACGGTGGCACGTGCGTGCTCACTCGATTCGCCTCCTATTCCGGATAAATTTGGCTCGTGTCTTCCTCCCCAGGAGATCCTCGCTGTTGCCGACGCCACATCCAGCGGCCCAAGAGGATGGCTCCTCCAAAAAGCAGCAGGGTCAAAATGACCCGTCCGTAGGCCCGCAAATAGGCCACTACCAACTGCCAGTTTTCACCCACTGCGTACCCCGCATAGCTGATCAGGCCCGTCCACACGAGGGCGCTCACCGTGCACCACCATAAGGTCCGCCACGTTTCCATCTGTGCCATGCCCGCCGTGAGGGAAATGACCGATCGTGCCCCACTCAAGAAGCGATTGGCGGCGATCACGCCGTAGCCGTACTTGTGAATCCACCGCCGCGCCGTTTCGAACCCATCCTGGGGCAGCCACCGGTAGCGATCGGGGTTTAGAAGTGCCTCTCCAAGTTGGACCCCGATTGCGAACATAGTCATGAATCCAAGTGCGCCCCCGATCGTGGACAGAAAAACAACAACACCGAGATGAAGCTGACCGAGCCCCGCTAAGTAACCGCCGAACACCACTACCATGTCTCCAGGGATAGGCGGCGCCACGTTCTCACCGTACGCGACGATGAGCAACGTGACGTAGGCCCAAACCGGCGAGAGCCCTTGCATCCACGTAAAAAAGTTGGAGAAGAAGTCAAGCACGAACGCACGTCTGCCAAATGTACGAAGGGAGAGCGATTAAAAATAAAAGCCTTTGCCCCCACCTCCTATTTCGTAGGCTGTCTCCTGGGGCGGAATCAAAGCAGCACGAATTCTCGGTTCAGACGACAGGACATAGGCATGAGGGGCAGAAAGTCTACGACCTACATTCCGGTCCTACGTCGGTCGTATTGTACAAACCGCATGGGCCACAGCGCCCTCCTCCGCTCCTACCGGGCCCATTCCCTCATTCGTCGTGGCCTTCACGGACACCAGATCGGGGGTAAGATTGAGGGACTCGGCGATGTTTTCCCGCATGGTACCGATGTGCGGGCGTAGCTTCGGACGCGCAAGCACGACGGTACTGTCGACATTTTTCGGTACGTACCCCGCTCCTTGAACGGCGTTCACCACGCGCCCGACCAGCATCTGGCTGTCGGTCCCTTCCCACTCGGCGTCCGTATCCGGGAAATGCGAGCCAAGATCGCCGAGCGCCGCGGCACCGAGGAGCGCATCGGCGATAGCATGCAGGAGCACATCGGCATCGGAGTGTCCGGCGAGCCCCTTCTCGTGAGGAATCTTCACGCCCCCCAGTACCAACGGACGATCCTCCACGAGACGATGTGCGTCGTACCCGAACCCCACACGCATGACGAATCCGCGTAAGTTAGCAAATCAGTGTGGCGGGGGGAAGCCCAGCAACGGTCACTCAGCCCCCCTTCCCGTTCGGTCGGAGTCGTTCATCCAGGCGTCCCAGAGCTGCTGAGCCATTCGCCAGTCACCCTTGGTCGTAATTTTGAAGTTACGGCGGTCCCCGGGCACGCGCCGAACTTCTCGACCCGTTCGTTGGACGAGTCCAACATCGTCGGTGGCCGGCGAACTCTCTTCTTGCGCGGCCCGTCGGTGGGCCTCCTCGAGCCACGCGCGGCGAAAGCCCTGCGGGGTCTGCATGCGATAAAGGCCGTCGCGAGGCACCGTATCGCCAAACCTCTCCCCCGACGCGGCCCGAAGCGTGTCGGTCACCGGCAGAGCCAGAGACGCAGCCCCATGCCTACGGACCGCCGCAACCACGGCCTGCACGTCGCGCGCCCCAACGAACGGGCGCACCGCATCGTGGACAAGCACCACCTCAACCGACGCAGGAACGGCGCGGAGGGCATGCCGAACGGATTCTTGGCGCGAGTCGCCCCCACTCACAACGGCGGTCAGTGTGCTGAGGCCCTGGGCCTGAAGGTGGTCACTGACATCGCCAACGTGATCGTCGGGGGCAGCCACAACGAGGTGACCCACGGCCGAATGCCGTTCAAAAACAAGCAGGACCTGTACGAGCAGAGGCCGCCCTCCAAGCGCGCGGAACTGTTTGCGCGGCCCTCCGAGACGGGTCCCTTCGCCCGCTGCGGGCACCAGCACCGCCACCTCATCCGGTTCACCTGTCACACTTGCGTGGGCCATCAGGCGGAAGGCGGAAAATAGGGGCTGCGATGCGAAGGAAAAAAACGGGCGCGGCACCCGAAGCGCTGAAGGAGGGCACCATTCTCGAGCATTCCCCCTCCCAAGGTGCCAACGCGTCACTCAATCATCATGGCGTCCCCGAAAGAAAAAAGGCGGTACTCTTCCTCAAACGCCTCCTCGTACACCTCAAAGGTGTATTCATATCCCATGAAGGCGGCGGCCATCATCATGAGCGTGCTCTCCGGCCGGTGAAAATTCGTGATCATCCGCTCCGTGATCTTGAAGTCGTATTCCGGATAGACGAAAAGATCGGTCCAGCTGTGGTCGGCCTTCAGCGTCTCGTCGGCCGATAGGCTCGATTCCAAAGCGCGCACAACGGTCGTGCCGCAGGCGGTCACGGTATTTTCTTCCGATAGAAGGGCCCGGTTGACCGCCTCTGCCGTTTCCTCCGGAATGTTAAACTCTTCGGAGTCCATTCGGTGCTTGGTAAGGTCCTCGACGCCCACGTCCCGAAACGTTCCCCGTCCCACGTGGAGGGTAATAGGCACCACATCTACCCCCTTCTCCTCCAGTCGATCCACAAGATCCTCCGTAAAATGGAGACCGGCGGCCGGAGCGGCCACGGCTCCGCGGTGCTTGGCAAAAATGGTCTGGTAACGATGCCGATCTTCCTCTTCCGGATCGCGGTCGATATACGGCGGGAGCGGCGTTTCCCCGATGTCTCGGATTTTCGCGTACAACGCTTCATTCGACTCGTCGAACGCGAATCGGATGGTGCGGCCCCTCGAGGTGGTATTGTCGATGACTTCCGCCATCAGGTCGTCGTCGAACTCGAGCTTGTTACCGATCCGAATCTTACGGGCCGGGTCCACCATCACGTCCCACAATCGGCTCTCAGGGTTGAGCTCTCGGAGGAGGAAAACCTCGATGTCGGCCCCGGTCTTTTTTTTCTGTCCATACAGCCGGGCCGGATAAACTTTCGTATCGTTAACGACAAGCACGTCGCCCTCATCGAAGAAGTCGGGGAGGTTCTTGAACGAGTTGTGTTCAACCTCCTGCTCTTCTTGATCTACAAGCATGAGCCGGCACGAATCGCGCGGCTCGGCGGGATACTCGGCAATCAGTTCTTCGGGGTAGTCGTAGCTGAACTCCGAACGTTTCATAGACGACCGTGATGGGGTAGGGGGTGATGAGAATGACCAGACACGAAGAAGACAGCCCGTATCTCAGGGTCTCAGCTTGGCAACAGCAACCCTAACTGGAGGCCGAAACCAGATGATCCGGAAGATGGGCGTTCGGTTACCGGGCACTCGACGGGCGAGGCTCCTCGGCCAGCCACTCCCGCTCCCACGCCGCCGGGGCAGGATCGAAGGACAAATCCGGATGCAGAACAGACGCGAGCACTTCAATGGCCCGGTAGAGGCGAGCGCCGGGGCGGTTGTAGTACGCGTTGCCGTCGAGTAGGGCCGTTCGATCCTCCTTGACGGCCGTGAGCTCAGCCCATCCGTCACGCTCGGTGAGGTAGTGGAGATCGCGACGGGTTTCTTCAATGGAAAAGCCACAGGGCATGCACACGATCACGTCCGGATCCGCCGTGCGCACCTCCTCCCATTCAACGCGGCGGGTGGGTTCTCCCGCCGAGCTGAGCACGGCGCATCCCCCGGCCATTTCCACCACGTCCGGCATCCAGTGGCCCGCCACCATCAGCGGTTCCATCCACTCGATGCACGCCACCGACGGAAGGGTTTGGGGATTGGTCGTGCGATCGATCCCAATCTTGGCCCGAAGCCCCTTCAGGCCAGTCTCGTAGTTGGCCAAGGTCTGCATGGCCGTGTCGAGACGGTTCATTGCCTTCCCCAGCCGCAGTGCCTCATCGAGCACCTCTTTTAGGGTCTGTGGCTTCATCGAAAAGACAGAGGGGCGCGCACCCGTCCAGTCGGCCAGGCGCGCCTCCAATTCCGTCTGGCTCACGGCACACACGTCACACTGATCCTGCGTGACGATGAGGTCAGGTTCAAGCGCGCGCAGCCGCTCCAGATCTACCTCGTAGAGACTGAGGCCCTCCTGCACCTTCGACTGCACCGCGTCGTCAATGGCGGCGGAGTCGCCCTCGGCATCGTAGGTGGGAGCGGTCACCACGGGCCGGTTCTGAATCTCGGGGGGATAATCGCACTCGTGGGATCGGCCCACCAGATCTGCAGCCCCCTCAAACTCACAGATCCATTCGGTCGCGGCCGGCAACAGTGAGACAATACGCATGGGGATTCAGCCTGGAGTGCAGAGTTTAGACGACGACAGCAGTGGCAATCAGTCTGGAATTAAGTATTCGGAACAGCCCCCCGATCTGCCGCCCTCTCCCCCCTCCTCTTCACCAGATTGGTATTGATTCCGTTCTCGACATGGGGACTGTCGATTTCGGGAGACCTATTTGATCGGCGGGCGGCGGGTGTGGTAGTCCGTTTTCTGCTGTAGCGCATGAGCAAGAGTCAGCGCCGGTGCGTCGCGGTAGAGCGGCCCGATGATGCAGATACTCCCCGGCTGTCGCCGCGCCTCGGGCCCCTCCTCAACAGGCCGCAGCGCGTTGGGCACGCACACGCAGGGATGTCCGGTGAGGTTCGTGATGCCCAGGGTGCCTCCCTGAAAACTCGGGCTTACCAGTGCGTCAAGGTCCGACATGACCTCGTACATCCGCTCCATCAGGCGAACGCGGAGCCGATCCATCTGCAGGAACTCAACCGCCGGTACGAAACGAGCGGCCCGAAAGACATTCGGCCACGTGTCTTCGCCCTGCCGCACCATATCATCGACGCCCCCCGAGCGGGTAAGGTCGTCGAACGCGGCGGCGGCCTCGACCTGTAGGGTATCGAGCATCGCCCCCACCGGAAGATCCGTCGGGAGGCTCACTGGTTCCAGTTCAACCCCCTGGTCGCGAAGCACCCGCAACGTCCGCTGGTCGGCCTCCTTGTTTTCATAATCTCCCTCGAAGGCCGAGCGCAGGTAACCGACCCGAAGATCAGCCGCGTCGATGGTAGGGTCAAACGGAAACGGCACGTCCACGGACGCCGGATCGCTCGGGTCGGCCCCACGAATCGCGTCGAAAACGAGTGCGCAGTCCAGCGCCGATCGCGCGATCGGGCCGAGCTTGTCCATCGTCCACGAGAGCGCCATGGCCCCGTCTCGACTCACGGCGCCGAACGTGGGCCGGTGCCCCGTGACGCCACACCGGGTAGACGGCGACACGATGGAGCCCAGGGTTTCGGACCCGATGGCAAACGGCACACAACCCGCCGCGACGGCAGCGGACGGGCCGGCCGAGGAGCCACTTGAACCCTGGTCGAGGTTCCAGGGATTCTTTGTTTGTCCGTCAAACCAGACATCGCCCCAGGCCAGCGCGCCGAGGGACAGTTTGGCTACGAGCACGGCCCCGGCGTCATCTAGCTTTTGGACCGGAGTGGCCGTCTCGTCGATCCGTTGATTCTGGTAGGGCGTCGCCCCCCAGGTCGTCCGATAGCCCTCGACCGCCAGGAGGTCTTTTGCCCCATAGGGGACACCGTGGAGCGGCCCCCGCCAGGTTCCCTCATCAAGCTCAGCGTCGGCCTGCCGGGCGGCCTCGATCGCACGCTCTTCGGTGTACGTGACGACGGCCTCCAGGGCGTCATTGTGCCGGCGCAGCCGCTCCAGGGCGAGTTCGGTCAGCTCCACGCTGGTCACCGCTCGGCTACGCAGGAGATGCGCAAGCGTCGCGACCGACGCATAAGCCAGGTCCTCTGGCTTCTCGGGGCGCTCGGCCGAGGGCAGCGACACGTCAGCCCCGTCCGCGAACGCGGGCTGGTCCGGGATGGAGGCCCCACCCCGGCGCGGGTCAAACGTGGACGCCGGGGCCTGAGAATTCGGAAGCTCCTGTTCGCGGATCGCCTCGTACGAATCGAGGCGGTTGTTAAGCGTCTCAAGCAGCAGCTCTCGCTCCTCTTCCGTGAAGGCAAGACCGGCGATCGTCTCCGCAGCGGCTACATGATCGGCGGTGATCTTCTCATCTTCGTCTTCAGCTACCTGAGCGTAAAGAGCCCCGGGAAAGAGGCCTGTCAGACCGAGTCCGGAGCAGGCTTCAAGGAATTTGCGGCGGTCTACGGTCATTGAACAGAGCGATCCTGAAAAGAGTAACTGGCGTATATCCGTCTTCGGGGCAGATGCGAGCGGTCTAGGTCCTGCCGTTATCGGCGTCGCTTTCGCTCAGGAAGGGACGGACGGTCGTCGATCTGCTGCTCTACCTCATCGGTCACACGTTCGCCAATTTCTTCGCCGACCCGATCGTCCACCTCTTCCCCTACGCGTTCCTCAATCTCATCCGCCATCTCCTTGGGGACTTGTTTCTCAACTTCTTCGGTCACGGCCGCTTGGGCTTCGGCGGCCACAGCCTGCTCTGCCTCTGCGGCCACCGCCTCCTCTGCCTCCGCAGCGACTTCTTCCTGGAGAATCCGTTCGTAGACGCTCATGTTTTCCCAGACGCGCAGGAAGTAACCAAAGACGAGCCCGGATTGAAAGGCCGCAATCTTCGGTTCCATCCCGACGAACAGCAAGTAGCCAAATCCCCCGGCAAAGCCAAGACCGTAAAGCAGGTCGATGTAAAACTGAGTCTGACGGCCACGCAACTGCATGGGTACAGCGGGTCTTGATTCACGGTTCTCACTGTACGTAGGGTCGTCGCCGGCGATCCATCTTCTACAATGCGTTGATCGCCAGAAACGTCAGGTAGGATCCACCAGTGGCCAGGATCGGGACGACGTTCTGCATGAGAATGACGCGGACGGTCGTTCCCGGATCGAAAAGGTCCGAACGGGGTGCAGTGGTCGTGGACTGCCCGCCCGCGAAACGCCGCGAGGCGGAGCGGGCCGAGGCCTCCTCCCTGGCCCCCGGCCCGCTCGACTGATCAGACTCTTCGGCGAGGGCGTCGAGGGAGACCTTGGGCGACACCTCCCCTCGAACCGCGTCAGCAACCGTAACAGCCTGGGTGGAGCGGCCCCATCCGAGCCCAATAATGCAGACCGTCGCAACCACGACGAAGCTCGCCGGAATGCCGAGCACCGAAAGGACGATCACAATCGCCGAACTCAAGATGGCCACCACGATCGCGGCGGTAAGCGGGAGGTCGGTGATGTCGTTCCCCAGTGTCTCCATGGTCCGGCGGGCAATGGTAAGCGCGCCCACAGCCACGGCTGCGCACCCAATGTAGATGGCCGGATTCATGGCGAGGGCCCCGCTACCCACCAGGGGAGCGACGGCGTTCGCAATGTTGCTGGTCCCTGAACTAAACGCCATGAGGCAGCCGATGACAACCAGGACCGTCACGCCCACGAATTCGCGACGGGTCGTGTTGGGTCCGAGGGTCGGTCGGACCAATATCCCAACGTGCTCGATGGTGACGAGCGGACCCTCCGTTTGCTGAATAGCGACGAGTCGGTCGATCTGTGTGTACCAGTAGCGACCAATCATTACCGCCAGCCAAAAGCCAATAATTGGGGACAGAATCCACCACGCCAGAATTTCCCCAACTACGGCGAAGTTGAGTTGCCCGGTGGCAAGACCAAGCCCCGCAATGGCCCCGACCGCCGTCATTGATGTCGATGCCGGCGCCCCCGACAAATTCCCGAGCAACAGCGCACTACCAATGAACCCGAGGACGATGATACTCGCCTCCAGGGTGAAGATGCTGGGGTCATGGACGAGATCCGTCCCCAGTGTGTCAACCACCCGTCGGCCGATCGTGAATGCCCCGACGAAAAAGGCGATCCCCATCAGCGTCCCAGCGGTGGTCTTGGACAGCACGTCGGCCCCAACCGCCGGGCCAAACGCCGGTCCAGTCGTTGAACCGCCGATGTTGAAGGCCACAAAGCAGGCAATGATAACCCCACCGATCAACAGGGGGTCGGTCATCGGTGCAATGGGGATCAATGGTCGGTCGCAAGGCGCAAAGCGATAAAACGTGCGGCCTCCTTCAGAGATTCGATTTGCACCACAATTTATCAATCCTGGACCGCCAATCCTACTCCACCGCATGACTGGACTTTGCGCAACCCATAATATCACGGACCGTCCGTGACGCGCTTCGTCTCAGACATTCAGGGAGCAATCTGAGTCGTTACCCTTCGGCGGTGTGCTGCTTCGTGGAGGCGAAGGTGATGCGCGGCCACTCGTCCATCGTACGCTCCAACCGAAACTCGCTGAGACCCATGTAGGCCAGGTCCCCATCGGCGTCGCGAAACAGGTTTTCGCGTTCCTCACTTTCGAAGTCCTCCATGTCCTCGGCAGGCCCGTGAACCCAACGACAGCATTCGTAGGGGGCCCCGGTCAGGTGGGCGTCCACGTTGTATTCGTCCTCCAGGCGGTCGAGTGTCACGTCGAACTGCAGTTCCCCCACGGCCCCGAGGATGTAGTCGTTGCCCCGGAGCGGCCGGAACGCCTGGATGGCCCCCTCCTCGCTCAGCTGCGTAAGGCCCTTCCCCAGGTGCTTCGAGCGGAACGGATCGTCGAGGTGGACCTTTCGGAAGTGCTCGGGCGCAAAACTGGGCACGCCCGTGAAGTGTAGGGGCTCCTTCTCCGAAAAACTGTCTCCGATCTTAATGCGGCCGTGACTCATGATGCCAATGATGTCGCCGGGATAGGCGGTGTCCACGCCCTCCCGATCCTGCGCCATGAAGGTCGTGGCGTTGTTGAGTCGAAGCGTCTCGCCAGTCCGGTGGTGGATGACCTCCATGCCTTTCTCGAACTGGCCCGAACAGACCCGAACGAACGCCATGCGGTCGTGGTGATTCGGGTCCATGTTCGCCTGGATCTTGAAGGCCACACCCGTGAAGGCCTCTTCGTACGGTGAGACCGTACGGGTAACGGTGGGGCGCGGCTGGGGCGGCGGGGCAATCTCGACGAACGTATCGAGCATGTC
>CAYULG010000078.1:0-11076 GCA_964445365.1 uncultured Salinivenus sp. | reverse complement strand
GCCGGATGGAGCAGGCCGCGGCAAGGATCTGATGGCGCGCCGCCCCGCGCCGCTGCTTGGCGTAGAGGAGCTGCACACTGCGGTCCACGATCGTTTCGTTGCAGATGTCCGAGAGGGCCACACCCCGCGAGAACCACGTTTCCTCGCGCAGGTCCGTGATCTCCTCGCGGGTGTACGTTTGCTCCTCCCCCTCCACGGTAAAGGTCATCTCCGAGGCCACCGCATCGACCCGCACCACGTTCTTGACGTAGCCCGCATCGATGGCGTCGGCCAGGCGGTAACGGTAGACCGGCTCGGCGCGGATGGGGCGGTCGTCGCTGCGGAACGGGGTGGCCGTGCAGTACAGCTTCTTGGCGTCGGGGAAGGCCTGGTTGATGTTCTGCCAGGAGGCGGCGGGGGCGTGATGGGCCTCGTCCACCACGATGAGATCGAAGAAATCCGACGGGAAGAGGGGCAGCCAGCACTGCATTTGCTGCACATTGGTCACGATGACGTCGGCCCGGCGGCAATCCTCCTCGTTCACGCGTCCCCGCTCCAGGGCCACGACGCGGGGAAGACGGGCGTCGGCGGGCAGCACGTCGCAGAAGTGGTAGAAATTATCGGGGCCGCTGAGGGTCCCATTGGCCAGGCCGTCTTTGATCGTGAGGTTGGGGGCCACCACGAGCACGCGCCCCTCCGCAATGTCAAAGGGGGCACACGCGATGAGGCCGGACTTGCCGCAGCCGGTGGGCAGCACGACGATTGCCGGGAGCTGAGTCGCCTCGTCCCGGTCGAAATACGTACGCAGTGCGGCGTACCCCTCCGCCTGCGGCTCGCGGAGCTGGTCGTTTCCGGCCACGTGGGCGTCCGTGTCCTGGAAATACCGCCGGGTCTCCGTGTCCTGTCGGTCGTGGCGGGCCGCTAGCGCGCGGGTGCGATCGGTGTCGCCGCTGCCTTTCTCCCGGTTGCACTCGTGGCAGAGCGGGTCGAGGTTGAACACCGCGTGCTCCCCACCCTCGCTGAAGGCCTCGCGGTGGTCGAGGTGCCGTTTCAGCGCGTCGCCGTCGATCGTACGGCCGCACTCAGCGCAGGCCTGTCCATCGAAGAACGCAACACGGCGGCGGACCGCCTCGGGGATGTGGCGACTGCGGGACATAGACGCTTGGGCAGGGCATCGGGCGGGGCACTCGCGGCGCCTCAGTGCTCGGGGAATTCGCGCCGGGGGGCCATCTGGATCGGGCTCGGTCGGTTGCCGGAGACGGCACGCCCGTCCGGCGTCTGGATTCGGACCGAGGAACTACACAGACCGCACGAGGCGGGCGTTCCGTCGGAGCGGCCCGTCCGCCGAACGGTCGCTTAAGCACGCACGTGCAGAAAGCCCCATAGAAGGCCCACTGCACAGAGGGAGGCCAGCGGCTCGGCGATGAGGGCCGCCGGGGCCCCGTCCACGCCCGACCCCCCCCGTATGCGATCCTGCACGTGGTTAAAAAACAGGAACGCTCGGAGGGCGAACCCGACAAAGAAGAGCACTAGGCATGCGCCGAACAGAAGGCGTGAGCGCCCCGTCCAGCGGCTCACGTACATTCCAAGTACCAGCGGGGCCATGGACAGCACGGTGAGCCCCGCGCACGCAAGGCCGTATACCGATGCCCACCGCACAAGTGTGGGGACGGAGACCCTCCCCAGATGGGTAGCCTCTACGACGGCGCTGATGAGCAGGAGCGCTAGTGTGAGGCCGCCCATGAATCGACCCATCACCCCAATTCGCCGTTGCAACGGGTCGTTCGGCGACGGAAAAAGGAGGGACTGGACGCCATCCACGAGAGCCGGGGACACCGGTTAAACAATTGCGCGGTGAGCTATCTGCGATCTTGCTCAGGGGGTCCGTAAGGAGGCAGGATCGCACGGAAAAACATGAACGCAGCAATGCCCAGCAGGATAACGCCGGCAATGCCGCCAACGAGGGCGAAAAGACTGACGATTCCGAGAACCATGGCGGGAAGGCGCGTTTTGCGTAGGAAGCGAGCGGGCGGATTACTCTGTGCTTTTCATGGCATTTGCAAAAAGAGTACGCCCGCTGGTCATCAAAAGTGTCGCCTACAGACGGCGCAGGTGTGACGGGAACGGAACGTCTGTGGCGTGATCCCGCCGGACCCGGCAGCCTGCCTGCTCGTCGCCTACCAATCCCGACGGACGTGTGTAGGACACACCGACCCAAAGTCGGACCGTGGGGGCGGCCTCATGGGACTGGACAGCCGACCGGCCGACGGATTCGGTACGGGCATTCTCCGCCCGGAAGCGAACGAACGGGCGTGTGCCGGGCCGCGCAGTTACTCTCGCCCGTAGTACACGAAGGGGGCCCACCGGAGCGGATCGGTGTTGCGCGCCCCGAACCGACCGTTAATGAACGCGCGTTTGATCTGCGTGACCGCCTCGGCAAAGGAGGTCGTGTCGGCCTGGGCCCGCCGGTGGACCGCCGTCATGAACTGCTGGGTCGACCAGTCGAGCACCCGCCACTGCGAGACGAGCGTCGCGTTGGTTCCTGCTCGCAGGAAGGCGTGGGAGAGGCTCACCACCCCTTCCCCCTCTACGAGGCGGCCCAGGCCCGTCCGGCACGCTGAGAGCACGGCCACGTCGGCCCGCAGCTGCAGATCGGCAATCTCACGCATCGTCAGGTAGCCGTCCCGGGCCGCGAGGCTATCGGAGGCCCCCTCTTGCGAGAGCACGAGGGCCGAAAGCTGGGGCGCCTCCGGCACCGCAACGCTGTGCGTGGCAAAGTGGAGACGACGATAGCGTGCAAGGGCGCCCGACGCACTCATCCGGCGGACCTGCTCCTCGGAGGCGTCGCGGCCGGTAAGAAGCCTCGCCCCCGTCCCCGTGGCCCGTTTCAGCTTCTGCACTTCCAGCTTCATGCCGTAGAGGGCCGGCCACTGGTCGTAACCGAGCCGCGCGTAAGTACGGCTCGGGCTTCGCCCCCGCTCCAGCCGGCGTGCGGCCGAGCGATAGAGCGCTGATGCCTGCTCGTCGTTGCCAATCTTCGAGTCGCCCCGTGCCATCGCGAGAAGCGGCTGCTCCGGGTCCGGCGACGGCGCCCCGTAGGCGGCCCCCCCGACGGCGAGAAGCGGCTTCCGCTGGGCGTCGAAGGTGCGCTCTCGAAGCTGGTGCAGGACGGTCAGCGACTGGGCGTAGCGGACGTGGTTTCGCTGAACGAGGAGCTGATCCGTCGAATCCCGAAGCGTCTCGAACGGCAGGTAGCCCAGCGCCCCGGTCGGAATGACCGTCAGTGCCTCGCGGGCCGGAAGCGCCCGCTCGACCGGCGCCACGAGTAGGTCGTGGAGACGCCGGGCGAGATCTCGCTGAACGGCCTCACCCGACTCCTCCCGGGTCAAGTAATGGCGGTAGAGGCGAATGGTCTCGGCGAAGCTCGCCCCCCGATCATCCGTGCTCGCCTGGCCGGGACCGAGGGCCGCCGTAAGCGGCCCTTTTTCGCGGCGCAGGCGCTTCAGGCGAGAGGCGTGGGCTCGGCGGACCTCGCTCCGAACCGTGGCGCCGGGCAGCTCACGGGCGATGGTGGTATCGGGGGTGACGGCCAGAACCGTGAGGGGCCACTTCGTGCCCACGTTTGCGTAGAGGAGGGCCGCTTCGTCCCGGTCGAGCGTCCGGCGCAGACCGGAAACCGGGGGGGTCGTGACGGTCGTGTCGCCCCGGGCCGTGCCCGCGAGCCGGTCGGCGAGGAGGCGAGCACGGGCACGCTCCAGGGAGCGAAGAGCCGAATCGGGGCGCCCCGATCGGACGTGTGCCGTGATGAGGCCCCGGTAGGCCCCGATTTGCGTCGAGACCAGGGAGCGCCGCGCCTCCGGCGAGGTGGCATTGCGCCGAAGCGTCTCGGTGAGACGGACCGCTTGCGTCAGCGTGTCGGCGGCCGCCGCCAGGTTCCCCTGCCGGAGGCGGCTGTCGCCCACGTTGCGGAGGTTCGCAGCCGTTCCGCCTCGGTTTCCAACCTCACGGTTGATCCGGAGCGCTCGACGGTACTGCCGGAGGGCCGCGTCGAGATCGCCCTGCCGGCTGCAAACCCGACCGATGCTGTTCAGCGACCGGGCGATGCCGCGTCGATTCTCGATGTCTCGCCGGATACGGAGGGACGCCCGATGGCGCGCCAGCGCCTGCTCGTAGCGGCCCTGCCCCATGCGGACGAGTCCGATGTTGTTCAGCGTGCGGGCGATCGCCTCTCGGTTGCCGAGCTCGCGTTTGATTGTGAGGGACTCCTGATATCGGGCAAGTGCGTTCTCGTAGCGCCCCCACTCCTTTTGGATGAGCCCGATGTTGTTGAGCGTGCTGGCCGTCCCTCCCCGATCCCCGAGCTCGCGCTTGAGCGCAAGCGACTCCTGGTACCGGGCCAGCGCCTCCTCGTAGCGGCCCTGGCGCTGGTGCGCAAGTCCGATGTTGTTGAGCGTACTGGCGACGCCTTCCCGGTCGCCAATCTTGCGCCGAATGGCAAGGGCCTCTCGGTACTGGGCCATGGCCTCCTGATATTGGCCCTGCCGTAGGTGAACGATCCCGATATTGTTGAGGGTGGTGGCGACACCCACTCGGTTCTCGATTTCCCGTTGAATGGAAAGGGCCTCCTGGTAGCGGGCCAGCGTTTTTTCGTAGCGGCCCCGTCTGTAGTGGATGTTCCCAATGTTTCGAATCATTCCGGCGGCGCGACCGCGATTGCCCAGTTCGCGCTCAAGGGCGAGAGACGCCCGGTTCTGCTCCTGGGCCTCGTCGTAACGTCCCTGGGTCTCGTATACGTCCCCGAGATCGTCCCGAAGGACGGCACGGTCCCCCCGGCGGCCCGTTTCTCGACTGATCGCAAGGGCCTCTCGGTACTGCTCCAGCGCCCGGTCGTGGTGCCCTTGCTCCTCGTGCGTCGTCCCCACACTGCGAAGCTGGTCGATGACCTCGTCTTGAACGCCGAGGGTGCGGCTGAGCTGGAGGGCGCTCTCGTATCGATCCCGCGCCTCTGCGTATCGCGACTGGAGGTCGTACGTTCTTCCGATGCCCTCCATGGCTCGGAGCATTCGCAGGGAGTCCGCGAGCGTCCGGTACGAGGGAAGGGCCGTCTCGTACAGGTCGCGTGCCCGGGACGGACGCTCTCCCCGGATCGAGTCCGCGCTCGTCTGTAGGGCATGGGTCCACCGGCGCAGCGCGGCACTGTCGGCCGACGACGGCGGAACGGAGGCGGTGAACTGGCGGAGGGCCGCTTCCGTCGAATCGACCAGAACCGAATCGGGATGTTCTCCCACTGCCGGGGCTGTGGCGGAGCGGGTCGTGGACTGCTCGCATCCCCAGGCGACCGACAGAACCGCTAGCGCGAGCACACAAGCGCTGATCAGTGACGGGCGAGACATTCGGGAAAGGCAGCTGACAGGAGGTGCTGGGGAACAGGTTTCCTTCGACGAATGGTGTGCTCCCTTTGTTCGTCAGGACAATTTGGTTCTGCGGAGGGCCCCGCTCGGCAGCCGTCCGTTCCGCACTTCGCATTCGTTTTTCCGTACGCAACTCCCAGGCCCGGTCACTCACGCCCGTAGTACACGAAGGGGGCCCACCGGAGCGGATCGGTATTACGTGCGCCGAACTGTCCATCGATGAAGGCACGCTTGACCTGCGTGACCGCCTCGACAAAGGAGGTCTCCTCGGCCCGGGCCCGCCGGTAGACCGCCGTCATGAACTGCTGGGTCGACCAGTCGGACACGCGCCACTGGGAGACGAGCGTCGCGTTGGCCCCCGCCCGCAGGAAGGCGTGGGAGAGGCTCACTACGCCCTCCCCGTCCACGATGCGCCCCAGGCCCGTCCGGCACGCCGACAGGACGGCCACGTCGGCCTTGAGTCTGAGGTCGGCGATTTCTCCCATCGTGAGGTAGCCGTCCCGGGCCGCGAGGCTGTCGGAGGCCCCGTCTTGGGAGAGCACCAGGGCCGAGAGGGCCGGGGCCTCCGGCACCGCCACCCCGTGGGTCGCAAAGTGCACGTAGCGGTAGCGGGCCAGCTCGCCGGCGGTGCTCATCCGGCGGACCTGCTCCTCGGAGGCGGCCGGGCCGGTGAACAGCGTCGTCTGGGCCCCTGTTGCCTGCTTCAGTTTCTGCACCTCCAGCTTCGTCCCATAGAGGGGCGTCCACCGGTCGTAGCCGAGCCGCGCGTAGGTGACCCGTGGGCTCCGGCCCTGTTTCAGCCGTTGCTCCGCCGACCGAAGAAGGGTCGACACCTGCTCCCGAGTCTGAACGACCGAATCCCCGCGGGCCGAGGCGAGGAGCGTCTCCTCCGACCGCGACGGGGACCGCTCGTAGGCCGCGCCACCAAAGGCGAGCAGGGACCGCCTCGACGGGGGATGGGTCCGCTCCTGAAGCTGTCGGAGCACGGTGAGCGACTGGGCGTAGCGGACCTGCGTCGTTTCGATGAGGTACCGGTCGGCCGCCGTCCGGAGCGTCTCAAAGGGCACGTAGCCGACCGGGCCGGTGGGGACGACCGTCACGGTCTCCTTGGCCTGAAGGGTGGTCGCGACGGGCCCAACCAGAAGGCGGTGGAGGCGCCGGGCGAGATCCGTCTGGAGCGACGAGACGCCATCTCGGCTCAGGCGGTGACGATAGAGCCGAATCACCGCTGCCAGGCTCGGCGTCTCGTTTCCGGACGCCGACCGGTCGCCACTGAGCGCGGAGACGAGCGGTCCCTCGGTTTCCCGCAGCCGCTGGAGCTGGTCGGCATACGCGGTCCCCACGGCCGCCCGGACCGTCGAGTCCGGCAGCGCGCGAGTGTGCACCGTGTCCCGCGTGGCGACCACCGCCGTGAGCGGCCCCCGTCCTCCCGCGTTGGCGTACAGGAGCGCCGCCTCATCCGGGGCGAGGGTCTGCTGAAGGCGGGCCGGGGCGGGCACCGAAAAGGCCGTGTCGCGCCGGGTTGCGCCGGCGAGCCGGTCGGCGAGGAGGCGGGCCCGCGTCTGCTCGACGGCCCGAAGCGCGGCGCCCGACCGCCCGGAGCGGACGTGGGTGGTCGTCAGTGCCCGGTAGGCATTGATTTGTGTCGAAAGAAGGGCCCGGCGTGCGTCCGGGGACGTCACGTTGAGCCGAAGCGTCTCCACGAGATCGACGGCCCGTTGGAGCGAATCGGTGGCGGCCTGGCGTCGGCCGGCTCGGAGGTGGGCGTGGCCGATGTCGTTCAGGTTGTCCGCGACCCCCTTCTGGTCCCCAATCGTCCGCTCAATCCGGAGGGCCTCCCGGTACCGGGCCAGGGCCCGGGCCTGATCGCCCTGTCGCGCATATACGTTTCCGATGTTGTTCAGGGTTTGGGCGATGCCTTTCCGGTCGTCCCGCTCGCGCTTGATCCGGAGCGACTCCTGGAAGCGGGCGAGGGCCCGAGCCTGTTGCCCCTGGTCCCGGCGGATCACGCCAATGTTGTTCAGGAGGGACGCAACGGACGCCCGTTCACCGAGGTCGCGGTAGATCTGAAGGGACTCCTGGAAGCGGGCAATGGCCGCCTCGTACCGGCCCTGCCGCCACTGAATGATTCCACTGCTGTTGAGATTTCGGGCGATGCCCTCCCGACTGCCGAGCTCACGATTCACCTCGAGGGCTTCCCGAAAGTGGCCAAGCGCCTTGTCGTGTTGCCCCTGATCGTCGTAGACAATCCCGATGTCGGTTAGGGCCGCGGCGACGCGCGTCTGATCGCCGAGGTGGCGATACAGGGAAAGCGTCGTTCGAAATCGGTCGAGGGCGTCCCGGTACCGTGCCTGATGCCGGTACGTGAATCCAACGTGTTCGGTCGCTCTCGCTATTCGGGCCGAGTCGGCGAGGGCCCGGGACGCGCGGAGCGCCTGCGTGAGAAGCCCGCGTGCGCGCTCCGGCTCCTGGCTTCGGATCGACCCGCCCTTCGCCGTCAGGGAGTCGGCCCATCGGCGCAGATGGGTGCTGTCGGCGGCGGTCGGGGGCGTCGCGGCTTCGAACGCGTCGAGGGCCCCCCGGAGGGAATCGACCGCTTCCGCGTCCGGCCCCGCGTCCACGTCCTGCGCCACGGCGCCCGTCAGCGAGTCCCGGGGCGTATCGGGCGACATCGTTGACCGCTTGCACCCCGTCACGCCCGACAGGAGCAGAACGACCACCGCAACGAGGCCCGCGCCGAAAACGAAATGTCGGACAGACAGGACGCGCTGGGGTCGGATGGGCACACTAGGGATCGACGGGTGGAAGACGAGAGAACGAGAGGCGATGGCTTGTTGTCTCGCGGGATCACGAACACCGACGGGCGATTGCGGTGCTTTGTTCGTCCGGTCCCGGCGCCGAGGAGACGATCAAAGGGAGATTTATTTTTTCCCGTAGTACACGAACGGCGCCCAGCGGAGCGGATCGGTGTTCTTCTCGCCGAACTTCCCGGAGATAAACGCCCGTTTGACCTCTGCGGTCGCCTCCGCGAAAGAGGTGCCCTCCTCGCCAGCCGTCCGGTAGACCGCCGCCATGAACTGCTGGGTCGACCAGTCCGAGACGCGCCACTGGGAGACGAGCGTCGCGTTGGCCCCGGCCCGCAGGAAGGCGTGGGAGAGGCTCACCACGCCCTCCCCCGCCACCACCTTCCCGAGGCCGGTCTGGCAGGCCGAGAGCACGGCTACGTCCGCCTGCAGCTTCAGATCCGCAATCTCACGCATCGCTAGGTAGCCGTCCCGGGCCGCGAGGCTGTCGGAGGCCCCCTCCTGGGAGAGCACCAGGGCCGAGAGGGCCGGGACCTCCGGCACCGCCACGCCGTGGGTCGCGAAGTGAACGTGGCGGTAGCGAGACAACCGGCCGGTGGCGCTCAACCGGCGGACCTGTTCCTCGGAGGCGGACGGGCCGGTGAGGAGACGGGCCTCCCCGCCGACCGCTCGCTTTAGCTTTTGTACCTCCAGCTTTGTGCCAAAGAGCCGGGGCCACCGATCGTAGCCGAGCTGCTGGTAGGCCCGGCGGGGACTTCGTCCCCGTTCCATCCGGCGGCTTGCGTTTCGGAGAAGGATGGAGGCGTGTCCTTCCGTTGCCACCCTGGAGGTGCCGCGACGGGCCTCGGCCACCGGCACGTCCCCACCGGTCGAGGGGTCCAACTCGTAGGTTGCACCGCCAAGAGCAAGGAGGGACCGCTCGGGCTCCGGATGGTCCCGTTGCTGCAATTGATGGAGAACAGTCAGCGACTGCGCGTAGCGGACCCGTTTGTCCTCGACGAGGTGCCGTCCCTCCGCGTCTTGAAGCGTCTCGAGGGGCAGGTAGCCGAGCGTGCCCGTGGGGACGGCGATCAGCTCGCTCTTCCCGTCGATGAGGTTCGCGACCGGGCCTACGAGCAGGCTGTACAGGCGCTGCGAGAGGTCACTGCGAATCGAGGCATCGGTCTGTTCGCGGGTAAGAAATGAGCGGTACAGGCGAATCGTCTCTACAAGGCTTGGCGCCTTGTCTTGCCCGGACGATGCGCCCGGGCCGGTGGCGACGGTGAGGGGCCCTTCATCCCGGCGCAGGCGAGCGAGGCGGGTCTGGTATTCGGTGCCAATGGTGGCCCGGACCGTCGAGTCCGGGAGCTCCCGGGCATAGGTTGTATCCCGCGTCACGACGAGGGCCGTGAGGGGCCACGCCGACTCGGCGTTGGCATAGAGGAGGGCGGCCTCGTCGGGGCCGAGGGTCCGGCGGAGCTTGGCCACGGAGGGAAGCGTGAAGGTAGTGTCGCTGGTGGCCGCGTCCGCGAGCCGGTCGGTGAGGAGGCGGGCCCGCGCCTGCTCGACGGAGCGGAGCGCCGAGTCCGGGTGGCCCGAGCGAACGTGGACGGTGGTGAGTGACTGGTAGATCTCGATCTGCGAGGACAAGAGTGAGCGCCGCGCCTCCGGCGAGGTGGCCCGGCGGCGGAGCGTCTCGGCGAGACGAAGCGCCCGGCGAAGCGTATCGGTCGCCGCCCGAAGCCGACCCTGGGTGAGATGAACGTCCCCGACGTTTCGGAGATTGAGCGCCGCGCTAACCTGATGCCCAAGCTCTCGGTTGAGGTCGAGGGCCTCCCTGTATTGTCGGAGCGCCTCCTGTCCCCGAGCTTGGTCCCGATAGACCTCCCCGATGTTGTTGAGGGTCTTAGCAATGCCCCCGCGGTTGCCAAGCTCCCGTTTGATTTCCAGGGACCGGCGGTAGCGGGTCAGGGCCTCCTCGTACCGGCCCCGATTTCTCTGAATGATTCCAACGTTGTTCAGAATCCGCGCAACGCCTTCGCGGTCACCGATTTTTCGGTAGAGGGCCAGTGCCTCTTCGTATCGGGTGAGAGCCTCCCCGTACTGGTTTTGCGTCCAGTGAACGATCCCGGCATTGTTCAGCGCACCCGCAATGCCGTCAGTGTCGTTGATCTGCCGGCTGATCCGGAGCGATTCCAGGTGGCGGGCCAGCGCCTGCTCGTATTGGCCCTGATAGTAGTGTATGACCCCAATTCCGTCGGTCGCCTCGGCGACGCCTGTCGAATCGGACAGGCTGCGGTAGGCCTGGAGCACGGCCTGAAGGAGCATCTGGGCGCTGTCGGGCCGGCGGCCCCGGATCTCATTTCCCCGTTTCTGAACCGAGTCGGCCCACCGGCGCAAGTGGATGCTGTCAGCGGGGGTCGGGGCCGCTGCGGCCTCGAACCGACTGAGGGCCGCCCCAAGTGAGTCGGCCGCCTCCGCGGCCGGTGCCGGATCGGCCCGCTGGGCGGGGGTCGTCGACGAATCCGACGGTGCGTCCGAGGAGGGCCTCGACTGCTTGCATCCCTCCGCGGTCAAGAGAAGAGCCAACCCAGCGAGGATTCCGCCGAGCGGGGCAAAACGAAACGGCATAGCGGAAAAGCATTGAGACGTCCGCAGGAGGTGCTGGCATACCGGAAAAAGACGCGCCACGACGTTTTTGTTTCGCTACAATATCCATGCCGACGGGCGCGCTCAGCGCCTGTTTGTTTCTGCGCTGAACGAGCATTCGGAGCAGATGAGCTCATTCGCGTCCGCAGTAGACGAAGGGGGCCTACCGAAGCGGGTCGGTGTTCCCCTTGCCGTACTCGCCGTTGATAACCCTCCGCTTGCCCTCGGCGGCTGCCTCGGGGAGGCGGTCTCAT
>CAYULG010000077.1:0-11701 GCA_964445365.1 uncultured Salinivenus sp. | reverse complement strand
CGATGGGCTTCATGGTCGACCCCGACCAGGCGGTGGTCTGGCGCGGGCCGATGGTGACGAAGGCCGTGCGCCAGTTCCTCGGCGACGTGGACTGGGGCGACGTCGAGTACATGATCCTCGACCTGCCGCCCGGCACCGGCGACGTGCAGCTGACGGTCGTGCAGACGATTCCGCTGACCGGGGCGGTGATCGTCTCGACGCCCCAGGACATGGCCCTCGCCGACGCCCGGAAGGGCAAGGCCATGTTCGACAACGTGAACGTGCCCGTGGTGGGCATGGTCGAAAACATGGCCTACTTCACGCCCCCCGACCTCCCCGAGCGCAAGTACTACCTCTTCGGCCGGGAAGGCGCCAAGGACCTCGCGAAAGAGTTGGACGTGCCCTTCCTCGGGCAGGTCCCCATCGAGCAAAAGGTGCGGGAGAGCGGCGACGCCGGCACGCCCATCGTGCGATCCGAGCCCGATAGCCTCTCGGCCGAGGCTTTCGACGGCATCGCCGACGAACTCGTCGAGCAGGTTGCCATCCGCAACGCCGAGGACGACCCAACCCAGAAGGTCGAAATCCTCTACGAATGATTTCCGTCTCCAATTCGCGTCTGGTGTCGAGTTTCCGCACGTGCCACCCGCACACTCACACCTACCTCGGGAAACTGATCTTCTCCGCAACGCGTCTGTTAGAGACAAGGAATGGGCGTTTCGCTGCACCGTAACCCCCAATCGCCAACGACTCCGCCGCACCATGCCCGACGACGTGCCTTCGCCCTCCAGTTCCGACGCCACCTCGGCCCCCGACATCGACCCCGAGCTCAGGGACCAGATTGAGGAGGCCCTTGATACGATTCGGCCCTACCTCATGGCCGACGGTGGATCCGTGCGTTTGCTGAACGTCACCGCTGACCACGTCGTCGAGTTGGAGCTTCTGGGCGCCTGCGGCTCCTGCCCCATGAGCACCATGACACTCCGTGCCGGCATCGAGCAGGCCCTGAAACGGTCGGTGCCCAAAGTCAATCGCGTCGAGGCCGTCAACGCCAACACCGCGGCGTAGCTCGCCCGCACGTGGTCTCGCTGTGCGCCCGACTCAAAACAGGTCCCCCTCGCCAAACTGCACGTCCACCCCAAGGCGCAAGGTGAAGTATCGCTGCGCCCCCGTCACGCTCTCGGACACGTCATAGAAGACGTAGCGGGATTCGAAGAACAGGGCGTAAGTGTCGTTCAGTCGAAGGAGACTTCCCAGTGCAAGATGGGATCCCAGCGCCGTGTCGGATCGGGTTCCGCCTTGCTCGACCAATTCCCCATTCTGTGAGGTTCTCCGGTTTGAGACGTTTTGTTGATAGCGTCCCACGCCGGTCGATAGATAGGGATGAGCATCGGTTTCATTCTCGTACGTATAGCGGAGGCCGATCGAACCGCTGAGGAAGGATACGTCACCTCCCTCTTCGAAGCCGGTTCGGCGAAAGTTTTGCTCGTTGAGCGTAAAGCGGTCGAGTCCGCCACGCACTGTGAGCGATACCCCGCGATAAATCTGAACACCAACCCCCGCGCCCAGGTCGACGCCGGAATGGAGCGACTCCCCCAACAGCTCTGGAGACTGGAAGAACGAAGCTCCCACGTTGCCCCGAACAGAGACCGTCGGCTGAGCGGCCACGCTGGCACTCATTCCGAGGGCGATCACACTCGTGAGAATCATCGTTCGCAGGAACGTCGAAGAAGCAGTGGGAAGATTCATGGTCGACGAACGTCTCTGGAAAGAACGACTGATTAAGAAACAGATCAGTTAGGTGTGATCCTACCGGACAGTTGGCTACGGGATCCTCCGTCCAGACCCGCGGTCACACAACGTCGGTCTTCAAAGAAACGGAACTAGATCTCCCCTTATCCTCCCCATGGCGTATGAATCAGAATCAAGAGTCCCGCCGACGCAAACGGATGCCCCACCCACATGTGCTTTGAACAAGATCACCGGGGGTTACACGGGTGAGCGGCCCTCATTCAATCGCGACGTGAAAGTGCCGTCAGCGAATAGCAAGTCAGGGCCAAAAATCCACGGTTCTGGTCTAAGTCCGGATCGGTTCCCAAGTGGGTGCGTGCGAGAAAAGCAACCCTAATCGGTGCGCTTTTCCACGTCTAAATTGTTTCCCCATGGCCGAGCCAACCGACACCCCCGTCGTCACCGTCTTCCTCCGCCATCGAGGCGACGTACTCCTCCTCCGTCGCAGTGAGGACGTTGGGTCGTATCCCGGGAAATGGGGCGCCGTGGCTGGCCACCTGGAAAACGACGACCCCCTCGCCTCAGCCCTCACTGAGATCGAAGAAGAAACAGGCCTGTCCGAGCGGGACATCACACTGGCACGAGAGGGACCCCCCTTTCCGGTCACGGACGAAGAGCAGGGGACCCGCTGGCGCGTCCATCCCTTCTTATTCGACACCAATACCCGCTCGGTGGACACGAACTGGGAGACGGCCGAGACGGAGTGGGCCTCGCCCACCGCCCTTCTCCGGCGTGACACCGTCCCTGAACTCTGGACCTCGTACCGCCGCGTGGCCCCCTCCATCGTGGAGCTTGCCAACGACACGACCCACGGCTCGGCCTACCTCTCTCGTCGGGCACTGGAGGTGTTGCGCGACCGGGCCGGCCTCCTCGTCACTGCCGACGCCCCCGACATCGAGGACGCCCGCTCCCGCCTCGTGGAAACGGCTCATCGCCTGCTGGAAACGCGGCCTTCGATGGCCGCGCTGGCCAACCGTATCCATCGCGTCATGCACACAAGCCGCCCGGAGCCAAGCCCGGCGTCCGTCGAGGCGAACGCCCACGACGCCATTGGACACGCCGTGGACGCCGGTGCGGACGCGGCCCGCCGGGCCGCCGACCAGATCGCCGATCAGCGCGTGCTGACCCTCTCGCGCTCCGGCACCGTGCTTGCCGCGCTACGACAGGCCGACCCGGCGCCGTCCGTCGTCGTCGCTACGTCGGAGCCGGGCAGGGAGGGCGTGGGCGTCGCCGAAACGCTGGCCGACGCCGACCTCGACGTCACCCTGATTTCCGACGCGGCTGTCGCCTCTACCCTCGAAAACGGCAACGTGGACGCCGTTCTCGTAGGGGCCGACACCATCCGTCCCTCCGGCGCCGTCGTCAACAAGGTGGGCACCCGAAGTGCGGCCCTCGCCGCCCACCGTGCCGACGTCCCGCTCTACGCCGTCTGCGCCGTAGACAAGATTGCGGTCGAGGACGACACGTCTACGACGGAAGAAGCCGACCCACAAACAGTGTACGACGGTCCCGCATCACTGCAGGTCTCTGCCCCCCGCTTCGACGAGACCCCCGCCGACCTCGTCACCGGGGGCCTCCTGACCGAACGGGGCACCCACACTCCGGACGAGATCAGAGGGCTTGCCGAAGAACTGGAGCGCTTCCGGGGGTGGACGTAGCTCCTCCCCGCGCGCAATCCGCAGATTCCACGTTCGACAACGATCTTTTTCTTTTTCCATCCCTCCCATGCCTGGACCAGAACCCGAAGCGGAACTGGCCGTCGGCGAAAGCCTCACGGTCGAAGAAACCGACGACCTCCTGGTGGAGACGACCCGCACCGAGGAAACCCTCTTCACGACCACCTACACCGATGCCGAGACCGGCGCGCTGCGCCTGGCGCTTCAGGTTGACATCACCACCGGGCGAACGGCCCTCGACCCGCGCTACATCGACGCGTCGTTCTGGACCCTGGTCGCCCGCGGAACGACGCACCCGATGGCCGACCTAACGGAGGTGCTCAGCACGTTTCGGGACCCCACAATCGAGGTGGAGACCGACGCCCGCGAGATCCACGTCTACGCGGAGGAGTAGCCAGTGTCAACGCCAGAGAACGTCCCTCGGAGCCCGTCTAGCCCAGCCTCTCCGTCCGGCCCCCCACAGACACCGTTGTTCTTGCCGTGAGGGGTGCGAAGGTGGGGGCAGCCCCCGGAACTGCGATCAAGCCGGGGCGCAGTTCTCTTGTCGAGTTCGAACCCCGGTGGCCTCGTCCTGCTACCCGGTGAATAACACCCTCGTAAGGTTGAATAGCAGTCTCGTCACGTTTCTGGGTCCGTCGTCTGCATCTTCTCGCCCAGGCCTTTGTGTGAAGAAAACACGATGGACCTCACCACAAAGACCGCTTGGATTGTGGTCTCTCGCTTTTAGCCGCTCCCCGCCGGGTTGTCTCGCTCGAATTCCCTTCTGGATTTTCGGCACGTCCACCGATGACAGGCCCCTTGATCTCTCAAGCTAGGGCGGATGGGGCGTGCCGTCTCCTCCCTCACTGCTTCCCCGATCCCACCGATGACCAACAACGACGATTTCCCCGAAACGATCGTTGAGGACGTGCTGGAGACGAAAGGAACGCTCGAGGATCCGTCGAACGTGCTCACTGCCCTGCCGCACGACAGCGTCCACGAGTGCATCAGCCGCATGGCCGGACACGACATTGGCTCCATTGTTGTCGTGGAAGACGGCGAGATCGCAGGCATCTTCACGGAGCGCGACTACATGCGCAAGGGTGAACTAAAGGGACGACGCTCGCAGGAGACGCCGGTACAGGCCCTCATGACGGAAGACGTGGAGACAGTTGCGCCGGATCGATCTCTGGAAGATTGCCTCGACCTGATGCACGATCTGCAGTGCCGGCACCTGCCGGTAGTCGGCCCCGACGAGCAACTCAGAGACATCATTTCAATGCGCGACTGCATGCGGCAGATCAAAGAGGCGGCCAAGTCGAAGGCGCTTCAACTCATCGGCCACATGCAAGACAAGTATCCGGTGCCCATGCACGGATAGGACACCGACCCGTAACCGCGTGCTCGTGCACAGATGGAACCCATGGACGAATCTGTAAGCGCAAAGGCTGGCCCCGAGAACGCAGAACTGGTAGAGGTGGAGGTCCGGATTACCCCCCTGAGCCTGCTGCTCTCCTCGGTTCTCGGCGCCTCCTTCTTCGTGGCGGTCTTTCTCGGCGGCGTGCTGCTTCTGCCAGTCGAAATTTTTTCGATCGGGAAGGCATCGTCGGGAGGTACCGTCTCCCTCCTGTCGTCGTTCGGCTTGGAGCTGATTCTCGGGGTCGTCGGGCTGGTTTCGGTGCTTTTCGTCGCTGGCTACCGGCGCCACGGACGGCCGGTCCCCACCACGGCTCGGGCCTGGACGGGCGTGCTGGCCGTCCGGGTGCCCGCGGCCTGGGGGACGCTGATTCGAGACGAGCTGTACCTGAAGGAGCCCCGTCTGGAAGTAGCGCCGAGGGAGCACTCAAGGACGGTCTCGGAAGAGGCCCTGGACACAACCAGAGCGCCAGGCACGAGCGTTCTTGCGAGGGGGACGGCCCCGGAGTGGTGGGACCCGGGAACCTACGAGGTCCGTGCGGGGACGGAAGCGACTACAATTTTGGCGTCACATTTGGCCGGGGACGAGGAAGGGAAACCGACGGGTCGCCAATCGACGTGAAGCTCTTGCTCCCAAGAAACTCCCTTCCCACGGTTCACTTTCGGGGGCGTGATGGAGGTGAGCCATACGAGAATGAAGAGATCACGCACAGCACCGCGCCGCACAAAGCCGCCCACCGTTCTTCTGGACAATCGATATTCCCGATGGCTTCTGAGGAGACCTCCCACTCGGTCCTGACGTGGATTGGACGGACGATCCGGAATCTGCTTTGGACGGCTTCCATTCTCTCGTCGGTGGCGGCCGGCGCGTTTGTTGCAACCCACTTCTACGCGGTGCGTGGCGGTCAGCAGCAGGTTGCCGTAGCGGCTGTGGGCCTGGTCATCGTGCTCATCCCCTACACGATTGCGAGGGCCGCTTCCGAACTCGGGAAATGATGAGAAGAAAACCCAGGGCGATTGCATCTTACGTTTGGCTGCCAAATAGGACTCATCGGAGACGAGAACGGTCTTCTCCCATGCGCCCTTTCCCCCATTCTCCCCCTCTTTATCGGCAGAATCGGATCGTCGGAAGGCGAATGAGTCTCCAGCCTCCAATCAACACTCCGACATGCGATTGCCCTGGAAGAAAACCGGGGAGAACGGACACGAGAACGCAATGAGACTTCTGCCGACCTGCGGCGTTATAGGAAACTCTTCCCGACTGCCGACCTCACCCGCCCTTCGACAGATGGCTTCTGCTGAGGATGACCCGCCGTCTCTTCCTCGTGCCGAATCCTCCGCGGCGTCACGGGCACCGCTCGCGCAGCATCTTCATCCCGCCGACCTTCGCGGCGCGGTTCAGCTCGCAACGGAAGCCACCTGTGGGGCAACGCGCCTTGTGGAGGCCGTGCACGCCGCCGCGCAGGCGTTCCTCCGACCGAACTCATCCGGCGTCCGACCGCGTACCGACGGCCTCACGGGCTGGATCTACCGAACCGTGCGGCGCATAGCTCGACTCTCGGGCCAGGGCACAGCGTGGGCGTTCCAGGAATTGGAGCATGTCTTGGGACCTACACCGCGCCCCGACACCAGAACCCGGCAACAGCTCCTTTCCATCCTGAACGGCGTGCTGGGCGACCACCTCGACACGTCCGACAGTCCCCTGGCTCGCTCCTTCTCGCTGCGCCGGCGTAACGGCCAACAGATCGATGTCGACGCCACAGGCCGGGCCGTCTCTGACGTGCTCGTCGTATTCGTTCATGGCCTGTGTCTCAGCGACCGGGCGTGGATCCGAACGGGCGACCAGCCTGGGCACGTGGCGCCGCTCACCGACGCCGTTGAGGGAACCGCCGTTTTCGCCCGCTACAACACCGGCCGACCCACCTGGGCCAATGGACGGGCCTTGTCCGGACACTTGGAATCGGTTGCCACCGGGCCTTCAGGCCCCTCTCGAATTGTCCTCGTGACCCACAGCATGGGGGGGTTGGTGGCCCGCAGTGCCGTTCAGCACGCCCGTCGGGCCGCCGCTGACTGGCCGGATCTCGTCACGGAAACGGTCTACCTTGGTACGCCCCACCGCGGTGCCCCGCTCGAACGAGCAGGGGCGTGGATCGAAACCCAACTCCGCCGGACCCCGCTTACAACTCCGTTCGCTGTTCTCGCCGACCGTCGAAGTCAAGGCATTCAGGACTTGGGGCACGGCACCACCACCCCAGACGACGTCCCCCCTTCGCCCGATCGCGACGAGACCGTGTCCTCACCGGAGCGAGCCTTCTACGGAGCAGCTTCCCTGGCACCCAACCCGCCGACCCGAGACGTGGTCGGCGATGGCCTCGTCCCGGTTTCCAGTGCCCTCGCCCTCCCGGATCCGCCGCGGCCTGCGACGCGTCGCGTCTTCGACGGCCTTGGTCATTTGGATCTATTCCGTGCCCCTGCCGTCACCGAGCATCTGTGCCGCTGGCTGTCGGCCTCGGATCAATGTTGACGACTGTTTCCGTCGTCAGTGGAAGAACAAAAGGCCCCGCATCAATTATGGCCGAGTGGGGTATGGAAAAGCGCGCCGGGCACCCGATCCGTGAGCCGTTTCCCCGATGCCCCGAAGGAACCGAATCCGACAAAGACAATCCGGTTGAGTACACTGGACGGAGACCTCTGCCCGGCTCGTGGCTCAAGTCACGCCGGTAAGACCGTTGTGAAGCACACTTGTGCGCTCCGGGCCGGGCTTCCTTGCCTGATGAGCTCGTGTCCTCCTGGTCGCGTAGCACACTTCAGCAAATATCCCCATTCCCATGAGCAACCCTGCGTCCGAACACAATCTCTCGAGCCCGGGTGCCTCTGACCCCCCCGACGGTGCCAACGATCAACCAGAGTGGGTTGGCTACTGGCGCGTCCGTCGCTACGACGGAGACGCTCCATCGGTCCCGACGTACTACGATGCCAGCCTCGACAGCTGGGACGTGATCAAGACCGAGGCGGACGGGATGCATGTGGCGTCTCATCCGATCCTGGAGGCGCAGGCGGGAACGCTCGTTCTGAAAGACGAGGGAGCCGCCGACCGAGACGCCGAGCGGTGGCGCGTCAACGTTGAAGACAAGAATGTGCGAGTGGTGGCCGAAACGGGCCCGCACGCAGGGGCTGTTGGGATCGCCGAGCGGATTGAGGAAAACCCGCGCGACCTCGCCTCTCGTTAAGTGGTAAATGAGCAGTGCATCGAAGAGCTGCCCAGGCGTTGAGGGGCGTCGCGGCGGGTCAGATGGAGAACCGACGACGAACGGTCCGAAGCATGCCCTGGCGGAGGTCCGTTCTCGGAACGATTGGAGCGAGGCAGCGGCCGTCGGGCACCGGAGCGGTCGCCAGTGGCGAGAGGGCCACCGATCACGCCTGGGCCGTGGACCGATACGGCAATATTGTCGGCCCGCGGCACGTCAGCGACGGAGAAATTCTCCTTCCCGTCGGTCCGTCCCTGGTCCTGGCTGGGCTGAACCAGCATGACCAGAGGCACGCCGCGGATGCCGATCACCTTCGCTCCACCGAGCAGAGGCATGCCGACAGGACAAGAGATTGGGGGATCAGGACACATCCGGTCCCATCCTGACGGGGGCGGAAACGATCACGCGCCACATCCGATGGGGGCAAGGAAGTGGGATAGAACAATCGTTTTCGCGATTATTTCTGCTGATTCGCCTGACAGCCGGCCGGAGACAAACTCGGATCGGTTCTGAACCGGCAGCGAATCGTTTCCGGTGGTTGGCCTCGCAAGAACGAGGCAAACCACGTCCTTGTGGTTTCACGCAAGGCATCCCCAGGGACATCCTCCCGTTCCGATCCACAGGACGACGCTACTGAATTTCCCAGCCGGTCTGGCGCAGGGTGAGCGTCTCCGCCCCAATCTCGACCTCAATCTCCTCGGCCTCCTCCAACTCGGCACCCGATTCTTTCAACGCCCCGACCAGTGCCGCCTCCGGAGCGCGCCGGAAATTGTGAGCGGACACCTCCAACCGCGCGGACCGTATCTCTCCATCCTCACGATGAACGGTCGCCTGGGCCTCCATGAACTCGCCAGTGCCGTGAGCACCGCCCCGGCGCCCTTCCGGGCTGGGGCCCCCGCCAAGATTTTCGATGTCGTCACTGCTCATAAGATACCGGGCCGACTGTCCAGAATAAATCAGAAGGTGCTGGAAACCGGGCCTGTTCGACAAGCCTTGTCCAGTTGAGAACTCCCTACAGAAGCAAACCCGAAAGGGTCCCGTCGAGCTTCTGAGGGAGCAGGTCCTCCTCGGATCGGAGTCGATTCACGTGCCCCAGGTCTTCCCATTCAGACCTCCATTCGGGCGGTAGTCCCAACTTTGATGCCTTACTTCAGCATGTGGATCTCCCTCAACTCTCGTTTCCTCATATCAATATACAACTCTTTTTACAAACTTGTATAACATTTTCTAAAGACTACGTTCATGCACGTACTTTTTTTGTTCACCGTTACCGCTTTCCTCACCCGGTGTGACGCCGCTGTTACGAAAAGCCCTTCCGTTTATTGGAATCGCTTCCTTCAAGTGATCACCACTCAGAACACACATTTTCCCGACAGAACAATGCCACATCTCGCAAAATAGTGCGTTGGGATGTGTGATAGGTCGTCAAATCACAGCTATCAAACACGGCCTACCCCTACGCTGCCTGCCCGATCGGTTGTCGGGGAAAACAGGCCCTGGAGGCCTTCTTCCTTCCGAATGGGGAGCAACGAATATTTTGTATCATCGATTCCAACACGCCGATATGCGCTACTCCAACTCTTTTCTCTTTTGCAAGAGCTGTCGCCGGACCACTCTTCACTCCTGTGAAGAGATCGAGCACGATGGAGAACGACAGAAGAAGTACCGGTGCAGCCGGTGCGACGCCGAATCCTTCCGTCCACTACATGAGGCGCCAAAGCAGCGTGCCTGAGCAAAACGGGGGAGCCGTGCTTCAATCGCGTCCGTAGCGATCCCTACCGCGTGAGTGGTTGACTGTAGATGGTCGCCGCATGGGAGGAGGCGCCGTGAGAGCGTGTGCGGCGGTAACGTTCTATTGATGTATGCTGAACCGAGGGACTCTCGCGGATCCTCGTCCTCCCCGCCCCCTTCAGAAACCCTGCGCTGCGTGTGCGGTGGCTTTGAAACGTGTATTCTTTCCCGATTAACCGTTCTCCCCCTTCTATGACCGACCTTACTGACGCTTCCGTCATCGTCACTGGTGCCTCCAGCGGCATCGGCGAAGCCACCGCGCACCGACTCGCTGAGGAGGGCGCCGCCGTCGCCCTCGCCGCCCGGCGGGAAGAGCGCCTTGAGGCCCTCCGCGACGACATCGAAGCAGACGGCGGTACGGCCATCGTCTGTCCCACCGACGTGACCGACCGCGAGCAGGTGCAGGCCCTGGCCGATGCCACCCTCGACGCCTTCGGCCGCATCGACGTGCTTGTCAACAATGCCGGCATCATGCCCCTCTCCCTCATGGAAAACCTTCAGGAGGACGAGTGGGAGAAGATGGTGGACGTCAACGTGAAGGGCGTGCTCCACGCCATCGGTGCCGTGCTGCCCACCATGCTTGAACAGGAGCGCGGCCACGTCGTCAACATCTCCTCGGTGGCGGGCCGCCGCACGTTCCCCGGAAGCGCAGTGTACTCCGGCACCAAATTTTTCGTCCGCGCACTCTCGGAGCGGATGCGAAACGAGCTGGCGCCGTCGCACAACATTCGGGTCACGAGCATTGAGCCCGGCGCCGTAGAGACGGAGCTGCCCAATACCATTACCGACGAGGACGTCCTCGCCATGCTGGAAGAAGGAAACGGTGAGATGCAAATGATGCAGTCCGAGGACATTGCAGACACCATTCACTACGCCCTCACGGCCCCCGAGCATGTGGACGTAGAGGAGCTCCTCGTGATGCCGACCGATCAGGAGGGGTAACCGAGGCAGCCGCTTTGCCAACTCGGGACATCGTCTCCGGCCGCTCCACCGTCTGGTGTCGCCAGTCGACTCTGCGCCAGACAGGACACGCACGGTGAGCACTTCTTCCTAGTCCTACACGTTGTAGAGGCCGTTTCCGGATGTCCCATCACGCCCCGGTGGGCATCCCGTTCTCAGAATCTTTTCACGAACCGAAGGTCGGCCTTTCCGTTGATTCCAGAGCCGTCCTTTCGTAAGCTGTGAAGCACACAAATGGCGGGACGCCTCGCCGTTTTCTTTTGCCCGGTCGTCTAATGGCAGGACAGCGGCCTTTGGAGCCGTTAGTGGTGGTTCGAATCCACCCCGGGCAGCAGCCAGCCTCACGCCCTCGTTGCCGTTCTCGCCGCCGGGCGGGCCCCCTCGGCCCATCCGGACGCCCCCGCTTCCGTCCCCTCCGCCCATGCGAACGTCCAGCAACGACCGCCCCGTTGCCATCTTCGGCGGCCGGTCCAACCCCGCCCTCGCCCAGAAGATTGCCGAGTCATACGGCACGACCCTCGGTGACCTCACGATCCGCGACTTTGCCGACGGGGAGATCTATGTCCACTACGAGGAGTCCATCCGAGGGTCGGATGTCTTTATCATCCAGAGCACCCACCCGAAGGCCGACAATTGGATGGAGTTGCTCCTTCTCATCGACGCCGCCAAGCGGGCGTCGGCTGCACGGGTGACGGCCGTAATCCCGTACTTCGGCTATGCGCGCCAGGAGCGGAAGGATCAGCCCCGGGTGTCGATCGCAGCGAAACTGATGGCCAACATGCTCACCTCGGCGGGCGTCGATCGCATCCTCACGATGGAGCTGCACGCCTCGCAGATCCAGGGCTTCTTCGACGTGCCCGTCGA